>MVAA01000062.1:0-6854 GCA_003266105.1 Methanosphaera sp. rholeuAM6
TTTTGAGGAGCATTGTATTTCTGGAGTCTAAACGACCTTATACTAAGAAGGCTTTAAGGAGAATTGATATTTGTAAGGCTTTGAATCTGTTAACTTTAGATGATCTGGTTGAAACTGAAAAAGAGTTAGGTTTGGACAGTTATATTTCGGGGGAAATATTGGAAGATTATATTGATGATTTGAAGCGTTTGAATAGAAGAAATTGAAGAGGGATTGTTTATTCTTCTTTGTATTTTTCTTCATCTGCTTTTCTTATTTTTTTACGCATTATTTTTCCACTTATAGTTTTTGGCAGTTCATCAACATATTCTATTGCTCTAGGATATTTGTATGGTGCTGTTACATGTTTTACGTGGTTTTGTATGTCTTTTGTTAATTCTTCGGATGCTGTGTATCCTTCGGTTAGCACTATTGTTGCCTTAACTATTTGTCCTCTTATCGGGTGTGGAATTCCTGTTACTGCACAGTCCAATACTGCACTATGTGAGAGTAATGCGCTTTCTACTTCGTATGGTCCTATCTTGTATCCGGAACTTTTGATTATGTCATCAATTCTTCCCTTATACCAGTAGTATCCGTCTTCGTCTTTCCATGCGGAGTCTCCTGTATGGTAGTATCCATCGTATATTGTTTCATTGGTTTTTTCTTCATTGTTATAGTATCCCTTGAATAATCCTAATGGATAACCTTCTGATATGTCAAATACTATTTCTCCTTCTTCTCCCACGTCACATTCCTGACCGTCATTGTTTATTAGTTTTATGTCAAATAATGGTGCCGGTTTTCCCATTGATCCCAGTTTAATGTCCAACCATGGGAAGTTTGCTATTGTTGCTACGGTTTCTGTTTGGCCAAATGATTCTCTTATGTTGAGTCCTGTTAATTCTTTGAATTTGTAGAAGACTTCATCGTTTAATGGTTCGCCTGCTGTTGTAACGTGCTGCAATGATGTGAAGTCCAGGTTGTCTATGTTTTCTTTGATGAAAAACCTGTACATTGTTGGTGGACAGCATAGTGTTGTGATTTTATGGTCTAATGCTTTGGATAATACTTCAAATGGATGGAATCTTTCATAATCATATATGTATATTCCCGAACCGGATATCCATGGTCCGTATATTTCTCCCCATAATGCTTTTCCCCATCCTGTATCTGCTATTGTGTAGTGTAATCCGTTTTCAACTACCTGATGCCAGTAGTGTGATGTTACGATGTGTGCAAGGGGATATCCAAAGCTGTGTTTTATCATTTTTGGCTGTCCTGTTGATCCTGATGAGAAAAAGATTACTGAGGTGTCCTCTACAGAATCATCGTCATAAACTGGTCTTTCCAGAGTTGGTGATGCTTTTTCAACTTCTTTTCGTAGATTGTACCATCCGTCTTTTTCTTCATCTCCTACGAATATTTTGTTTAATGTTAATCCCAGCGTTTCTTCTACTTCAGCATAGTTTTCAGGAACACCATCTTCCCTGATTACTATTACTGTTTTGATTCCTGCGGCGGTTATACGATATTCTATGTCTTCCGGTTTGAGCATGTGTGTTGCCGGTACTGCTATGGCTTTCAGTTTGTGTAGTGCAAGCATACAATACCAGAAGTCATATCGGCTCTTTAGTGTCAGGAGTACTGTGTCTCCTTTGCTAATTCCTATTGATTTGAAGAAATTTGCCGCCTTGTCACTCAATGTTTTCAGGTCCTTGAATGTGAATACCTTGTCTGCTTCATCGTTGCACCATGAAAGTGCTACCTTATCGGGCTGTTGGCGTGCATATGTGTCTACGATGTCATATGCAAAGTTAAAGTCCTCCGGTACGTTTATGTGGAAGTTTTTGCTGAAGTCTTCGTATGATTCGTATTCTTCCCTGTCTATGTATTTATGTAATAACGATGCCATCTAATCGATCCCTCCGTTATTGTTTAATACGTCGAGGAATTTTACGGGTTTGTTGTCGAGTGCTATCATTGAGTGTTTGTATAATGAATCAAAGTACACTGAGTCTCCTTCGTTCAAATCAACGGTATTGTCTTTTATGTATAATCGTAATCTTCCTTCAAGTACGTATACGAATTCGTATCCTTTATGGTAGTTTGGTTCGGGAATATAGTTTTCGTCGTGCGGCATTACTGTTACTATGAATGGTTCTATTGTTTTGTGTGTGAAATTTGATGCAAGGTTTTCATAGTCGTATGCCTCTCTTCGGTTTATTCTTACTCCCTTGTCTTTTCGTGTTACGGCAAATACGCTCATTCTTGTGTCTTCTCCCGTAAGCAGCAGGCTCGTGTCCACATTGAATATCTGTGATGCCTCGTAGAGTATGCTTGCCGGAATGTCTGCTTCTCCAGTTTCATATTGTGTGTATGTATCTATCGGTACGTCCAACTTTTTTGCCATGTCCTGTATGCTTATTTCACATACTTCTCTCATGTCTTTTACACGGCTTGCTATTTCCTTTTTGATATCTGTCATTTTCTTTTGCCTCCATTATCGTTTTTTGGATTATGTTATATTTTGTATTATTATTGAGAAAATAATATTATCTGCAATATCCTTGTTTAAGATGAAATAAAAAGAGAATCTGGGTTTTATCAGTTAAAAGAAGAATTTTTAAAAGAAAAATTGGATGATTTATGTTTTAATCCAAATATTTTTCTATTAATGTCATACCCCAATCGGCCAGTTCTGTGGCTTTTTCTGGAGTTTTTGCTTCTGAGAAACATCTGTATATCGGTTCTGTTCCGGAAGGTCTTATAATTACCCATCCGTCATCGGTAATTACTTTTACCCCGTCGGTTGTATCCACTTCATATTCTGTAGTGTCTGCAATTATTCCTTCTGCAACCAATTGTTTTTTATCGTCGGGACATTTGACTTTTCTTTTTTCTGAGTAGTATGTTGGTAATTCATCTATCAATTGAGATAACGGTTTTTTGCTTGTTGCCAATATTTCAAGGAGCATTGCCGTTGCAAGTCCTGAATCCCTGCCATATACAAAGTCCGGGAAAATCAGTCCCCCGTTTTCTTCTCCTCCGAATAATCCGTCAATTTCCTGTAGCTTGCGTGCTACTACCAGGTCGCCTACTCTTGTTAGAATTATTTCACCATTGTTTTCTAGTGCTATGTCTACAATAGCATTACTGGTTGCTACGGTTGTAACTATTTTTCCGCCATTGTTTTTTTCCAGCATTGATTTTTCTACTAGGGCAAATGATTTGTCACCGAATACGAATTGTCCTTTTTCATCTATGCATATTGTACGATCGGCATCACCGTCATGTGCTATTCCAATATCTGCACCTGTTGCTTTAACCACTTCTATTAAATCTTGCAGATTGTCTTCTGTTGGTTCGGGGTTTCTTCCCGGAAATGCTCCGTCCTGTTGACAGTTCAGTGTTGTTATTTCACATCCCAGTTTTCTTATGATGTATGGTGTTGTTCCGCAGGCTGCTCCCGATCCGCAGTCGAGTACCACTTTAAGTTTAGCTTCCTTTATTGCCTGTGCATCCACTCTTTTGATGACTTCTTCACAGTATTCGTCAATGATGTCCCTTTTGTATGCCTTTCCTATTTTATCCCAGGTTACTCTTTCCTGTTTATCATTGAAGTATATTTCCTCTATTTGTTCTTCCAGTTCGTCTGGGGTTCCTATTCCATCAGGATCCAATAGTTTCAGGCCGTTGTACTGTGGAGGGTTGTGTGATGCCGTGACCATTATTCCCCCATCATAGTATTGTCTTACCGCATATTGTACTGCCGGTGTCGGTAGCATTCCCAAGTCAACCACGTTGCATCCTACTGATAATAATCCTGCCGTTACAGCATGTTTTATCATTTCGGATGAAGTTCTTGGGTCTGATCCTATAGCAATTGTTCCTTTTACTAATGTTCCATAAGCTGCAGCAATTTTTGATGCAAATTCCGGAGTAAGAACAGTGTTTGCTATTCTTCTTACTCCAAATGTACCGAATAATTGTTTCATTGTATTAAATTCTCCTTTTTTTGTTTGAATTTAAAAGAATATAAATTGTTAAAAAGATTTATGGTGAAAAGATTCTTTCATCAATATTAATATATGTCTTTATTGAATTATACACTTTTTGAAAGCCGGTTGTGCTGAATGTAATAAACCTGTCTGTTGTCGCTGGAGTAGCATTTCCATGCTGTTCCATCATATTTCCACGTGTAATTTTTATTTGCCTGTATTTCTGTCCATGTATTGTCCTTGTTTTCTATCCACGTTGTATTGTAATAATTTGTATTGTTGTATTTGTATTGGACTTTCCACGTGTTTGCCTCTTTTGTCCAGCAGTATTCATATCCTGTGTTGCTTGTTGCATAGTAACTGTTTTCATCCACCTGTTTCCACGTGTACGGATGAACGGTGTTCCATTTTACTGTTGTTGTGTTATTGATTTGTCTTGTAATTGTTGCCTGTATTTTATTTGAGTCTTCACAGCTTTTGTATTCCAACATTGCAATCAATGGCGGCTTGGTTGAAAGCGTCTGATTTGATGAATCTTCGGGCAGTGTTGTTGCGGGAGTGTTGATATCTTCTGCAGTCAGTATTTTCATGTCATACAATCCTGTTGCCTCATCCAACGTTCTTTGTTTTGTCAGGTATTTTACCGTGATGTTATTGTTTTCCATGTCTTTTATCATGTCTGTTGATATGTAGTCTGTTTCTTCCATCATTAGATAGTCTGATTCGGTGTTTCTTGTGACATATACTGTGCTGATGTTATTGTTTTTTAGGTAGGGGATTATGTTTCCCGTGTTTGATGAATCCTCTATCATTACTGCATTGTTTTTTATTAGTGTGGGGACTATTGTCGGCAACTCCCCATAAAATCCGTAGTATGCTGTTGTTGTGTTTGTTGTGTACCCTTCATTTTTTAGTTTGTTATTAATGTTTTCACTTACTTCCAAAGAGTTTTCTCCGGATATTTCTTCCATAGTCATATTGTATTGTTTCAGCTGATTCTTTATTGTTTCCGGAATGTTGCCCACTATTGTTGCATGTTTCACTTTGTGTTTTTCCATGTATTCAATGTAATTTTGATCCAGGTATTTGCCTGATGAATAGGTGCTGTTTGTTGCAGTTATGAATACTGGCGTTTTGGTGTATGCTCCAAGCACTCCTGCCAACGGATCCGAAGCTGTGATTATTATTTCATCATCATTTATTTCATCTGTATTGTCCGCTATTTTTGTCAGTATTTGTGATATGCTTTGTCCATTTACCTGTTTTACTTCAACGTTCAATTTCATGAACTCGTATAATTGTCCTGGCGTGACTGGTCCTACCACTATTATTTTGGTTATCCTGTTTTTTTCAATGTATTCTGGCAGCCATGTTTTTAATTGTTCGGGCAGTGTTTTATCAGAGAGTATTAATGGCATCCGGTTGTATCCTGCATATACGGATACTCCTGTTTCCAATGCCCTCATATTTCCTGTGCATACTGATACTATTACTGTGTTGTTGTCCGGTTCTATCGTGTTCGTATAAATATTATTTATTGACAGTACTGTGACAAGAACTATTGTTAAAAGCAGTATCATTATTTTTATTACTTTATTCATTGATAACTACCTGTATTTTTCCCTTATTTCACATATTTTATAATGTGAATTGTTATAAACATCTTCTGCATAGTATGGTGTTGTTGTATTTTGTTTTAACAACAGGTTTTCCACCTTCAGCTTATGTAATTCTTCCTTGTTTGACCATCCCTTAATTATATGCACGGGATCTGTAACGTATTCCGGAATTGTTTCCGTGAATCCTCCATATACCACAGGGGTGTTACTCGTTGACACTATTATTGTGTCCATTATCGCATCCTCCGATACCAGGAGATTAGCGGATTTTTTTTCAATGAAGTACTGCATCACTTCATATCTGCTGTGTGCCAAAGATGAATCTGCAAATCTGGATGCTATTACTGTTGGTTTAAAAATGGTTGTTACCGGATTAACAATTTTATGAATGTTTTCATCGAATACTGTTCCATTGGAGTCTTCCTGTGCCAATACGTCTGGAGTGTAACTGTCCACATAGAGTAATGCCGAGGTTACGGAAAGTAAGACTATCATTATCAGAAGAATATTTTTGACTTTGGCACTTTTGATTATGTCTTCATAAATGTAATATAAGCCTATTGCCGAGACTATTATTAATGGATATGCTGCAACCTCCAATATCCTTATGGATACTGTGTTAAAGCCTAAAAGGTAAACTTGACTAACGATTATTAAAGACAGTGTCCACACCAGTAAAAACAGTGTTCTGCTATTTTTTTCTTTTAACAATACATAATATCCCACCAACAAGAGCACCGATGGAATGATTCCATAGTATCTGAAGAAGAAATTTGTTATTAAAGAGTTTGTACCGCCTATTGAGTTAAATATTAATGAATAGTTTACTGCAATATATATCCACCATGGCATTCCCAATATGATTACTACAAATACGTAAATTAGAACAAACTTGAGGCTTAATTTTTTTCTAAGCAACTGTATTAATCCGTAGAGTCCCACCACTCCACAAGTTAAAATTGCTGTAGCCATATGCAGGTTCCATATGAGTGCCAAAGATACTGCGGACAATAACAGATATTTCATACTGTTTTCTTCAACAGAAAGGTGGATATACAGGCAGGAACACATGAATAATCCTATTGCAATGGTTGCGGGAGTGCATATTACTGTTCTGTTAAATGTGACAAAACAGAACATTGCCAAAAATCCAGTTATTACACCACATTTTACGTTGGATAATTTGTATGAAACGTATGTTATTGTTCCAATAAGATAAAATGAAAAAAATGGTTGTGCTGTTTTGCATAATTCA
>MVAA01000062.1:6906-32793 GCA_003266105.1 Methanosphaera sp. rholeuAM6
TAATATACATCCCATGAAATTGGATAAGAATACTTGAATAATAAAAGTAACGTTAAAATAAATGAGATTAATGCTGGTAAAACCAATAATTTTTTATCGTCTTTTAAAATATATTCCATAAGAATTCCCGAAGATTTTCTAATTGATAATTATGTTTTTCTAAAAATTTATGATTTTCCCTTTCAAGTCATGATTAACAATCATTAACAAAAGTATCCAGTAGCTCGAATAATTCTTCCTTTGTTTTAGTGTGATATATCTTTTCTTTTATTCTACCATTTCCTGGAATGCTCTTTACATAGTATGATGCGTGTTTTCTTATTTGTCTCATTGCCTTTTCTTCGGTTTTAAGTTCCACAAGNNTCAAGATAATTTACACAATCCCTTATTAACCATGGATTGCCAAGAACACCCCTGCCTATCATAACTGCATCACATTGTGTTTCATCAATCATTTTTTCAGCGTCATAACATGTCCATACATCACCATTACCTATTACAGGAATGGATAATTCTTCCTTTATTTGTTTTATAAGAGTCCAATCCGCCTTACCTGAATATCCCTGAACTCTTGTTCTTGGATGAATAGTTATTGCTGAAGCACCCGCTTTTTCCATTAATTTGGAAATTTCCATGGCATTTATATTATTTTTATCCCATCCACTCCTTATTTTTACCATGACTGGAATGTCAGTTGTATCCACTGTTGTTTTAACAATATCAAATGCCTTTGACGGTTCTCTTAGTAATGCACATCCCGCTTTAGCGTCAACTGCCACCTTATTAACAGGACATCCCATGTTTATGTCTATCAAATCGGGGCTGACATTCTCTGTTATATACTCTGATGCAATTTTGAAGGAATCTATCTCTGAACCATATATCTGTTGAGCTATTGGTCTTTCATATTCAGTCATGAAAAGCAGTTCATTTACTTTTTTATTTCCGTATTTAATCGCATTGTTTGCAATCATTTCCGTTTCGACCAATCCACACCCCATTGATTTTATTATTCTCCGGTATGCTGAATCACATATTCCAGCCATTGGTGCCAGAACTACCTGATTGTCTATTTTTACATTACCAATTTTCCATTTCATAAAAATCGCTCAAAAACTGTTATTCTTTTATGGGATATGACTTAGTTGTTAAAAAAAATAAAAATTAGGAAATGTTTAAATTCTTTGATTCCTCTAAAATAAGTTCCAAATCATTGTTATACTGTGTAACTTTAGCAATTACTCTAACATGCTGATTATTTGATAGTTTGGTTTTAAAATCAACTGAAGAAAAAATAACCAAGTTGATTGTTCCTGTCTTATCCCCCAATTTAATTATTTGCGTGTTTGTTCTTGTCTGAGTAACTGACAATACTGTTGCATCAAGTTCCACCTGATTATCTATTTTAGATTTGTCAATTTGATTGATTGTTACTGTTTCGGGATTGACATATCCTGAAAGAAGCATTATACCAACCAATCCAATTATTGTTGTAATTAATGATATTTTATATATTTTTTCATCATTCATAATAATATTATAATATAATATATTATTTATTATAAATAATGTTTACTATTTTTGAGGTAATAATAAAAATATGTCAAACTATTGATTTTGCAGTTCAATCATTTGCATAAGTTTATCTATCGTGTCAACCTGATCCAAACCGATGTCATCCCTTACCCTTTTAATTGCCGGGAAACGTAACGAATATCCTGTTTCATATTCATTGCTTTCAACAATTTCACTGTAGGCCACTTCAAGTATAACTGCCGGTTTAAATGTCACTACCTGTTCGTTTGTGGAAATGACATATTCCTGCATACGTTCTGTTAAGTTAGCCAGCATTTCATCATCCATACCTGTTGCCGCATGAACCAACGTCTTGTATTCGCCACTTTCACTATCCAGCAATGATAAAAGATATGATCCAAAGAATTTGGCTCTTTTTCCCTTACCATAAATACCTCCCGTAATTACACAGTCAAGTGTTTCACGTACCGGTTTGTATTTAAGCATGTTTTTTCCACGTTTACCCGGAGAATATGGGCTGTTAACATCTTTAAACATTATTCCTTCATGCCCTTTTTCCAAAGACCAATTGAACAATTCCACTGCCTCTTCATAATTCTCGGGAGTGACTGTTTTCATTGTACTTAATTCAACATCATCCGAAGTTGTAACTATTGATTCTAGAAGTTTTCTTCTTTCATTGAGTGATTCTTCTGCTGTTGGTTCTTTGTAATATAAGACATCAAACAAGAAAATTTTAAGAGGTATCTTTTCACGCATCCTTTCGACATCATATTTACGTTTTACACGTTGCAATATATACTGGAATGATATGGGCTTGTTGTCCCTTGTAGCTATTACTTCCCCTTCAACAATATAATCCTCATCAGGTAAAGCTTTTCTTACGTATTCAACAATTTCAGGTAATGCATTTGTCACATTTTCCAATCTTCTTGTGAATATTTTTATTTTATCATCTTTTTTATGAATCTGTACCCTTATCCCATCGTATTTTGTTTCACAGATGACTTCTTCCATTTCCTCAATACTTTCCTTAATTCCCGGACTTAACTGTGCAAGCATTGGTTTAATTGGCTTTCCAGGATTAATTGTAAGACTTTGCACTGATTCCAATGAATCCTGTGCCCTTTTAGCTACCTCTCCAAGATCATTAGACAACATATATGCCCTGTCAATAACTTCTTTTTCAATATCATACGCTTTAGCTATGGCTTCAACTAGTGTTCCCTCACCAACACCGATTCTGAGTTTTTCCGTTATTGTTCTTGTAATATATTTTGCTTCAAGCGGTGAAGCCGATGTATATAATTCCAATATTAGGTTTAATTTTTTATTCTGTGAATTACTACCTGTTATTGATTCTGTTCGTCTTAAATTGGATATGACCTTCTTAATGGTTAATGGTACTTTGAAGAATGTTACCTGCTTATTGTTCTTTATCAGTTCTTGAGTTATTTCCCCCATATCACCTACAGATGCTAACTTATTTTCTATTGTCTTCGTTTTTTCACCGAGCAGTTTTGATAATGCTTTGATAATTAATTGGGTGGAAACTCCCATTTCCTTATCGCTCCATGGTGGAAATATTTTTCCCTGCAGAAGCAATGTTACGTCGTAAATTATTTCAGGATCTTTTTCCTTGATACTTCTTAGAAATTCGGAGATTATATCTTCTTTCTCTAATCGGCTTGTAGTATTACTTATATCCTCATAAACATTCACTAAATCTTCATATAATGTTTTTGACATTTTAATCCCTATATCAATGATTTAAATAATCTTCCATCATCNNTCTATTTTATCTTCGGGGAACTTTGTCCCCAGATATATTGCTTCAGGTTTTAAGAAGTCTATTTCCATAGTGTCATCCGTGATTTTATAAACATCGTTTAAAAGGGGTTTTATTTCTTCCTGTAATTTTTGTGATTCCAGCACGTCCAACAAATCACCTATTATTTTCTGATAATCGTATTCCAAGTCATCATCCCTTGTGATAAGATACTTGTTTTTCATGATTTCCTGTATGGATTCGTGGTTTGTTGTTTTTGTATATACCGGTTCGAGTAAATTGTCCAGCATCTTATATTCCCCTTCTGTGAAATGATGATTGAATATGTACATCCATTCATTATCATACTCGTGTATTTCATCCTTTATTTTTAGTAATGATGCACAGTGCGCATTATAAACCTTGAAATCCAATTCATCGGAAGTTAATTTATGGTCTACATATAACACTGGGAATAATCTGTTTAGTTGAAGTGCTGTTTTTTCACTTATTTCCTTGAAGTCATATGTTACACAAAATCCTTTCTTATCATTAGCGTATTCTTCCCATACCCCTTCCTTATTGTATGGTGTTTGGAATGAACGGACATAATTATTGTCCTGATATAATTTCATCGTATAGTACGTGTTGATTACACCAAATGTTATCTGCTGGTTTATGAAATCATTCATGTACCCCTTCCATTGTTCCTGTTCATCATGGGTCATTTCATCAGTATCTTTAACATATACCAATGTCATCAGCCTTATGAAAGGAAAATCGGATGATTCAATTATTTCTTTTTCTTCATCACTAAGAAAATTAGGATCTTCCTGATACAATTTAGCCATTTGTTGTTGCATAAGTACATTTAACTGTCCTTTAATTGTTTTTACATAATCAACTTCCAAAATGTTTTCATTGTAATTATCATCCAGTTTTGCTTTGGATAAGAATAATTTTCCATTGCATATATTTTTAAGAGCATCAATATCTATTACTTTTGTGTAAAAATTACCGATAACTGGAGGAAAATGTTCAAATTTTAATTTATCTGCTTCTTCTAATTTGTTTATGTTGTCATACTCTGTTGCAAATATTTTATAAAACTCTTGTTTCCATTCCTTGTTTAGTGAATTATCTACCATTAAACCAATCCTAATATGATTATATGACTTTAAAAAATCTAGCCTAATAATATATTTATAACAGGTTACTAAAATTTTTAATACATACATCATCACAAAAAATTAAAACTGAAAATTACATATGATATATTATCACTAAAACATCAGATTAAAAATGTAAGGGAGGTAAAAAAGTGGATTATTTCAAAATGCTTGAAGACAAAACAGAAGAAATATATGACATAGCAAGACAAGCAAGAAAACAAGGAAAAGATTTGGAATTAACACCAGAAATACCATTGGCAAAAGACTTGGCCGAACGTGTAGAAGGGCTTGTGGGACCTGAAGGCGTTGCAAAAAGAATTAAAAAGTTAGAAGAAAGCATGAGCAGGGAAGAAGTTGCATTCCAAATTGCTAAGGAAATTGCAACCAAGGACGATAAACCTGGAGATGAAAATAATTATGAAATCCAAGAAAAAAATGCAGACAGCGCTATACGTACCGCTCTTGCAATTCTGACTGAAGGTGTTGTGGCTGCACCTCTGGAAGGTATAGCAAAAGTTAAAATTAAAGATAATCCTGATGGAAGCAAATGTTTCGGAGTGTATTTTGCAGGACCAATCCGTAGTGCTGGAGGTACTGCAGCAGCTTTAGCCGTACTGATAGGTGACTACATTCGTATTGCACAGGGACATGACCGTTATAAACCTACAGATGATGAGATAGAAAGATACGTGGAAGAAGTGGAATTATATGAATCAGAAGTAACAAACCTCCAATACTCACCTACACCAAATGAAGTAAGAAAAGCTGTTAGAGGAATTCCTGTTGAAGTTACTGGAGAACAAACCGATGCCATAGAAGTACAAAACAGGGATCTTCCCCGTGTGGAAACAAATCACATACGTGGTGGAGCATTGCTCGCTATTGCAGAAGGAGTAATACAAAAATCACGTAAAATTGTCAAATATGCAAATACGTTAGGTATTGATGGATGGACCTGGCTTGAATACTTTACTGCACCTAAAACAGATAAGAAAAAAGTGAAAAAAGAAGAGACTAAGGAAAAAAGTGCTAAAAAACCTAAGAAAAAAGCCAAATACATGGAAGATATTATTGGTGGAAGACCGGTTATGGCTTATCCTGGTGCAAAAGGTGGTTTTCGTCTCAGATATGGTCGTACCAGGGATAGTGGATTAGCATCAATGGCAATACATCCTGCTACAATGGAAATAGTTGAATTTTTAGCCATTGGAACACAAATGAAAATTGAAAAACCAGGTAAAGGAAACTGTGTTGTTCCATGTGATTCTGTTGAAGGACCTATTGTTAAACTTAAAAACGGAGATGTTTTACAGGTAAATAATGTATCCCAAGCAATAAAGGTCAGAAAAGATGTTTCTGAAATATTGTTCCTAGGGGATATGCTGGTTGCTTTTGGTGAATATCTTCGTGGAAATATTCCATTGGATGTTTCTGCCTGGTGTGAAGAATGGTGGGCTCAAGAAGTTGAAAATTCGGAATATTTTATAGAAAGCAGGGATGATTTCGGTATCGGTTTTAAGGAAGAATTAGAATTACATGATTTGCTGAAATTAGATATTGATGCTAAAAAAGCTTTTGAAATTGCTGAAAAAACAGGTACTCCTTTACATCCTAAATATACATTCTATTATCATGATGTTTCTAAGGAAGAGTTAAATGAATTGCATGATTATCTTTATGAATATATTGAAAGTCCCGATAAAATATTTAATGTTGATATAAACAGGATACCTGTTGATTTCCATAAAAGAATTTTGGAAGTGATTGGTGTTCCCCATCACGTCAATAACAAGTCACTAATAATTTCTAATGATAATTTATATACTTTGATGAGAATTCTGAACAAACATTTAACACCTGATGAAGATATGAAAAGTGTTGAAGCAATTAATCAGATAAATAACGTTACTATTAAGGCTAAAGCTCCGACATATATTGGTGGTCGTGTCGGTAGACCTGAAAAAACTAAAGAAAGATTGATGAAACCTGCTCCGCATTCATTATTCCCTATTGGAAATTATGCGGGAAACGTTCGTAATATTGTTGAAGCCGCCAAAAAGGGCACTATTAAAGTAACTCTCGCCAAATGTAAATGTACCAATCCGACATGTAAGGTTACTTCGTTTAAATCCATTTGTCCTGTTTGTGGTTCACGTACAGAGCTTGAATCTTCAGCTGCCAAAAACATTAAACTTGGAAAATTATTAAATGATGCATTTGATAATGTGAAAGTCAGAAAATTAGATAGTGTTAAAGGAGTTAAAGGATTAATCTCTGAAGATAAATTCCCTGAACCACTTGAAAAGGGAATTTTAAGAGCTTTACATGAGGTTTTTACCTATCGTGATGGTACTATACGTCATGATTCTACTGATTTGCCGTTGACCCATTTTATTCCTAGAGAGATAGGGGTTAAACATGAAAAGATAGTTGAAATGGGTTATACTGAAGATATTTATGGTAATCCAATCACTGATGATAATCAAATTATTGAAATTAAAATTCAGGACATTGTAGTTAGTGAAAGCTGTGGAGATTATTTGTTAAAGGTTTCCCAGTTTATTGATGATTTGCTTGTGAAATATTATGATTTGGAGCCGTTTTATAATGCTCAAACACGTACTGATCTGGTGGGTCATTTAATTGCTGGTCTTGCTCCCCACACATCCGCAGGTGTTCTTGGACGTATTGTAGGTTTTACTAAGGCTTCTGGCTGTTATGCTCACCCTTATTTCCATTCTGCTAAAAGACGTAACTGTGACAGTGATGAAGATGCAGTGATGTTGTTGTTGGATGCTCTTCTTAACTTTGGTAAGACTTATCTTCCTAGTACCCGTGGAGGTAGTATGGATGCTCCTTTAGTTTTAAGTATCCGTATTGATCCCGAAGAGATAGATGACGAATCACATAACATTGATTGTATGTGGAGAATTCCGCTTGAAATTTATCATAAAACGGAAGAGGGAGGAGTTAAACCTTCAGAGGTTAACGATCTGATTGATAATGTTGAAGGCAGGTTAGGTACTGATGCACAGTATAAGGGCATTATGTATTCCCATCCAACTAGTTCGATTCATGCCGGACCAAAAGTTTGTTTATATAAAACATTACAATCAATGACTGAAAAGGTTGAGAGTCAAATTGGACTTGCAGAAATATTAAGATCTGTTGATCAAAAAGGTGTTGTGGAAGGTGTTATTAACTCCCACTTCCTACCAGATATGGCGGGCAATATTAGAGCATTTTCAAGGCAGAAAGTACGTTGTACTAAATGTGGGGCCAAGTTTAGGCGTATTCCATTGACCGGACAATGTACTTGCGGTAATGATTTGATACTCAGTATTTCAAAAGGTTCGGTTCTTAAGTATTTGGATATTTCAAAGGATTTAGCTCATCGTTATCCAATAAATCCATATTTAGTGGAACGTATAGACATTTTAGAAACTGCAATCAATTCATTGTTTGAAAGTGACAAGTCTAAACAGAGTTCATTAGACATATTTTTCTAATCCCATTTTTTAACCCCCTTACTTTTTTTAGTTAATCAGTATACGAACTGTTTTGTACATTACGAACCAAAAAATACTAATTTTTATATACTAACAAGAACTAATAGTTATTTAGTAATATAAAAATATATGTGATAATAATGATGAAAGATCCAGAAACAATACAAGATACATATAACCTAAATGAAATTCACGTTATTAAAAATGACGGAATTAAAGAGAAATTCAGCTACGAAAAACTAATAAAATCATGTATAATGATTAATATACCTCTAGGATTAGCTGAAAAAATAGCATACAAAGTATCAAAAGAAGCTCATGATAATATAACTACAAAAGAAATTAAAGCATTAATCTACAAATTACTCAAAAAAGAAAACACTAAACTAGCAGACAAATATTATAACAACAACACACTTAGAGTAAGAACAGGTAGAGATACAATAGAACCTTTCGATAAATCAAAAATAGCAAACACACTCATACAGGAAACACAAACAACACCTAAATTAGCAAATAAAATAGCAAACGAGGTATACAAAGAACTAAAAAAATTACAACTAGACTATTTAACAGCACCTATCATCAGAGAAATGGTTAACACCAAATTAACCGAAAACGGTCTTGAATCATTAAGAAGAAAGTACACAAGACTTGGAATGCCTGTGTACAATATCACAAATCTTATAGAACAAGGAAACAAAGACAACGCCAACATGATGCATAACCCAGAAACCATACACAAATATGTTGCAGACGAATCATTAAAGCAATACGCACTCCTCAATATACTACCACACCATCTTGCAGATGCACACATGAACGGTACCGTACACATACATGATTTAGAATTCTTCGCAGGAAGACCTATCAACTGTCTACAACATGATTTAAGACAGTTCATAAAATATGGATTGAAAGTGGATGGAACCGGAGATCATACAAGTGTAGCCGGATCACCTAACCACATAGAAACACTTATGAACCATTCCGGAGAAATAATGTTAGCCGCTCAACAAAACATGAGTGGTGGACAATCAATGAGTCTATGGAATGTGTTTGTAGCACCATTTGCAGTCGGTTTACCATATGATAAAATAAAACAGTCAGTGGAAATGTTAATATTCAACCTTAACATGGCTTATGCTGCACGTGGAGGACAAGTACCATTCACATCAATCGGTTTAGAATTTACTGTACCTGACTTCCTTAAAAACGAACCGGCATACGGTCCTGGAGGAAAAATTGTAGGAGTATATGGTGACTACGAAAAAGAAGTAAGATTACTTCAAAAAGCATTTACTGAAGCATTAATTAAGGGAGATTCAGAAGGAAAACCACACTTATTCCCTAACACCATTTATTACCTCAGAAAAGAATGTTTAACACCAGAATTCCAAGAAGATATTGATAGAGTTCATTATCTGTCAGCCAAATTCGGAACAGCATATTTCATTAACATGCTACCTAAATACATGGGAAACATGGCAAACTATATGGGTTGTAGGACAAGATTATCCGACAACTGGACTGGTGACTGGGAAAAAGACTGCCTTAGAACAGGAAACCTTGCATATGTAACAATGAACCTTCCAAGAATCGGATACAATGCACGTGACGAAAACGAAATCTTCGACTACCTTGATGACTACATGAGTATTGTTGAAGAAGTATTGTTAATCAGAAGGGAAAGAGCACTTAAATGCTTAAATAACTACAAATTACTACCATTCTTAACTCAAAAAATGGGAGAAGACCCATATTACCAGGTGGATAACAGTACCTTATCCTTTGGTTTTGTAGGACTTAATGAAATGTTAATGGCACAAACCGGTGCTGGTCTCGAAGATCCTGAATCAAATAAATTAGGACATAAAATTCTTGAACACATAAACGACAGAGCAAGCCAACTTAAAAGTGAAACCGGTCTTAGATGGGGAGTAATCCAAACTCCAGCAGAAAGTACGGCATACAGATTTGCAACAATGGACAGAGAAAAATATCCTGACCAGGTTATCTGTAATGGAGACATTAATGCATCCTACTACACCAACAGTAGCCACGTACCTGTAGACACTGCCATGAGCCTGCCTGAAAAAATAAAAATAGAATCTGAATATCATCCACTAACACAGGGAGGACACATATTCCATGCATTTATGGGAGAATCATACAGTGATCCTGAAAGTTTAATGAGTTTAACAAATAAAATTACCCACAAGACAGATATTGGATTTTGGGCATACAGCAGTGCATTAAGTTTCTGTGTAAACTGTAAAACATTAATGAAAGGATTACAGTCCACATGTACACATTGTGGAGAAACCAAAAATGTAGAATGGTATGATAGAATAACAGGATATGTCCAACAAGTAGGTCACTCAGAAAGTGCTTCCGGAGGATGGAATGCCGGTAAAAAACAAGAATTATTAGATAGAAAAAGATGGGAACAATAACCAATCCCCATCATTTTAATTAACTTTTTTTTATAAATATTTTTCCTCAAATGTTACTGCCATCCCATAAGCAGCTATAACAACATCCGGAGGTATCTGTTGATTATAATTTGTATATTCAAACTGCACATCAATAATTGAATTCGCATTAATTTTAAGAGCTTCTTCTTCCAAGTTATGCAGAATATACTTACGTGCAACGGCATAATCATTATATTTTAATAAGTTTTTGTTTTCCTGTGTAGAACCCATATATTGAATGATATCCCTATGCCCTTTGTCTTCAAATTCTATTACATCTTCAGCAAATACCAACCCATGATACTCTTTTATTGGAATATCCGGTTTTGAATTAAATATATGAATTCTAGTTTTATATGTATCATCTATTTCACTTACTGTAACTGGAGTTTTATCTGTTTTATGTATAAATGATTCAATAATACTTCCGCCCCATCCCAAAATATAGGTGAATAATAAAAATATTGAAATAAGAATATAATTCATAATTAAAGGAAATGCTGCCTGCAACATCAATATAAATCCACCTACTGTGAATATGTTGAAAGATAACGGTTGTGATGGGAATAACCAGCCAATACCATTAGTTACAAAGAACAGTATTATCGCACTTATTGCTCCAGATGACTTTTTTCTAGTGAAATTAGATACTAATGTTTCAACAAATCCTGCTACTACCGGAGCAATAAAAATATCAATACCTACACCAAAAATTCTCAAATGGTGGCGAATACAGAAAAGAGTAATTAGCATACCCGCAAATAAACCGGATATTATTGAAATTGCCAACCAGAAATAATCAGTTGTCAATTTTTCCTTCTCAGATTTCATGATATTACCTAAATATATTTTTGTATAATAATACAATAATATTTTTGCAATGAAAACTTGTATAATATGGAAGTTACAATAAATATATTTAGACAAAAAATTATGATAAAAATTATATAAGTTTATGATAGTGATTAATTTTATATACAATTTTTTAAATGGAGGACTACAATGAAAAACGTGGATTTACTAGTATTAGGACATACAGCTTTTGACTACATAATGGAAGTAAAAGAATTTTCAAAGATTAACACGTCAGCAATTGTCGAAAAAATGGAAATGTTACATGGTGGGGCTGCAGGGAACGTTGCAGTAGTTGCAAGTAAAATGGGATTGGATGTTGGTTTAATATCCTGTGTCGGTAACGATTTTAAGGATAGTGATTATGAAAAAGAGATGCTTGAAGCAGGAATTGACATTTCAGACATGATTGTATCTGAAAAAACAAAAACCCCCACAGCATTTGTATTAACCAATCCCGAAGATCAACAAATGTTTTACTTCTATTGGGGTGCTGCAGAAGAATACAAAAATACAGACATACCTAAAGACGCAATAAACAATGCCCGTGCAGTACATCTTGCAACAGGTGACCCCGAATTTAACATTAAAGCAGGAAAATATGCTTACGACAATAACAAATTAGTTTCATTTGATCCTGGACAAGATTTACATTTATATTCAACTAAAGATTTACAGAAAATGGTTAAAAATTGTAATATCCTTTTTGGTAATGAACACGAAATTGAACATATCTGTGATTTATTGGAAAAAAGTGTTGATGAATTGCTTGAAGAAAACCTTAATATGATTGTTCAAACCCTTGGAGATAAAGGTAGTGTAATTTACGTTAAAAATGAAGAACCGGTACACATTGAAGTTGTTCCAACAAAAGCCGTTGATCCAACAGGTGCTGGTGATTCCTATCGAGCAGCTTTCTTAAGTTTATACTTGAGGGATAATGACATTAAAACTTGTGGACGTTTTGCAAGTACTGTGTCAAGTTACATTGTAGAAACTCAGGGTACTCAAACAAATATTCCAACTGCTGACCAGGCTTTAGAAAAAATGAATGATACGTGGCCTGAAATTATATAATCAGAGAATAATCCTCCTTATTCCCCCCCCAATCATTTATGGTGAAAACAATTTAGTAGCTTCTTTTACATAATCTGCCTTGGTGATAACTGAAATTCTCTGGTTTTTCTTAAATATTGTGTCTTTTTGAGGGATTATTAATTCATTATCCTCATAAACTGCACAGACTATGAAATTTTCGGTAGGACTATAATCTAAAACTCGTTTTCCAATTAATTTTTTATTCTCTAATTTTAAATCCAGAAGTTCTGTTGAACCCCTTCCAAGAACTATTAAATCCGCAATTTTTGGTCTTGTGATTATACGTTCAAGATATGTGGCTACTGCAGATTCAGGACTTACCGTTACATCAATTCCAACATTTTTGAATGCACTTTCATGTTCCAAATCATTAACACGAACAATTCTCTTTTTAATGTTTTCATAGTTTTGGCTTAAAACTGCACTTAATAGATTTACCTTATCATCACCTGTTGCTGCAACGAACACATCTGCATCAGATATATCTGCATCTTCCAGTATTCTTACACTTGTTGCATCACCATAGATTACTAAAGCATCCGAATTTTCTGAAACCTCTTCTGATACTGCTTCATCACTTTCAATTATTGTTACGTTTATTCCTTCCCTTATTAATGATTGGGATAAATTTAATCCTACTCTTCCTGCGCCTACTATAATTACGTACATATTACCACATTATAAGTTGATGTTAATATATTATCGTTTGTATTATTTAAGTTTGAATATTTGAAAATAATTATTAAACATAAAAAACATAAATAATTACACTAATGATTTTTCAATTGAACAGAGAAATATGATTATTCATTTGATTAAACTATTTTAGATATTTTATATTAATAAAGAAAAATCTATTATTCAATAATTAATTACCTCAAAAGATTAATTTTTACATAAATTATTTACAAACTTGAAGTTATTGTGATATATATGACTAAACATTGGACCGAAAGAATCGCGGAAGAATTAAGTAAAGAAGGAAGAGACGAATACATAATAGGAAGTGGAACATCAATTTCAGGATCAATACACATCGGAAATAGCTGTGACGTTTTCATTGCAAATGCGGTTAGTAAAGAATTGAGAAAACTTGGTGAAAATGCAAGAACATTATGGATTGCTGATGATTTTGATCCTTTAAGAAAAGTACCTTATCCATTACCTGAATCTTATGACAAATATTTGGGTCAACCATACTATGAAATTCCATGTCCTGAAGGTTGTTGTGACAATTTCGTAGAACATTTCCAAAAACCGTTCACAACAGCTCTTGAATCTTTTGATATTCAGGAATTGGAAATAAAAAGTGGAGCCTATATGTATAAGAACGGTATCTACACCGAAGCCACAAAAATTGCATTAGAAAATGCTGAAAGAATAAGAGAAATATTCAATGAATACAGGGAACATCCTCTTAAAGACTATTGGTTACCTTATAATCCAATTTGTAGTGAATGTGGTAGGGTTAACACAACTGAAGCCTATGATTTTGAAGGAACAACAGTAAAATATCGTTGTGAATGTGGCCATGATGGTGAAATGGATTATACGACTGGTAAAGGAAAATTAACATGGAGAGTGGAATGGGCTGCCCGTTGGAAAATATTAAACATTACATGCGAACCATTTGGTAAAGACCATGCAGCCAGTGGTGGATCTTATGATGTGAGTAAAATAATTTCTGAAGAAATATTTGATTATCCTGCACCATATCCTGTACCTTATGAATGGATAACCCTTGATGGTGATGCCATGAGTAAATCCAAAGGAGTATTTTTCAGTCCGGAAGCTTGGCTGAAAATAGGAAAACCTGAAACTTTAAATTATTTTATTTTCAGGAACAAACCGTTGAAACCTAAAGATTTCTCACCAAAAATGGGATTCCTTGACCTGATGGATCAGTATGATAGAGTCGAACGAATTGCATATGGTGTTGAAGAAGCCAGTAATGAAAAGGAAAAAGAGAAACTTACTAAAATTTATGAAATTTCACAACTGGAAGAGTTACCTGAAGAAATGCCGTTCCAACCTTCCTACAGATTCCTTACAGTTGCTTATCAAATTGCTAACGGTAAAGCTGATAAGATATATGAAATTCTTAGGAATAATCATCAGTTACCATCCAGATTAGAAAATGTTGCATTTGATGAATTAAATGAGTTTGATAAAGAAACCTATTTGCAAAGACTGGAATATGTGAACAATTGGTTGGAAACTTATGCTCCTAAATTCGTTAAATTCCAAGTTATGAATAAAATGCCACGTATAGAAATTACTGACGATCAAAAAGAGTTCTTAAGACAACTAGCTGATGTTTTAGAAAATGAGACATTTAACAGTGATGTAGAATTCCATGACAGAATGTATGAAATTCTTGAGGCCTTGGGAATGAAACCTCAAAAAGCTTTCCAAGCTATATATAAGACAATTATAGGTAAAAAACAAGGTCCTCGTGCGGCTTCATTCGTTTTATCCTTGGATAAAGACTTTGTGATAAAAAGATTCAGACTTGAAGAATAATTTCTATTCTTCAATAATTCCACTATTTTTTCAATATTTTCATAACTGTTCAAAACCAAATTTAACTGTGTATTTTTGTGCATTATGTGATGCAAAATTCAAGAAACTTTCCACTTCAACATTATTTTTAACATTCAAGGCACTAATTATATGACGGGTATGTTCCGATAATACATCACTTGTATTTAATGATGTATATGACATGCTTTTATTTATGAAAGTGTAAATATTTTCATTTTGTTCAACCATTCGAATCGCTTCATGAAATGAATTGACACTTGAGACAATATCAAAATCCAAATCATTATTGGCAAGAGTGGTCCAAGCCAATCTTTGAGCAGAATCTTCAACTTCAACGAAATTTAAACCATTTAAATCTCCAATGTCATTAAATGTTTCGTGTTCGTGAGTTAACAACAACAAACTATCCCTACCTAATGGAATTGGTTCCAAATCATAAATATACGCTTTAACAGGATCGTCAAATCCTAATATATCAACCAACCCCTTATTTGCCAAATCAAAAGCAGTTCCCATATCAGTTTGTAATATCCGTATATTGTCCAACTGATAAGCTATGGCCAACTCCCTTATAAATTCACAGGAGACAAATCCCCCAGCTACTGTCCATACATCATCATCATTTAAACGTTGTTCATATGCTTCATATTCTTCCAATAAATTTAATGCATACTCCGTTAATGAAGAACCCCTATTGGTTACCCTTACCAACGGTTGAGCCAATAATTCTTCAGCCTTAATGATTCTGCGATTTAAAACCGTGTGAGATATTCCTAATTGTTTAGCAGCTTTTCTCTGGGATTTATTTGATTTAATTGATTTTAAGGTATCGAATAATTTATAATCATAAATTACATCATCCATTTCAAGATTTAATTTTTTATTAAGACTCATAAAATCAACTAGAAAATATTTGTTATTATTAAGTTATATGTAGTAAAAAGTAAATAATCATTTTTACAAATTATTAATTAGGAATATTTTAGTTTTATAAAAAATGTCTTTCGAATAAAATATTTAATTATTGTAGGGAAAAAAAATGATTTATAATGATGCTGTAAAAGATATAATAGATAACATATCAAGAATAACTCAGTCAGTAAGTCAAGAAGAAATAAATGAAATGACCAAAATGATTTTGGATGTTGATCACGTCTTTATTATGGGTCTTGGTCGTTCCGGTTTAGTTGCAAAAGCGTTTGGTATGAGGTTAATGCACTTGGGATTAAAAGTTTACATTGTTGGTGAAACCATTACCCCAGCAATAACTGAGAATGATTGCCTGATAGCAATTTCCGGTTCCGGTGAAACAAGTTACATTATAAGTACTACAGGAATTGCAAAAAGTATTGGCGCAAAGATTATTGCAATAACCTCCTATACTGAAAGTTCTTTAGCTAAAAAATCAGACCTTGTTGTTCAGCTAAAAGGTAGGACAAAAATTGATGACGAAACAAATTATATACGCCGTCAAATCAGTGGTCAACACCAAACATTATCCCCTATGGGAACAATTTTTGAGATAAGTGCATTAGTGTTTTTAGATTCAATAATTGCACAGATGATGCATGATTTAGGACAGACAGAAGAAGATTTAAAATCAAGACATACAGTTCTTGAATAAAAATCAATTCCACTCTTTTTTTAGTCAATTACCGTAATAACAATTGATTCTTCATCAAACGTATGTGTTATTTCTACAAGTTCCTCTTTAACTTCGTTGATGTTAATATCCACTCTCTGATTTAATAATTGACCCTTAAGTTGTAGGGTAATGGATGCGTCCTCATCAATACATATTATTTTTCCTGGAATGAAAACTCTGTTATATGATATTTCAAGCAATGCATCCTCTTTGAAATTGTCCAAGATAAACTTCTTCAAATCATCCTCTTTAACTGTTAAATATTTTTTGTTCATAACTGAAACCTTTTATTCTTTAATCCATATTTGGCCTTTGCCATTAACTCCCCTATCACCAGAGTATAATCTGTATTTTCCTATGAAGTATTGTCCGTTAATTAAAGGATTATGAACAATTTCCTGAAATACGAAACCAGGCAGCATGGAATCTATTTTTCCATTTAAAACTATGATGCCTTTTTTCATCTGTCCACCAATCCATTGTGTAACATTGCCATCTATTTGTATGAAACCTCCTGACATATGTACACCAGCCAAAATATCGCAATTTCCTCTAATGTGGATTTTTCCATCCAACATGAAATCAGCTAATTGTTTCCCCACATTTCCATGGATTATTATTTGTCCTCCAGACATTCCTCTCCATTCACCTGCATATGATGATCCGCAGAATTCCTTTACGTTGCCTTTAATTTCTAGGGTTCCTCCTGTCATTTCACGACCGGCATAACTTTCAGCATCACCATTTACTGTAATATGACCTCCAGTCATGAGTGCCCCTACATGAAAATCCACGTTAGAATTTGCTATTATTTTCCCGGAATTCATGGCAAAACCTATGCGTTTAACACGGGAAAGATCTCCTTCAATGTTTATTAGACAATCTTCACTGTTTTGACAATCACCCTCAATTTCCACTTCAAAAAATTCGGATAAAGGTAATTGCTTGTTTCCCATGTATATTATGCTATCTTGTATTTGGGTAAGGGATTTGTCAAATAATAATTCAGGGAGAATATTGTCAAACTCTATGGCAATAGAATTTTTCCTTGTCATAACCAAATTAATTGCTTTCATAATTCTCACCCATATATTCCACATTTACTTGTGTATCTGGTTTAATATAATGGTCATTTACTCCATAATTCTCATATTTTATCGTGTAATATTTGTTGAATTCCGGTTTTATTCTATTTTCAAGAAGTCTTTCACTATTTTCCAATCCTTTAACATTACACCAGATATGATTACTTTTAACTAATTTGACAATTTTCGCATCTTTAACTAATATTTCACCATCTTTTATTGTGTATTTACTGTTCAATAATTTATTTTCTATTGTTTCAGAGTTGGATTTGAGAGTAGGATCAAAATCATCAACGTCAATATCATATACAGATATGTCCGCCTTGGCATTTAATCCCAAATGCCCCCTATCTTCCAGACCCAATATTTTTGCGGGACTGGAACGTGTTATTACTGTTATTTCATCCCAGGAATATTCCCTGTTGTATGTTCCAAGATCTGTCCGCTTAGTTGCCCAACTATGAACATCATTATCCAGCATATCCTGCAGTTTCTCCTGACTCATTAACCATGAAATAATTTTAGGATATCTTATAAAAGGACCTGCATTTGGTGAATCCGTTGTTAAAGCTATTTTCCATGGGTCTTTAACTCCCATAAAGAATTCCAGACCTACTGCCCATTGCAATACACTAACCGGTGCATGTTGGGAATAGATTGCTGGAATTAAACCAGAAGCTGTTTCCACTTCAATATCCTTATTTGCCCATTTTAATCCTGTGAGTCTGAAGAGATCATATTCCATTGGAGCATCTGCAGTCATAGTGGTTGTTTCATCAAAAGTAATTTGTCCTACGTCACATGTTAAATGATTATGTTTGTTAATATAATCAATTAATTCTGTTGCACCAGATGAAACATCCCTCCATGATGTACCCTTATAAGAGTGGAACTGAACGTGTGTACAATGAATAATCTGATTTCTGTCAACATTCCTATTTTTCTTAATGTCCTTCACACAATCAAATGTTTCTAGAGTGGTTTCATAATTTCCGGGATGTCCCAAATCATTTGTATGAACATGTACAGAGTGTGGAAGACCTAACTCTTCATTTACTCGGGTTAATGAAGTGATAACCTGTCTACCTGTTACTTCCCAATGCGGTTCGGCATCATCAAGGCCATCAACATTTTTACCCCAACCCCATGCTTCACTACCACAGGGATTAACTATTTTTACTCCATAACCTTTTGCTAGCTTTAACCATTTTGATATAAAAACTTTTAAATCATCCAACCGGTTTTCCTTTACATATTTTAACATGAACCAATTATTTCCAAATAACGTTAACGTCGGGATATCCAGGTTAGGGATACTGTTTATTTCTTCATGAGCGTGTTTAGCTTCTAAAGGGGGAACTGCTGCTTCTGTTACTGTTGTATATCCCATTTTCGTGTAGCGATATCCTATTGTAGGACATGTTGGTAATGAAAATCCTGCTTCAAATCCTGAAATATCATTTCTGGATGGTGGTTTAATTCCACGCCGTATATCTTCCGGCCTGTAAAGTCTTCCTATTGAAAGTTTTGGTCCTGCAATGTGGGAGTGCAAATCTACACCACCAGGCATAACCAGTTTGCCCGTAACATCTAAAACCTTGGCATTGGAGGAAACTTCATCGGTAATTTTGTTATCTTTAATGAGTATGTCCATTTGTTCCCCTTTAACATTGTTTTTAGGGTCAAAAACGATACCATTTTTTAATATGTATTCCATTATTCATCCTCCTGTTTTAGTTGTTCAATTCTTTTGTATAATTCCGTTAAAATCCATTCATCAGAATGACAATTTTTCGGTTTATCTATAACTTTTTTCATGAATAATGGGATTGAATCCATACGATAGGCCGTTCCTTCTGTTTCCACACCTACACGAGTACTTGGAAGAACTATGTCAGATAACTCTGTGTATGGTCCCCAATGAGTATCAACCTGTATTGTGGGAATGTTGACCAAATGTTTTATAGTGTATCCCGGAAATTGTACTCCAGGATCTGCCGATACTGCCATGAAGAAATCTGGTTCTCGCCTATTAAGCAAATCAATTGTTGTTGTTTCTCCAACCATGAATCTTGGATATCCTCTTGAAAAATCAACCCCGTATGGATATCCTGTTTCTGAAGTTAATGCTATGTTAAATCCGCTGACATTAAAAAATCCTCTCATGGGAAGCATGGACCATTTGGAATATCTGTTTAAATCTTCAATTAATTGAATCAATACATCCACGTTTTTTTGTTTGGCTAATGTTTGAGATACGCCTAATCCGAAGAACAATGCACCGTATTCTGCATTTTTCATAATTTTAATCAGTTCTTCAAGTTGTTGTGTTGATACGCCTGCCACCTCTTTTTCTTCCAATTCTTCTCCTTTTAGTAACATTCTAAGGGCGTTAAATAATAGATAATCCTCATCCATATTAAACTGTATCCATTTATCAGATACTTTTGCTGTGTTTGTGTATTTTGGGTCTAAAGTAATTATCGTTCTGTCCTGTCTACCATTTCTTCTGAAAAATCCTTCGGGAAATGTAGTGTATCTTGACAAATGCCTTGGATGATCATCCATAGGATTTGTTCCAACATACACTATTACATCAGCCCTGTTTTTAACTTCTCCTAGAGTCATTACAGGATGTCCAACATTTTGAAAGGCTTGAATTGATGTTCCGTGACATATTGTTGACTGGTTATCAATAACTGAACCTGTAATCTCAGCAATTTTTATTCCTTTTTTTATTGCTTCAACAGAGGTTTCTCCCCATCCGTAAAGTACGGGACGGGTACTGTTATGTAGTAATCTTGCAGTTTTGTCTAATGCCACATCCCATGTTGTTTCTTCAAGTATTCCTTCATCGTTTCTTATCATTGGGCTGAGTAATCTTTGGTCCTGATCGTTAATGATTTTGCTGGCACCTATTCTACAAGCATGTCTTACCCCTACAATTTCATCGTTTTTTAACAGATATGTTATGTCATCACAATTATTCCCACAGTAAGAACATGAACAATTTTTTACTTCCTTGTCATAATCTTTGATTGGCTTTTCAATCATTGTTCATCACCTTTTTTCTTATATAATGGTTTTTCTGATAGATTGCTATTGTTTAGGTTATATTTGTTATAAACTTTATTCATTAGTTCTGATACTAACAGTACTTCTTCATCTGTTTTAGTTATTTCTGCAGGAATTCCTTTGTATGTTGGTACGTTGCAACAGTATGTTTCGGGGCTTATTATTATATTTGCCCAAGGTCCTTTTGGTATGAATATTATTCCCTCATGAGGTGCATCATAGGATACGTCCGCATATAATACTACTTCTCCCCATTCTGATTTGATTTTAATTTTATCTCTTGATTTAAGTGATAATTTTTGCATGTCCCTTAAATCCATGAATGCTACGGCCGTGGCCTGTCTGTATTCGTTTTTTAATGTGGAACCTTTTTTTTCATAAAATGCTTGAATGATGCTTGTTCCAGTATTGACAATTACTTTCATAGTTATTCCTCATAATATATTGACTTTGTTGGACAAGTGTTTGTACATATCATGCAACCATTACATTTTTCTGGATGAAACAATTTTATTATCCCGTTTTCAACTAACATTATGACTTCTGTTGTATTTGGTCCATTGCCACCAATCACTTCAGGACATATCTTTTGATTAACTGGACAAACTATTATGCAAGCTCCACAACCTAAACAGTGATCTTGATTAATTTTTAGCATAGTATACTCCTTATTAACGTTTAGAATATTAATTAAATCTATCAAAGAATAATATTGATATAATAATATATTTATATTCTAGAATTTTAGTATTTTTCTTTAGGTTAATAAAAAAAAAATTTCATCACAAATTTTCATTGTTAATAAATGATTATTTTAATAAGATAATACAAAAATATAATTATAATAAATTATCATTACAAATTAATGATTTAAAAATTAAGGATGTAAAAACATGGGAAATGTTAAAAAAGAAGACATTATGGCAATTCTCGAAACATATGATAAAGAAGATATAACTATCGCAACTTTAGGTAGTCATACTGCTTTACATATTTTAAGAGGGGCAAAACAAGAAGGATTTAAAACTGCTGTTGTTTGTGAAAAAGGTAAAGAAGTACCATACCAAAGATTTGGTGTTGCTGACGAATTTATTTTCGTCGATGAATATAAAGACATTGTAAATGAGGAAGTTCAAGAACAATTAAAAGCAATGAATGCTATTGTTGTACCTCATGGTTCATTTGTCGCATATGCTGGATTAAGCAATGTTGAAGATAAATTCAATGTACCAATGTTTGGAAACCGTGACATCTTAAGATGGGAAGCAGAAAGAGATAAGGAAAGAAAAATGATTACTGAATCAGGAATCAGAATGCCTAACAAATATGAAAATCCTGAAGATATTGATAAAGCAGTAATGGTTAAATTCCCTGGAGCAAGAGGAGGACAAGGTTACTTCATATGCTCAAGTTATGAGGAATTCCAGGAAAAAATTGACGAAATGAAGTCAAGAGGTTGGATTGATGATAGTGATGTTGCAGATGCACACATCGAAGAATATGTTTGTGGAACCAACTACTGTATTCACTACTTCTACTCTGCTTTAAAAGATGAAGTTGAAGTATTGGGTATGGACAGCAGATATGAAACAAATATTGATGGTATTGTAAGAATTCCTGCACAGGAACAAATTGAAGCAAATTTAAGTCCTTCTTATGTTGTAAGTGGAAATCATCCAGTAGTTATAAGAGAATCATTATTACCACAAGTGTTTGAAAATGGTGATAGACTAGTTGAAACTGCTAAAGAATTAGTTAAACCTGGTATGAATGGTCCATTCTGTTTACAATGTTTAGTAAATGATGACAGAGAAATTGTTATCTTTGAAATGAGTGCTCGTATCGATGGAGGTACAAACACTTTCATGAACGGTTCTGCATACTCATACATCCAATTTGGAGAAGTTATGAGTATGGGTCGCAGAATTTCCAGAGAAATTAAAAACGCTATAAAAGAAGACAGATTAGATGTGATAATCACTTAGATTTAATCAGTCGTCTAACCCCCCAAATTTATTTTTTTATTTAATTAATTCCTCTTTTTAAAAAATAGAAATAATTAGACTTAAAATTTAGAAGTAAATGTTAAAAAATAATAAAAAATATAAAAATAAGTATTTGTATGCTTTATTTTTTATGCATAGCTAGAACAGTCATAACGGAAAATATGTTATTACCGTTTCTATGAATTAAAGTATGCTGTTGAGAATAAACCATGTTTAAAATGCATACATGAGTATTTAATAAATTTATGGTTTTGAAATTGCTTCATTAGGACAGTTCATTACACATAGTCCACATTCCGGACATGCATCTTCATTAACTTTTGGTCTGCCATCCACATTTTCCATTGCATTTAAAGCACAAATTTCAATACATAATCCGTTAGAAGGACATGCATCCACTCCATTACATTTTGTAGTATCTATAATTACTGCCATTTAAAATCACTCTTTATTTAAATTTAATTACCCAACCCAAATGTATTATAAATTTGAACGAAGTAAAAGATTTTATCATCAAATATACATATTAATCTGTATCATTTTACTCCTTAAAAAGATTACATATTAAGTTTAGTATATTGAGTAGTATATGATTGAGACTATTTAAATGAATTGATTTTTAGGAATACGTAAATATTATTTAGCGAAATAAGCGGTTAAAAGGAGAGAAAAAGAAAAAACACTGCTAAAAAAAAGTTTAAAAAATAATTTTAAAATAAATAAAACTATAATTTTTCCAATGAATTATAATCCATGATTTTTTCAATAGATTTTACATCGACTTGGATATTATTTTCTTTCATATCTGCTATTGAGTTGAGTCCTCCTGCTACTACATATCCGAAATGATATTTTTCTATCTTTGCATTATACATATATTCATTTGTTTGACCTACACCCAATACTTCAAATCCGATGTCATTTATTTTACATAAAATGTCTTTAGTTGCATCTCTTGATACGTATGGTATAGTATGTACACTTGCCAATATTTTTCCGGAGTTTTCTAATGAACCATGTACATCATGCATGTTTTTCTTGATAAAAATTTCATGAGGATCCACTGAAGAACCCTTATAAGAAACTAATTCTATGAACCGTTTATTTTCCCCATGAATATCCAGAATACCACTATATATTGGGATGGAATTTATGCCATACTTTGTTAATATACCATCAATCGTTAAACTACAAATGGTAGCTATACCCACCTTATTATCTGAAGATTCAATTAAGGCATAACGGTTTCCAACACAATACTCCGGTTTTTTCTTAAATAAACTGGTTAATATTTCTAATGCATCATCCACTTGTTTTTTATCAACAAATGAAATGTTGGAAATTACATTTCCCTGTGATGTTTCAATATCAAAATCAACATTGGATATCAAATTATATATTTTATTCAGCACAAATGAAACATTTTTCTTGGGTTTTTTGGAACATGGCTTTAATGGACTTGAAATATTAGAATTAGCCACTTTCATATTACTATATTCTGTATAACTATCTGCCAATTTAATATCCAAATCATAACCACTTTCCTGAGCAGCACATAAAGGAGCCACTCCACCAATGATAACAATTCCTATCATATCTTCGGGAACTGGGATACCCAAGACAGATTTACCTGATTGACCAACATGAATTACTCCACCTATACCAATCTTAGAGAGATTATTGATTATTTTTAATGCATCATCACGTTTTGTAGCCGGTATAATTCTGAAATTTGCCGGAATTACTCCTGTTCCATTATTAGCAACATCCAATACTGAAGTGTTGTCGTGACTAGTAAATGCTTCCAAAGGTGTGATTGAAGTTTTTTCATATGCTATCTGTTCAATAAAATTTAATGGAACATAATCCTCTACTTTCAATAAACCACCATACAATGGTCGGGTAACTATCCCGTTTTTCTGGAAAATTCCATCAAAAGTTGTACCACATACTGTTTGAATATAAGTTCTATTGTTTCTTTCATAGAAGTTATATCTTTGACTTACTGATAAACCTTCTTTAAAGAATTCATTTAATATATCTTCAGAATCAACTTCATTTATTGAGGATAGATTTACTATAACTAAACCTTTTCCCGTATTGTAATCTAATGAAACGTTATACATTTTTTCTTGGAATCGGGAGTATGTGAAATCTACCTGATCATAGATTAATCCTTTTTTTAATTCATCAAGGCCCTTCTCCGTTATTCGTCTGCCACGATATCCCATCCTTTCTGTAAATCCCTTTTCATCCAGTATGTGCATATGGTAACGAACTGCTCTTTCTCCTAACGAATATCCCCGTTTATTTAGTTCTTCGGAAATAACTTTTGCTCCTAGTGTTTCATTTTTGTTATATAGGATTCGTAGAATTTCCATCATTTTCATATCAGTTTCTTGTTGAACAGTAATTGTATCAAATCTCCAAATAATATATAATTATTTTATATTTATATCATTCAATGATAATAAAAGAAGGTGTTATGGAGGAGGTGAAATATAATTTTAAAAGATAAATGAAAGAATATTTAAATATTTAAATATCTTTCACGTTCATAGTCAAATACTTGGATTCTGTAGTCATCCCATTCTTGACGTTTGATGTTATAGAATTGGTTGTATACGTAATCACCCAATGCATTTATTACTACATCGTCTTTTTCTAATGCATGATAAGCTTCCCAGAGACTGGTTGGTAATGTTTCAATGCCTTTTTCTAATAATTCTTCAGGTGTGTAAGCAAATGCATTGAATTCTGTTGGTTCTCCAGGATCAACTTTGTTGTCTAAACCATCCAATCCTGCTTCTAACAATACTGCAAATGCTAAGTATGGGTTACATGATGGATCTGGTGATCTGCATTCGATTCTTGTTCCTATTCCTCTTGATGCTGGAATTCTTAATAATGTTGACCTATTTTTTAATCCATATGCAATGTAACAAGGTGCTTCATATCCTGGAACTAGACGTTTGTATGAGTTGACTGTTGGTGATAAAATTGCGGATAATGCTTTTGCATGTTTTAATAATCCACCTATGAAGTAAAGAGCTTCCTGTGATAACTGTGTCTCTGTATTAGGATCATAAAATATATTTTTACCATCTTTAAATAAACTTT
>MVAA01000062.1:32824-39293 GCA_003266105.1 Methanosphaera sp. rholeuAM6
ATTACTGCATCTGCAGTTTTTAATGCATCAGCAAATCTGAAGTCTATTTCGTGTTGTCCTGGTGCTACTTCGTGATGACTTACTTCTATGTTAAAGTCCAGTTTTTCAAGACCCAATACTATTTCTCTTCTAATATCAGTTCCTTGATCTAATGGTTCAACATCAAAGTAATCTGCATTATCTGCAGGCCTGTATTCGCCGTTTGCATCTTGTTCAATTATGAAGAACTCTGGTTCCGGACCCATGTTGAATTGATATCCTCTTTCTTCTGCTTTTTTAAGGGATTTTTTAAGTACTCCTCTTGGGTCTCCTTCAAATGGTGATCCGTCAGTGTTGTATATATCACATATGAATCTGCATGTTCCTTTATCTTCTGGTCTCCATGGTAATGCTGAAAATGTTGTTATATCTGGTTTAAGTGCTAAATCACTGTTGTTTATACCTACGAAACCAGGTACTGATGAACCATCAAATAATAAACCATCTTTGATGACATCTTCTGCATCATCTGGTTTTTTTAATGATACTGCCATGCTTTTTGGAATACCATGTATATCTGAAAATTGTAATCTTAAAAATTTTGAACCATATTCGTCTATTTGTTTAATAATCTGGTCGATTTGGTCGTCTCGTTTGGACATAAATATTTCACCTTAATTTGTTATCTTTGTTAAGAATTCAATAATAATAATTTGTTATTATACCTTTATTTCTTTTTAGGTACTTCCTATCGGAAGTGTACTTCCTACTAATATGTATCATACTATGTTATATATAAATGTTTTCAAAAGCCCGTAACATAGAAACCACGGAAAACGTTCCAAATCTTAATAAAAAAATAAATAATTTTTAAAAATACTTAAAATCGGAATAAATATAATGAAAAATAAAAATAAATAAAAAAAAATAGTGAACTAAAAATCGATTAATCTAAAGGAAGAAGTATCAAAAATATCCCATAACAACAACTTAGGAGCCAATATAACATCGTCCCGACCTAAAATACATTTGATAGTTTCACCAACCTGCAAAGAAGCAAATATTGCCGGAGTGATTCCTAAAACTTGTGGTTTTTTAACACTTAAACTTAACAAATACTCCTTTACACCATCATCCAATTCTTTACCGACGGATTTGAGATTAAACAATTCTTCATAACTAATGGAATCTGGTTCAAATACAGCCAACTGCCCCATAGTTTTATCTACTGCGGCATGAACAAAAGTCATATCCTGTTTTCTTGCTTCTCTAGAAATCAATACGCGAGTATAAACATTATCAACTGCATCAATCAGCACCTTATTTCCTTTAAATACCTCAGATATATTGTCTTGACTAACTGTTAAATCATGGAAAGTTATGTTAACATTTGGATTTATCTTTTTCATTGCATCATTAGTCACTACCACCTTAGATTTACCAATTGTATCAACATTACTTCTTACTTGCCTGTTTAAATTTGTTTGGTCAAAAACATCCTGATCAATTATAGTCAATTGTTCAAAACCTGATCTTACTAACTGTTCAATTATGGTACCACCCAAACCACCACACCCAATAACTACAATAGGTGTTGTTCGAAGTGTTTCCTGTTCTTCCGGTGTGAATACTTCAACTTGTCTAGAAATCATATTATTGTATAAATCAGTCATAACTATCCTCTAAATTAATTTATATTAATGAAAATAATTATATATTTAATTATATATAACAATTGTTATATTGTAATGTAGAAAATAACTCAATAGAAATGAAAAATACTAAAGAAAAAAGAAAAAACAAATAATACTAATTGAAAATCAATTAGTTTACAACTCATACTAAAATAGTATAAGTGCCGGGGGCGGGATTCGAACCCGCGACCTCACGGTATCCCAGGAAAAAGTCAGAGCTATGCTTAAAACCCTATGAGCCGTGCGCTCTAACCAGCTGAGCCACCCCGGCGTGGCACATTATAATTTATATTAAAAATTATATATATAGTTTATGGTTTAAAGAAATGCTTAAAAACAAAAGTAAAACCTAAAACATGTTAAAATACCCTAAATCTATTTAATTAATAAAGAATATAAAAATATATAATAAAAATAATCTTTAAAGATATTAGAAGGTTTCTGAAATGACCCAATTAATAGAAGCAAGAAAAGGAAACATAACACCAGAAATGGAATACGTTGCAAAAATAGAAGAAATAGATGTTGAACAACTGAGAAAATATATTGCTTCTGGAAAAGTAGTTATTCCAAAAAATAACACACATGACACATTACCTACCGGCATAGGTAAAGGATTACATACAAAAATAAATGCAAATATAGGTTCCTCTACCGAAATGGAAGATATCAACATAGAACTAGAAAAAGTAGATGTTCTTGTAAAATATGGTGCTGATGCAGTAATGGATTTAAGTACAGGACCAAAATTACATGAAATAAGAAAAGCAATCAGAAAAAAAACAAACATTCCTTTGGGAACCGTTCCAATTTATCAGGCGGGTGTAGAATCAATTTCCAACGGTAAAGCCGTTGTGGATATGGATGAGGATGCAATATTTAAAGTGATTACAGAACAAGCAAAGGAAGGAGTGGATTTCATTACTGTACACTGTGGTATAACCAAAGAATCAATACAGACCGTGAAAGACTCTGAAAGATTAATGGGCATTGTAAGTAGAGGTGGAGCACTTACGGCTGCATGGATTATGCACAATGATAAAGAAAATCCATTACATAAAGATTTCGATTACTTGTTAGAAATATGTAAAGAATATGATGTCACATTATCATTAGGTGATGGTTTAAGACCGGGATGTATCCATGACGCAACAGATATCGCTCAAATTAGAGAATTAACTACTTTAGGAAGATTAGTTAAAAGGTCAAAAGAAGCGGGAGTGCAGGTAATGGTGGAAGGACCGGGTCACGTTCCAATTACACAGGTAAAAGCAAATATGCAGATTCAAAAAACAATTTGTGATGGTGCTCCGTTTTATGTTCTAGGACCTCTTGTAACTGATAGGGCTCCAGGATATGATCACATAACTGCTGCAATTGGTGGAAGTATTGCTGGTGCTAGTGGAGCTGATTTCTTATGTTATGTTACACCTGCAGAACATTTATGCATCCCTAATGTAGAACACGTAAAACAGGGAGTTATAGCATCTAAAATTGCTGCAGAAGTTGCGGACATTGCAAAAGAACTTCCAAACACCATGAAAAAAGAAAAAGAAATGGCAATAGCTAGAGAAAACTTTGATTGGGAAAAACAGTTTGAGTTAGCCATTGATGGTGAAACTGCACGTGAATATTATGAGAGTACTGCTGCTTCTGAAGAGGATATGTGCAGTATGTGTGGAGATTTCTGTGCAATAAAAATGGTTAAAGATCATGAAAAAAATTAATTTAACATAAGGTTTATTATAAGTTAATACAAAAATATACTTATAATGTATTTAATGAATATGGGAAATTGATTAACAGGAGGGAATCTATTGGCACGCAAAAACAAAAAAACATTACCTGCAAGTGGAGCTGGTATTGTCAGATATTTCGATGATGAAACAGCAGGACTTAAACTTTCTCCAAACCAAGTAGTTATTGGAGCTATTATCGTTGCATTAATTTGTATTGCATTAAGATTTACTACTTATGTAGGTTACTAAAACCTTTAAATACTTTTTTTAAACTATTTTTGAAGTTATTTACTTATTTTTTAAAAATATAATCTATTATTTATTATTTTAATATATAACTGATATTCATTGGAATATACTGTTTTTCACATTTAATCTAAGAAGATCTACAATAAGTATTATTTCCTTTTTAAATTTTAAGGGGAAAATTAATTATTTAGAACAACATATAATATATTAATAATAAATTGTCTGTTTATAAAAAAATTACAAAATGTTTTTTATACGAAATCAAGGACAAATGACGATGAATTAACACATTATAGGATTATAAAGGAATAAAATTAATTTAAAATATGGATGGGATAAAATGAGTGATAACGAACCTAAATTTGCTGAAAATAATCCAGAAAATCAGAAACCACATAATATTTCTGGAAAAAATCCAAGATCTGTACAGAATCTACATAAAGCACAAGTTAAACCAAAATCACAGGATAAAGATATAACTATTGAATTTGTTGATTCTGAAAAAACTGAATACAAAACTAAAACTAGTCATTTAGTACAGAAAGCTAAAATGCAACTTAAAAGAAGAGTTGCTCCAGGTATTTCTGAAATTATTGTTAGAAAAAATGCTGAAAAAAGAAAATTAGAAGAAGAAAAAGCTGAAGCTGAAGCACAAGCTGCTGAAACGATAGAAGAAAATGTTGAAGCACAGGAAGAAACTGAAGTGCTGATAGACGAAGATGCTACTGTAGAAGAAAATAAAGAAGAAGTAGAAGAAGTATCAGCAGAAGATGCTAAAAAAGAAGAATATGAAAAAGCTAAAGCAGAAGCAGAAGAAAAAATAAATGAAGCTATAGAAGAAGCTAAAGTTGTTGTTGAAGAAACTAAAGCAAAAATTGAATCAAAAATTGAGGATGTTACGGGTGGCAAATCATTTACTCAAACCCTTAGAGAACAAGGCCTAATTTCTGGACAAATAATAGCAGATACTATTGAAAAAGCAAAACCTGTTGTTGAAGCAAAAGTGGAAGAAGTTAAAACTAAAGTAGAAGAAGTGGTTGAAGAAGCTAAAGAAAAAAATGCAGAAAAAACAGCACCTACTGAAGCTGAAACCGATAATAAATCTTTTACACAGGATTTACGTGATCAGGGCATTATACAAACTGATAGTGAATCCATTCCTACTGAAGTTGAAGAAGAAAAAAGTGAAGAAACAACCGCTGAAACAGTTGAAGAAATCCCTGAATCATCACAACCAGATGATGGTAAATCATTTACACAAAGTTTAAGGGAACAAGGTTTGATTGTTACTGAAGAAACTGTTTCAGCATCTTCTGAAGTTGAATCTGTTGAAACTACTGAGGAACCTGTTGAAACTACAGAAGAAGTTAAGTCTGAAGAAAAGGAAGACTCTTCCAGTGAAGCTAAAACTTTCATTGATTTAATCAGAGAAGAAGGATTGTTATAATATTTGGAGCATTGACATGTCTGAAGATATCAAATGTAGGATGATTTCTAAAGGAAAAGTTAGTGGTAGAACTATTGTTACTAAGGATTCCATTAGTTTTTTAGGAGGGGTTGATCCTAAAACGGGGGTAGTTATTGATAAGAAGCATGAACTGTTCGATCAATGTATTACTGATAAGATATTGGTTATTCCTTCAGGAAAGGGTTCTACTGTTGGTTCTTATGTTATTTATCAGATGATTAAGAATAATACTGCACCTAAAGCTATAATATGTCAGAATGCTGAACCAATTATTGCTATTGGTGCCATCATTTCTAAAATTCCTATGGTTGATAATCCCGAGGTTGATATTGTTAATTCTTTAGAAAATGATATCTGTGTCACTGTTGATGCAGATAACTCTTTAATCTCCATTAATTAAATTTTATTTTTTTTTATTGATTTTTATGAAAATATTTTTTTGATTGATATTTTTTTCAAGACCCCCTTTAATTATTCCACATTGAATAGTTAAGAGATTAATTTAATCATTACTGAATTTAATAATAATATGTGCATGTTCTTATATTTGAAAAAGGATGTTGATAATGTGCATTTAAGCAATTACTTACCAAATATGAATAAACAAAAAAAAATAATTGATTGAATAAGAATATAATCATCCTTATTCATTTTTTGAGGGGGTTATGTTCAGTACTTTTTTTAAGCAAATGTTAATGTTGTTTTTGTTCCTGTGTATGCGTTGTATGTTGCACTTCCACCGTATCCTAGCGTGTATGTTACTTTGTTGCCTGTGATGTCCTGTGTGAATGTGAATGTTCCGTTTGCATCTGTTTTTGCGTAGTATGTTTTTCCGTTAATGCTTACTCTGACGTTTGTGTTTTTGACTGCTTGTCCTACTGCGTTTTTGAATGTTCCTTTGATTGTGAATGTTCCGTCATTGTATGATGTTTCATCGGCTGTTATGATTATGTCTTGTTTTTCAGCGTTGAATGTGATGTTTGTTTTGTATGAATTGTAGTATGCACTTCCACCATATGATGCTTTTAGGATGTTTTCTCCTGCTTTGGTAGCGGTAGTTGTAAGTACAAATACTCCATTTTTATCTGTTTTAACGTATGTTGCTTTACCGTTTATGTCAATTCTGACTTTACTGTTTGCTATGGCTTTTCCAGTAGTACTTGTGAATGTACCTACAATGGTTACATTTTCACCATATTTTACTGATGTGACACTGTCTATTGTAATGATACAGTCTGCTTTGTTTACTGTGAATGCTGTTGTTGCAGTTGAAGGGGGATATTTGTTTGGTCCTTCATATGTTACTGTTACTTCGTTATCTCCTATTGTTTTTGCTGTGG
>MVAA01000100.1 GCA_003266105.1 Methanosphaera sp. rholeuAM6
CTTTTTTATATAAGATATGTACGAAATTTAAAGTAGACATTTTTATAAAAATTTATACTTAACAATAACATTTATATCTTATATTATCAAATACTATTAAAGGCATTAATTAAAGTAAGATTATGAATATAGTTTTTATTATAACACCCACATTTCGGATAGTGCCGAAATATAAACTAAAACATAGAAAACTAATAATTAAAGATGGTGATAACAATGTGTACAGCAGCAAGTTTATTGGCAGAAGACCATTATTTTGGAAGAAACTTAGATTTAGAATATTCATACAATGAAACAGTTGTAATTACTCCACGAAACTACTGTTTTAAATTCAGAGAAGTTGATAACATAGAAACACATTATGCTATGATAGGTATGGCATTTGTTGTGGATAACTATCCGTTATATTATGAAGCATGCAACGAAAAAGGATTAAGTATGGCTGGATTAAACTATTATGAAGCAGACTATAAAGAATTTGATGAAAATAAGGATAATGTAACACCATTTGAATTTATTCCATGGGTATTATGTCAATGTGAAAACGTAAAAGAAGCAATAGAACTGATAAAGAACATTAACCTGGTAAAGATTAATTTCAGTGAAGAATTACCATTATCTCCACTACACTGGATGATTTCTGACAGAGAACAATCAATAGTGGTGGAATGTGATGCCGATGGCTTGAAAATATATTACAATCCAATTGGTGTAATGACTAACAGTCCATCATTCGATAAGCAGGTATTCAACTTAAACGATTACAGGCATTTGTCATCAAAAACTCCAAAGAATACATTTTGTGAAAATCTTCAACTTGATGTATACAGTAGAGGTATGGGTGGTATAGGATTACCTGGGGATCTGTCTTCCTCATCAAGATTCGTACGTGCCGCATTCACTCTATTAAACGTTGTACTGGGAGACAGTGAAGAAGTCAACGTCAGTCAGTTTTTCCACGTTCTCGGCAGTGTAACCCAGCAAAGGGGATGTTGTGAAGTAGCCCAGGGTAAATATGAATACACAATTTACTCCTCATGCATAAATACTGACAAGGGAATTTACTACTATAAAACATATTATAACAGTCAGATAAGTGCTGTTAACATGTATGATTATGATTTGACAAATGAAGAGTTGGATATATATCCGTTAATTGACACTCCACAAATCAATTACCAAAACGGTAAAAAGGAAGAGTACATGTTTAACTGATTGTAATATACAGTAAATGTAACCGTAGGTGGTGGTTGGAATGAAAAAAGAACATGTGGTATTTCTGTCCGTCATGTTTTTAGCTGTGGTATTGTGTTGCATCAATCATTTTGATTATTCGGCGGATGTTTCTTCAAACAATACAACACTAGATGTATCAGCTCTTAAATGTGATCCCGTGGAAAGATGGGTATATGACATAAGAACTGAAGATTATTTTAAGGGGTACAATGAAACAACTGTTGAATGGTTGTCAGGCCTTAAGGGAATGAAAGTCTTTTCATCAGATGATTACTATGTTGTGATGAGTGAGGATGATGCAGGTAAATTGCCTGTTGGAGATGCCGCTGATGTAATTATCAATGACATATTTACCTGTGAAATTATGGAAAATCGCTCTCTGGGTGATTCATACAATGACGTGTTGTATGTAAGAAATGTCGAATTCGTTAATCAGTCATTCTATTACTTTGATGTCTGATAATTCACAGTTTCTTTAAACTCCCCTCTTTTTCGTCTTATCTTTTTTTAAACTTCCCTATTTAAGATTAATTTTTTATAGTATTTGTAACATAAATCTTATTATAATGAATTAATTAATATTATAACTTTAATCGTTCAACATTTTAAAATAAACATTTTTATCAGTGAGTAAATTATGACTTTTGAATTAGAAGATTTAGGATTTAAAAAACAGGTTTGCAGTAAATGTGGTCAAACTTTCTGGTCAATAAAGCAAAGGGCTACCTGTGGGGATGCACCATGTGATGAATATGAGTTCATAGGCAATCCCGTTACCAACAAACAATTTGATTTAATGGGTATTCAAAAACAATTTAGGGAATTTTTCAAAAACAACAACCACACACCTATAGACAGATACCCTGTATTGGCAAAAAGATGGAGAAATGATGTATTCCTTGTTGGAGCATCAATCTATGACTTCCAGCCATGGGTAACCAGTGGAATGGTAAGGCCTCCGGCAAATCCTCTTACAATAGCACAGCCTTCAATAAGATTAAATGATGTGGATAATGTAGGAAGATCAGGCAGACACATGACCTGCTTTACCATGGGAGCACACCACGCATTCAACTCCGATGACAATCCAATATACTGGAAAGACCAAACTTTAAGATACTGTTTCGAATTTCTGGTAAGCATAGGAATAAATCCGGAGGAAATCTCATACATAGAATCATGGTGGAAAGGTGGAGGAAACGAAGGACCATCCTATGAAATATGTGCACATGGAGTGGAACTTGCAACACTGGTATTTATCCAGTATGCAACAACAAAGGATGGCCTAAAGGAAATTCCGCTAAGAATCGTTGATACGGGATATGGATTGGAACGTATCGCATGGGTAAGTCAGGGAACACCAACAGCATACGATGCAACATTCGGACCGGTAATAGATAAGCTGACAGACCTAAGCGGAGTGGAATTGAATACGGAGATTCTGTCTGAAAATGCAAGAATAGCCGGTATGATGGATTTGGAGGATATATCTGACCTGAAACTCCTACGTAAAAAAGTGGCAGACAAACTATCACTGGATCCTGAACTACTAAAAAAAGAAACGGCACCAATGGAAGCAATATATATTGTAGCAGACCATACAAGATGTTTAAGTTTCATGTTGGCCGACGGTATCATACCATCCAACGTAAAGGAAGGATATCTTGCAAGACTGGTTCTTAGAAGAACAGTAAAATACATGAATGAACTGGGATTGAACGAATCATTGTCTGATATAATGAAGATACAACTGGATTTCCTCAGCCAGACATATCCTGAAATAAAGGACAATGCAGCTCATATTCTCAATATCACTGACCTTGAAGAGGAAAGATACCATACAACACTGACAAAGGGTAAAAACCTTGTGAAACGTTCAATAGACAAACTTAAAAAGGACAATATCACTTCATTCCCAACGGACATGCTAATAAACTTCTATGACTCAAACGGTATACCACCAGAAACAGTGGAAAGCATATGTAAGGAATATGATTTTGATGCAAACATACCTGACAACTTCTACACTCAAATAGCAGCAGCACACGAGGAAGAAGAGGAGGAAGAAGCAGAACCATTGGAACTTGATTATCCTCAAACAAAACTGGCATTCTATGATGACCTGCAGCAGAGAGAATTCAATGCTAAAGTATTGGGTGTTGAAGATTCAAATAAGATAATTCTTGACCAGACCATATACTACCCTGAAGGTGGAGGACAGCCATCAGATGAAGGAACACTTACAAGGGCCGATGGAACAGTACTTAATGTTACCTATGCCGAAAAGGTGGATGGAGTGGTACTTCATCATGTAGCAAAGGATGATGTCGATAAGCTTGAAGGCATTGTCGGTGAAGAAATAACTGGTGCAATCGATGCACTAAGACGTGATTTGCTTACAAGCAACCACTCTGCAACCCACCTGATTATTGCATCAGCCAGAAAGGTTCTTGGAAAACATATCTGGCAGGCAGGTTCACAGAATGGTATAGAAAAAACAAGAATTGACCTTTCACACTACAAACGTATCACAGTGGATGACCTTAAGGAAATTGAAAGGCTGGCAAACGAATATGTCAAGCAGAACCTGCCGGTTAACATACAGTGGTATGACCGAACAGATGCTGAAGTAAAGTATGGCTTCAAGTTGTATCAGGGTGGTATAGTTCCCGGAAAAGACATAAGGGTAGTTGAAATTCCTGGCGTGGACGTGGAAGCATGTGCAGGTACACACGTACAGACCACAGGTGACGTTGGAATCATCAAAGTTCTTAGAACGGAAAGAGTGCAGGATGGAGTGGAACGTATAGAATATGCTGTGGCAGATTCTGCAATTAACAAGATTCAGGAGATTGATGATATCCTAAGGGAAAGTAGTGACGTCTTCGGTGTGGATGCCGAACAGTTACCTAAAACCTGTAACAGGTTTTTCAATGAATGGAAGGAACAGCAGAAAACAATCAAGGCATTGGAAAAACAGTTGGCTGAAGCTAAAATATCCTCTTTACAGAATGATGTGGAGGAAGTTAACGGTTATAGATTACTTACACAGGTATTGGATGCCGATGCAGGTCAACTTAGGGAGATTGCAACAAACCTTATAGAAAAAGACAAGGTAGCAGATTTGGCTATTGTTATTAATAATGACGGAAACATTGTTGCTAGTGCTAATGAGTCCGTTCTTGATAATGGTATGAAAATGGGTGATGTTATCAAGCTTGTTGGTGAGTATCTTGGTGGTCGTGGTGGTGGAAAACCTAATCTTGCACAGGGAGCCGGTATGACTCAGCTTGATAAACGTGATGAGGCTTTCCAAGCTGTTAAAGACCAAATTAGTGGTTGGTA
>MVAA01000023.1:0-1501 GCA_003266105.1 Methanosphaera sp. rholeuAM6
CATAATTTTTCCTTTTATCTGATTTTGATTAAGTAAAAAGATTAACAACCAGCAATATGCCCAACAATACTATATTCAATACAGTGAACACTACCAGATACCTTATTTTGAATTCACTGTACTGGCGAACAAGAATCTTAAAGGAGATAAGATTAGCCATGGATGCTATAAGAGTACCGAAGCCGCCAATGTTAATTCCAACTATGATTGCCCCAAAATTACTGCTGAAACCGCTAAGTAACATTGCAGCAGGAACATTGGAAATAATTTGGGATAGGATAACACCAGAAATAACTTCATTACCAATTATCCACTTTTTGAACAATAAACTGAAAAAAGAAATGTTTTCCAAATTACCTATCAGTACAAAAAGTGCTATGAACGTTAATAGCAAATAATAATCCACACCAAGAAAAACCCTCTTGAAGAAATGATTCCTGTAAATATGAACCCTGCCAAAATCAGGCAACAAGATGTCATCGGCAGGAATAATTAATATCACTGCAAATAGAAACATTACGGAAACGGCAACATAGGGCAAAAGCAACAGGAAAAATGACTCGAAAGGGATGCCGGATACTGTATACATCACAATATTATGAGGAGCACCTGTTGGAAGAATCATGCATCCAACATTAGAAGCAATGGTCTGCAAACAAACAGTGACTATTGCCAAATCCGGACGATTAACCTTTTTCAAAGCCAAAATAGCAAACGGCACAAACAATATTAAAGAAACGTCATTGGTAATGAAAACAGAACTAAGAAAACAGACAAAAACCAGTGTAAAAACAAGTCCGCGANNTCAACAATAAGCATAATCACCAGAAGCAATATGATAGTATACCAATTAATATAATTTAAATAATTAAAACTTGGCTTTACAAAAAAACAGGAAATGACTGCTAAAATTAATGATATTGAAAATACTATTTCCTCCCTAAAAAAATTAAAGGTTTTATCTATTAATTCAGCCATAATCTTATTTTTATCAAAGGAATTATAAGATGTTTTTCATTGTTCTGTTCATCAAAGAAAAATCCGATAGTCTACCTTGCTAGGCATGTACTGTTATTTCCAGTAATTATTATAGTAAATCCCGTTGCATCATCCACATGACATCCTTTCACATAGTTTAATATAAATTCCCATTCCCATTTACTTTTTAACCTACTTTTCATAAATAATTGAAAAATAATAAATAGTTTACATTTCAATATATTAACAGTTATTATATATTGATAGAGAAGTTGATAAAAATGAAAATAAGTAAAATACTGCTTTTTATGACACTACTAGTACTACTTATGGGTATTGTGAGTGCAACAGACATATCAGACAATTCTACCAGTACTGCTGGTGATGTAACGAAAGTAGTAGATGATTCACATACAGTATCACAGACAGATACTATGACAGATGAAATACAGACAGAAGAAAGTTCAACAAAGACTATAAAGAAGAATAATGCAAAAGATCTTAACACTAAAAAAGAAAGTAC
>MVAA01000023.1:1576-3557 GCA_003266105.1 Methanosphaera sp. rholeuAM6
ATATAGTACTTAGCATTGACGGAAATGGACAAACGATTGACGGAAATCAAACACAAGTATTCAGGATTAATAAGGGATGTTCATTAGTTCTGAAAAACATCACAATAACAAATGGTCTAGCAAGCTATGGAGGAGCAATAAACAATGAGGGTACTTTAACAGTAGCCAACTCCACACTAAACAACAACACTGCAACAGGAACTGGATGGGAGTGGGGTGGAGGAGGAGCAATATCCAACAAGATTGGTACTTTAACTATCATCAATTCCACACTAAACAACAACAACGCAACAGGAACTGCTAATGATGATGGTGGAGGAGCAATAAAAAACCTTTATGGTACTTTAACAGTAATTAACTCAACACTAAACAACAACAACGCAACCAGGGGAGGAGCAATATACAATTTGTTTGGTACTTTAACAGTAGCCAACTCAACACTAAACAACAACAACGCAACCAATGGAGGAGCTATATTCAGCGATAAAGAAGAGTATACTGATATTGTTGGTTCTAATTTCACACAAAACCATGCAAACGATGGGGGTGGTGCAATATATTTTGGTGGGTATTTGAATACTACAGGGAATAATTTCATTGAAAACACTGCAGGTAACAAAGAAACAATAGATTTAGCTGGATGGTGGAATGGAGAGTTTGATGATAATCATTATTATTCTACGGACATTAGTCTCAGTGAGATTAAATTATCTGTTAAAGATGATAAGAAATCATTCCAGTATGGTGATAAGGTTGAACTAGAATTTAACCTGCAACCAACAAGTATCAACTATTATTTTGACTTTGCAGATGGAATCAATGATATTACACTATACATCAATGGTAAAGAAAAGCTAATCGGAAAGTATGAAGCATACAATTTAACAAAGTTAAAACCTGGTGAATACAAGGTTAACTTTACCAGTTGTAACAGTCTATCCAATACTGTATCATTCACTGTAACAGGTGATTCGGAAATTACAACAGACAAGGAGTCATATGATTACTATGAAGGAATAAAAAACAATGTAAAACTGGATATTACTGATGAAAGTGGACTGCGGGGAACAGCTAATGTAAGCGTAAAAGATGGTGAAGAATACATTCCTTTGTTAACATGCTATAATGTTAAGGATGGATATACCATCACAACAGCTACACTAGCCGAAGCACTGGCAAACCTCTATGAAGACCCTGACTCATCATACACAATAAATGTAACATACTATAGTGACTGTGCAAATCCTAGTTCAACAGAGTTCACATTAAACATTATAAAACAGAGAAACACCAGCATAACATATGACATACTCAACAACACAGAAAAGAACGTAAAGATAAACATTACAGTAACTGATACGACATACCAGTCCCCGATAGCTAATGCACCTATTGAAGTAACCGGAGCCATCAACACCAACACCACCAGCGGAGTACTCAAAGACAACACAATTACACCAGGAAACTACAAGATAAACGTTTACTATGACGATACAAACGAATACAAAGCATCCAATGCCACAATCGTATTTGCCGTGGAAATAGATAAAGATGAAAAAATAGCACAGCTGGAAAAACAAAACAAACAACTAACAGAACAACTAGCCAAAGCAAACAAGGAAATTAAAACACTAAATGACACCAACAAACAATTAAACAACAAGTTGGATAAAGCAAACAAGGAAAATAAGGAACTGAACAATACAGTAAACAATCTAACCAAACAGTTAAATACTGCCAACAAGGAAATAGCAACACTCAAAAACACCAACAAAAATTTAAACAACAAACTCGACAAGGCAAACAAAGAAATAAAAACACTAAACAATACTGTTAATTACCTAACCAAACAGTTGGACACAGCCGACAAGGAAATCAAGAAATTAAACAACTACATTGACAAGCTACTAAACACGACAAAACTAAACACCACAATAACAGTAAACCAGATAAAATCAACTGTAGGATCTGTTGTCACACT
>MVAA01000023.1:3656-5008 GCA_003266105.1 Methanosphaera sp. rholeuAM6
GCACTCAAAATCAGCCAGGGAACAGCCAAGATAACATTAACTCCATCCAAAATCACTGTAAAATCCGGACAAAAAATCACATTAAGAGCCAAAGTAACCGATGCATCAGGTGACAGAATAAACAGGGAAAAAGTAGCATTCAAGCTAAACGGCAAAACATTAAAAGACAACAAGGGCAACACACTATATGCTAAGGTAGTCGACGGCGAAGCAGTACTTGACTATACTATCCCATCAACATATGATGCAAAAACGTACAATCTTACTGCAGTATTCGGTGGAGGAAACTACAAACAGGCCACAGCAACAGGCAAACTCACCATAGAGAAAAAGTCAGTGGGAATAAACGTCACCAGCATAACAACAAAGAAAGGTAAAACAACAGTCAAAGCAAAGATATACGACGAAACAGGCAAATTACTGGTAAGAAACACTAAATTGGCCATTAAAGTAAATGGAAAAACAGTACTTACCGGCGTAAACAGTACAAAAGGTATTGTGGACATGTCATTTATCACATCACTCAAACCAGGACTCTATGAACTGCTGTTAATATCAGGTGAAAACGGAATATACAATGCAGGTAAAGTAACTACTGTTCTAAAAATCTAAAAAGAATAAATTGGACATTTGAACTGTCATTCAATTATTGGATGGAAGTCCAATACCTCTTTTTTTATCTTACTTGATGATATTGACTATTTTTTCCTGTAAATTTCAACAAATATCCATTTTTTTCAGTTTTTGCAATAACTATTTTTCCCTATTTTTTAGCATTGTAACTTGTAGGATAATTTTATATTCCACCAGATTAATTTCATACCAAAGGTATAACGAAGAAAAAAAATATCATTAAAATTAGAAAAGGATTTTGAAAGGCGGAAAAAAATCTAAACGAAGTAAATTTTTTAGGGTTCTAGAAAAATATGCCTTCAAAAAGCCTTTTAGTCTTGTTTTGTATCAACACAGTAATGTATCATTATCGCTTACAATAGTATAATCAAAGAAGTTGCTTTATACATTGAATTAATGTATACTTGTGTAAATGTTTAAATCCTAAACCTTCTTTAAGTAATTTAAAATAAAAATAAACTTCAAACAATTGTAATATTACTAAGGAAGATTACTGAAATATTCAAATTATCAAAAAGAGATATGTGGCCTCTAAAAAATGTTGATTTTATATAACCTTATAATATTACTCTAATTTGAGAAATCATGAGTATTTTTCTGGATTAAAAAGTATATCGGATAAAGTTTATTTGAAAAAACATATTCTCCAGGTTTATGGTAATTCTCCTGTCTTATTATACCCAATTTCTTTGCTTTGGTTGAACCTCCCCATCTTGTAG
>MVAA01000026.1:0-1564 GCA_003266105.1 Methanosphaera sp. rholeuAM6
TAACTCTTTGTGCTTTTGGTATTTTTTTAGGTTGGATTCTTCTTTCCTTAATTCTGTGACCAGGTTTTTGGAAAGTTACAGAAACGTCCATACCAAAAATTCCAATATCAGGATCATATCTTACGCCAGGAATATCAATGTGTTCTCTGATTCCAAAGGATACGTTTCCTTCTTGGTCAAATTGTGAAGCTTTGATTCTGTTTTCTAATCCAGCTAAGACCATAGATATGATTTTTTCAGCTTTTTCTCCTCTTAAAGTAACTTTACATGCAATTGGTTGTTTTTTACGAATACCAAATTCAGGATTTGTTACTTTTGAGTATGTTCTTACAGGGGTTTGGTCGACAAGAGATTCGATTAATGCTTCTGCTCTTGTTAATTTTTCCCCACCTTCACCAACACCAATGTTGACTGTTGCTTTTGCAATATAAGGTTTTTCCATCACATTCATGATTAGTCATCTCCTAATAATGATATGATTGGTTTATCTGTACCAATAACAAATACATATTTTGCTAAGGTTAAGAAAGAACCTTCTTCTGTTTCAATTAATACTGTATTTGATTTTGAAGATTTTGTGATGTTAATTTCATCAATTTTACCTAATTCACCAGTGTGTTTACCAGCGGTAATCAATCCTAATGAACCTACTTCAAATTTAATGCAGTCTGAAATTTGTTGTTCCGGAATGTTTAATAATAAAACGTCACTTGTTTTATATTCATCCTCATCGACAATAACATTTCTACCATCGTGTAAGTTTAATTGAGTTTTTCCACCTTTAATTGTGGTTTTGTTTTCAATACTTACTAATTTGAAGGTTGCATCTTTTTCTTCAATTTCATGAAGTACTAATCTTCCTTTGTGGTCTGGTATTAAACGGTAATATTTGTTAATTTTTGGTATTGAAATAACATCCATGAAACCGACTGGGAATTTGTGGTCTTTTCTTGGAGTACCGTCTACTAACACTTCACCATTGTTTAAGATAATTTTTGCTTCACGTGCATTATCTGCTAAGCCTAAAATATCTCTTAAAACCATTACTAATGGTATTGATTTATCTAAAGCATGTGGTCCAGGACTTGTTTTAGTTGTCCATGTTTCTTCTTTCTTATGGATAGGCCACATTTTAGGTGCTTTGAATCTTTTTAAATGTTTTCTTGATCCCATATTTGCCATAATTATACCTTCCTATTTAATGCACTGTTTCTTCTTTCATCATCTAAATAAATGTCTGTAATTACTAAGTTTGATGGGTGAATTGGTTGGTATAATTTTGAACCGTCTTGTTTTTGACTGGATGCACCGTCAACAAGTACACGGTATTTTTTAAGATCTACACCTTCAACTTTTCCTTCAGTTCCTTTAAAGTCACCACGTACAATTTCAACTTCATCCCCTTTCCTTACAGGAAAAGATCTTCTGTTAAATTCTTTTCTTAAATCATCGGAAAGATGTACGCTCATTGATTTGTGACGTTTATGTAGTGGAGCTGTATATAACGCTTTACGTTGTTTTCTTGGTTGTTTTGACATATTTTCACCCTTATACGATTATACTT
>MVAA01000026.1:1636-3543 GCA_003266105.1 Methanosphaera sp. rholeuAM6
GTTCCTTTTTTAACGGAAATAACTACCATGTCACCTACACCTGCTGATGCAAGTCTTCTTCTAACTCCTTTAAATCCTTTTACAGAAATTATTTCAACTTCACGTGCTCCGGTATTATCTACACAGTTTAGTCTAGCACCGATTGGAAGTGATTTGGAGACTTTTGATGTTATAGCTTTCATATTATCTATTCTCCTTCCTTAACTTCTACTAGCACAAAGTGTTTAGTTTTACTTAATTGTCTGCATTCTGCGATTTTAACAGAATCCCCAATTTTAACATCAATACAATCAGGTTTGTGTGCTTGAATTTTTGAATTTCTTTTTTCGTATCTTTCATATTTTTTAATAAACTTGTAGAAACTTCTTTCTACAGTTATTGTACGATCTGCCTTATCACTAGTAACTGTTCCTTCTATAACTTGACCTCTTACAGAGAGTTCACCGTGAAATGGACAGTTAGGATCATGACATTCGTTTTCTGGTTGTTTAACATTAATGCCTACCATTGTTTCACCTAATTTTTTTAAATTTCTTTTTTATCCGGTCTTCAGGGCGGGCTAAAATATATTTCCCATCTATTGAAACTTTATCACCCTCTGGTAATGTAAACAAAAATGTTACATTTTCCTTCGGTATAATTTTCTCATCATTTCCCGTATCTATTTTAATAGTGTTACGAGTTTCGTCTATAATTATTCCATGTATTCCAAGTAATCCTTCATGAGTACTGTCAATTATTTCAACAGCCAACCCTATAAATTCATGCCGAAATACGTTTTGTGGAGTTATCATAATAAAACTTCACATAAATGAATTTTTATTCCCTGTTCAATATTATATATTGAATATTCATCTGAATCTTCTAGATTAATCTATTTGATTTCTATTGTATCTGAAGAGAAACCCATATCTGCCAATACTTCTTTAACTTTACGTTTATGATCCCCTTGCAATTCAATTTGACCTTTCTTAGCAGTTCCACCACAAGCACATTTTGACTTGAGTGTTTTGGTTAATTCACGTATATCAATATCATGTTCATCGATACCTTCGACAATTGTCATAAGTTTTCCAAATCGACGACGTACTGTATATACTTTAACTTTTTGTACTTCACGTGCAATTTCTTCACATACACATAGATCTTCTGGAAGACCGCATATTTCACAGATTTTCATCTCTATTCTTATTCTCCCTGTTGTTTGTTTTCGTTCATTATAGTAAGAACACGGGCAATAGTTCTTCTAGTTTCTCTAATTTTACCAGGATTATCAACTCCAGCTACTGCACCTTTACCAACTAATGTATCATATTCAGCATGAAGTTCATTTAGTTTGGCCTGCATGTCAGATGGACTTAATTCCCTAATTTCTTTACTTCTTAAAATAACCATAGTGATTCCTCGTGATTATGTAAGTTTGAAATATATTTATTCATCCGTATTATGTAATTTAAAATGAATATCTTTCACTTTTTCTTTTAATTCACTGAATCTGGATGGTTCTAAAAAGGATAATTCTTCTTCTTTTTCATGTAATATATCGATAATGCTTTCATCTTCTGAAGTTAAATTATCAATACTTTCCTTGATTTTAGGAATTATCTCTTCTTCGAATTTTTTTACGTGTTGTTCAAATACGTTACTTTCTTCATCTTCTTCAGTAATTTCTTCAATTTCAGCTTCTTCTGAAAGTTCTTCTAATATGTCTTCACCAGTAATTTCTTCCTGAATTTCACTTTCTTGAACTACTGTTTCTACAGGAGCTTCTTCTGCAAGAATGTCAACTTCTTCAGGTTCACTGATTTCAACATAGTCAGGTAAAACTACTTCAGGAGGCATGATTCTTACGTAAATTCCAAGTACACCCGGTTTTAAAGTTACTGTAGCAAATCCTTCTTTAACGT
>MVAA01000039.1 GCA_003266105.1 Methanosphaera sp. rholeuAM6
CCAAGTATTTTCATAGCAGCATGGGCCGGTTGTTTCATTGCAGCATTAGTAGCCGCAATCGAAATGGCACTAAGCGGAACTTTCCCACTAGTTGACGGATTATTCTTCATGGGTGGTTACCACGCAATGATCGGATTCATTGAAGCAATAATTACTGTAATAATTATTAAAGGTATTGAATCAGTAAGACCTGATTTATTAGTTTGGAATAGGTGATTATATGGAAAATAAACAGGTTTACATAGGAATTTTAGTTGTAGCTTTAATAGTATGTGTTCTATCACCTTTTTTAGCTTCAGGTGATCCAGACGGTTTGGAAGCTTCAGCTGAACATATTAATCCAGATGCTTTAGAAGCAGAACAAGTAATTGACCCAGTAATGCCAGATTATAACTTCCCAGTTGGAGATGACGAAGAAGGCAGTCCTATAACTGGAGTACTGTGTCTGATAATCGGTGCGGCAATGGCTGTTGCACTAGCTTACGGAGTATTTTACTTAGTAAGCAAAAAATAAATAAAAATGTGGAGAAAAAATCATATTTATATGATTTAACATCCACCACTTTTTAAACTATTTTTATATTAATTTAAATACAAATGTTATTATTAGAGGTGATGCAATTGGTAAGCATTGCAGAACTGCAACAACAAGAATATCTATCGAATCAAAACAGCGTACTGCACAATATTGACAGCAGAATAAAATTAATAGTATTGATTATAACAATTGTATTTGCAGTAACATCATCAAATTACATCGTATTTTTAGTACTTGAACTATACCTCTTACTCTTAATTTACATAAGCGGAATATCAGTGAAAGATGCTTTGCTAAGAGTTCTTGTAATATTGCCTTTTGGACTGTTTATTGCAATATTTCAGCCATTTATTCAACCAGGTGACATATTATACACATTACCGTTTGGAATAAATATAACATTACAGGGAATACAATTTGCAGAGCTATTAATGGCAAGGCTGGTGATAAGTATAACATCAATAGTACTTTTCTCATACATCACGCCAATGAAAGATATTGCAGAAGCATTCCGAAGATTACACATGCCTAACGAGTTCGCAATGATTTTTTCATTATTTGTACGTTTTGTATTCTTATTCTATGATGAATTAAACAGTATAAGACAGGCACAAGCAAGCAGATGCTTTTCATTAACCAACAGCACTCCATACATGTGGAAACTAAGACAGGTTGGTTATCTGTTCCTGATGATGTTCCTGAAAGCATATGAACGTGGAGAAACTGTATATGCCAGTATGGCAAGCCGTGGATACAACTCAGAAAGTACAATATACTATTCAAAAGAAGGATTGTCAACAAACAGCATATTATACATAGTAATACCAATAATTATCATGATTGCATTAACATTACTACAATATTTCAAAATTATCTAATCCACATTTTTTATAAAAAATTTTTTTACTTTCACCATAATCAAATTATACTAACTTTTTTTAAAGGAAAACTATTTTAACATATGAACAATATATAATATAGTAATTAGATATTAGTGATAATTTTTTAATAAGTTATTTATCATTATTGCATTAAATAACAAACTACATACGGTGAAATAAATGGATTCCATAATCAAATTAGATGATATTAAAGTTAAAGAGTGGGAAAAAGCTAAAATTGAATTTGAAGTAACTGATGAAACAGGTATTCCATTAAGTGGAAGAATAGCAGTTAAAATAAATCAAGAAACAAAATTCAATACAAGAATAGAAAAAGGTAAATTTTCACAATTATTTGACTTCAGCAGTTACCATGAACCAGAATATGCATTGGATGTAATCTATGGTGGTGATGATGAATGTGCACCGGCCATGAAAAGTGTAAAGATCATTATTGAAAAAGCAGAACCTATAATCATTTCAATCACTGATTTGCAAAATGCTTGTTACAGATTAAACAAATGGATTGAAGCACATAAAAGAGTACCTGGTAAAATTTTAATTAATAAGAAAGAAGTAACTATTGGAAATCTTTTTAACTTACTAGTAACAGCCGTAAACAACATTAATAATAATGATGCAGGTGATTTAGAACTTAAATGGGTGAAAACACCATCCGTATCAAGTGAAACAATCACTGAACCATCATTACTTTCCAATGAAGAATACGTAAAAATATCAGAAGAGATTAAAACACAACTATGTGAAACAAAAGCTTGTCCTAGTTTTGTAGAAGTTGAAAATGGAAAAATTGGTTTTATGAATCTTGTTTACATTTATTCAACCATTATTACTAACAGTTCTCCGGAAAACGGTTTATTATCAGGTGTTTATATAAAACCTTGGAAAGAAGTAATAGCTTAGACTATACTTCAAAACTTTCTCTTTTTTAGTTAATTATTTAAAAATAGTTTAAAAGTGTTTATTCGAACACTTCTTCTTGTGGAAGATATTCACATAAATGAATTTCCTGTTTTATTGTATCTAGTTTAAAAACCAGTATTTTATCGTTTACTTCAACCCATTTAAAGTCCTGTAAAGGTTTTTCAAAAGTGTTGAAATGAATCCTATGATTTTTCATTATTGGAGCATAATTCTGTATTTGTTCTACTTTTTTGGTAAATAACGTGTATTCCTTGAAGTTTACACTTTGTATTTCTTCTAATTTTTTATCCAAATCTTTCTCCATTGTTACTTCATAAGTCATTTTACTAACCTCCCCTCATTACCAATTAGTTAAATGTTTAATTCCCATGCCAATTATCATGATAATCTTATACAATGTTTATTAATCATAGAAAAATTTTCAAAACATTTTAAAAATTAATACAATGAGAATTTAATAAATCATTAAAGAACAACTTTTCCTATACAACAATATATAAAACAGGATATAAATAACTATCCATCGAAAACAATTAAAAGCAGTAAAAACAAAGTATTATATTATACAAAAATTATTTTAATATAAAAAATAATGGTGTGAAATAAAATGTCAGCAGCTGAAGATAGAATAAAACAGATAGAAGAGGAAATTAAAAAAACTCAAAAAAATAAGGCAACATCACACCATATTGGAAAACTAAAAGCACAAATTGCACAGCTAAAAGAGAAAATAGAAAAACGTAACAGTTCAACTACAAAAGGGGAAGGATTCCTCGTAAGAAAAAGTGGAGATTCCACAGCAGTACTCCTAGGATTCCCATCAGTCGGTAAATCCACTATTTTAAACTACTTAACCAATGCAAATTCAAAGGTTGGAGCATACGAGTTCACGACACTTGACATAGTACCCGGCATCATGCAATATGAAGATGCAAAAATACAGATATTGGACATTCCAGGTATTATCAAAGGTGCAAGTAAAGGAAAAGGAAAAGGTAGGGAAATATTGTCTGCAACAAGAAATGCAGATTTAATCATAATGGTACTTGACGTATTCCAACCGGAACATATGGATGTTATAATAGAAGAAGTAAGAAACATTGGTGTTAGACCAAACGAAAAGAAACCTAAAGTAAAAGTTTCNNNGGTATACACAGTGCAGATGTTGTGCTAAGGGAAGATGTGACAATTGACAGATTCATTGATGCAATGGAACCAAACCGTGCATACATTCCAATGACTGTGGTTGTTAACAAAATAGATCTTGCAACAAAGGAACAATTGGATGAATTAAGAAAAAAACTGCCCGACGCATTATTCGTATCAGCCGATGACGGAATAATGATGGAAGAATTAAAGGAAAAAATATTTGTAGATTTGGATCTTATAAGGCTATATTTAAAACCACAGGGTAAAAAAGCTGATATGGATGAACCGTTAATTATTAGAAAAGGTTCAACAATAGAGGACGTTGCTCATAAGTTACATAGGGATTTCGTAAAGAATTTCAAATACGCTAAAGTATGGGGTGACTCAGTAAAATTCCCAGGTCAAAAAGTTGGCTTGGAACACGTGTTAGCAGACCATGACATTGTCAGAATCATTATAAAAAAATAATTCAAATAATGCTACAAGAAAATTTTAATGAGATTAATGTAAATTTTAATAAAAAATTAAGATAGTATATATTAAAGATTAACACAATATTTAATTGTACCCACAGAACAAATTATTTTTAAAAAATTGTGATTGAACATATAATTTCTATATAGAACAAATTATATAGAGTCACAGTTACTTTTTTATTTTAACTTTAACCTGTTTTTGACAGTATTTAGTTTAATTCAAGTATTAACAGTATAAATAACGGCAAACCCATGGTTATTAATTCTTTAAATTGAATTTATATTTAAATAATAATATTCGTTCGTTAAAAATTTAACTTTTAAAATCACTTTATCAATTTTAAGAGAAGTTTAACAAAATACTTGAAAGTATATATAAGAATCTTTTTACAAAGAACTAATTGTACCCACAGAAACATATAATTATTTTGATTGTGATGTGAATGTTCGTGTTCACTCTTCACAGTTACTTATTTCTTTTTTAATCAAACATTTTTATTACAAAATTAACTTTTCATTACTGTTTTTAAAGCAATTATTAATAATTTGCGACCAGTATTTATTAAGTAGGAAAATAATAATAGAATATACAACACTGGTATTAATAAGGAAAATTATGATTATTACTACCGGTTTGTTTTTTCAATCAAAAAAAATACACATTCCATAAACGTGTTACGGAATTCATATTGAATCATTTAAGTCTATGAATTCAATATGAACATTCTCTTTTTTTAATGAATTAATCAGTTTCTGAGCATATTCTAATTTTTTCTTCTTAAAATCATCAGCACGTTCCATTTCACTGTTGATTTCGGGTCTGGAATAATGTGTGACGGTATCTCCAAAATCCATGCCTGCAAGTATTATCCGGTTAACGTTTAATGAATATAATGCTATATGTACAGCCCTGTCACCATCTGTAAATCCACCGTAGTTTTCAAGATTTCCAAATGACTTACATTGACATGTCGGAATGATTTTATCCAGTTTATCCATGTACTTTTCTATTTTTTCTATGTTGTCTCCATGAGCATGCACGTATACTATAGATCCTTCCCTGTTTGATAATATTATATCATTCATGTTTCCATCAAGGTCTGTTACTATGATGTCTGGAATTATTCCTTCTTCAAGAAGTGCCGTTGTCGCACCGTCAGCTGCAATTAAAATATACTTATCAAGATTAACTGTACTTTTAAGATAAGCTATATGTCTTTTAATGGAAGGACCCGCACCAAAAATTATGCATTGGTGTGGGAAATGTATATGTGATATATCAAATTTGCCTTTTTTATTAATTTTCTCATTCAATACTCTGGCAGACAACTCATCATCCGATTTACTGAAAGAAAAATCATCCAATATTAAATCATACCAATTTTCCCAATTGTTACACATAAAGAATCACACAGCATATTATTTAATAATACATTTATACAAACCCATTAATACAATTAACCAGATAAGGAAACATGATTCCCCAACATTAAAAAACTATAAAAAATAAAGATATATACATAGTAAGTTTAGTTAGAAAACTAGCCTTATTATATTTTTTAATAAACGTTTATAAAAAAAATATATATTTGGAGGAATATTCCCAATGGAAGACATATTATTAATGATTCCTGGACCTACAACTGTTCCAAAAAGAGTTTTGGATGCAATGGCACAACCAATAACAAACCATAGAGGAGCAGCATACGGGGAAATTTTAGATGAAACAACTGCAATGATGTCTGAAGTATTCCAAACAGACAACAAATCATACTTTTTAACCGGATCCGGTACATCAGCAATGGAAGCAGCAATAGCAAACATTGTAGAAAAAGGAGATAAAGTAATCAACGTTGTCGGAGGAAAATTTGGAGAAAGACTTCAGCAGTTAACAGAAGTATTCGGCGGAGAATCCATCGAAGTAACAGTACCATGGGGACAAGCAGCAGATCCTGCAGAAATTAAGAAAGCAATTGAAGAAAATGATGATGCAAAAGCTCTAACCATGATACACAACGAAAGTTCTACAGCAGTAGTTAACCCTATTAAGGAAGTAGGGGAAATAATGAAAGACTACGACACATTATTTGTAGTTGATACTGTAAGCTCACTTGCAGGAGATACTGTTAAAGTAGATGATTACGGATTAGACATATGCTTATCCGGTTCACAAAAATGTATTGCAGCACCACCAGGAATGAGTATGTTAACATTAAGCGATGATGCATGGAATGTTGTCGATAAGGTAGAATCACCAACATACTATCTTAACATGAAAAAAATGAGAAAAAGTGGAGAAAAATCACAAACACCATACACACCTAGTGTATCCATGACATACGCAATGAACGAAGCATTAAGCATGGTTCTTGAAGAAGGATTAGATGCTCGTATCAAACGTCACCACACTGGTGCAGAAGCAACACGTGAAGCTGCAAAAGCATTAGGTCTTGAATTATTCGCACGTGAAGGAGATTACTCAAACACACTTACAGGTATTAAAATGCCTAAAGGAGTAACTGACTCACAATTACGTGGAACAATGAGGGACAAGTATCAAATCGAATTAGCCGGTGGACAGGATCACTTAAGTGGAAATATTTTCAGAATAGGTCACATGGGTATAACCGGTTTACAAGAATTAGCGATGACATTCACCTGTCTAGAAATGACACTTAAGGAATTTAGATTCGAATTTGAAGCTGGAGCAGGAGTTGCAGCTTTACAAGACGTATACCTTAAAAATATGTAGAAACTTTTTTATAATAGGAAGCATAACTTCCTATGAATCTTTTTTTTTAACTTTTCGAATTTTTTTAATAACGGGAGTACTTGACATAATGATTTTTTTTGTTTGTTTATTTAATACT
>MVAA01000106.1 GCA_003266105.1 Methanosphaera sp. rholeuAM6
TAATAAAATATTAAAGATTATACAAGCATTACAATTAATGATTATTATTCTAACTAGTATATAAACTTTTAAATAAATAATTACCAATATATGATGAATGATAGGTATAATAAAGAAAATACCTTCTATTAAAACCATTTTTAACAAATAAAAATTTATAATGTAAAAAAAAGAAGAATAATTAATTTCCACTTTAAATAAAAATCTTAAAAAAACATAAAAGAGTTATTTCAAAAAAAGACAATAAATGTCGAAATCGCTGTTTTTATAACTCACCATATTCTATTAATCCTATTTTTAAAATAGATGCATTCAATATTACATTGAAAAAATTTGTTTTTAAAAATTCATTATTAAATAAGAATAGTATTCATATTTTAAAAATTCTAATGTTATACTAGATAATTGTTTTTGAATCAAACTGTATGAAAAATGGTGGCATCATAAATAATAATGGAAAACGTAGTGTAAAAAACTGTAATTTTAAAAATAATATTTCCAAAAAACAGGGATGTGCTATTTATAATAAAGAAGGTTATATGAAAATATCTTATTCTGGTTTTGAATCCAATAGTCCTATGATAGTAGTGGTGCTATAATTACTAATCAAAAATGAGTTTAGCTGGTTCAACATTTTCCAGTATTTCTGCTTTTGGTTATGGTGGTGCTATTGGTAATGTAATTGATGGTGTTTTAAATGTTAATCATTCAACATTTATCTCAAATTATTCTTTAGGAGAAGGATCTTCTATTTTTTGATGAAAACGATGTTATTTTATATCATTGTAAATTTTTAAAAGCTCCAAAGCATATAAGAAAATATTATAAAACTTTAAAAGGTTTTTTATCAAGAGTTAATTTAAAAATTCAAAGATGGGATGAGAGAAACGCGATTTACTAAAATGATATGAAAATATCCACACCTCTTGACACCACCATAGAAAACTAGGTATATTAAGTTAAACATAAATGATAAATAGATTATAATAGTATGGAAAAATCATTATAATATTTTATTTAAGAATTATTAATTAAAACGAAAGAATAATGTTTGAAATTCATAACGAAGAATTCAAAACATAACTATTTGAATAAAACATAAGAAGGTGTCGCATATGACTAAAGTAAAAATTATCGAGACAGGATTACGTGATGCTCACCAATCATTAATAGCTACCAGGATGAGAACCGAAGATATGGTTCCGATACTTGAAGATATGGATAAAGCTGGATATTTCTCTTTAGAAGCATGGGGTGGAGCAACTTTTGATTCTTGTATACGTTTTTTAAATGAGGATCCTTGGGAAAGACTAACAACTTTCAAAGAACACCTTACAAAAACACCAATTCAAATGTTATTAAGGGGACAGAACCTAGTAGGTTACAAACATTATGCAGATGATGTTGTACAGGCATTTGTTGAAAAATCATATGAAAATGGTGTAGATGTATTCAGAATCTTTGATGCTTTAAACGATTCAAGAAACATGGAAATGTCTATAAAAACAGCAAAACAGCAGGGAGCATATGTTCTAGGTACAATAAGTTATACAATCAGTCCTGTACATACAATCGAAAAATATGTTGATTTTGCAAAAGAACTGGCTGCAATGGAATGTGATGCTATAACCATAAAAGATATGGCTGGACTCATCACTCCAAAAGTAGCAACCGATCTTATTACAGCATTAAAAGATGAGCTTGATTTACCAATAAATTTACACAGTCACTGTACCAGTGGAATGACATTAATGAGTTATCAGGCAGCTGTAGATGCAGGTGTAGACATGTTGGATACTGCAATATCACCATTTGCCGGAGGAACAGCACAACCACCAACAGAAAGTGTTGTTGCAGCATTAGCCGGAACTGAACACGATACAGGAATGGATTTAAAAGTATTGTCAGTAATCAAAGAATATTTTGCAGAGTTACGTGAAAAATACAATGCATTATTCGATCCTTTAGCATCAACAGTAGATGCTGATGTATTAATTTACCAAGTGCCTGGTGGAATGTTATCAAACCTTGTATCACAATTAAAACAGCAGGATGCAATTGATAAATACGAAGAAGTATTGAAAGAAATTCCTAGAGTAAGAAAGGACTTAGGTTACCCACCACTTGTAACTCCAACAAGTCAGATTGTGGGAGTGCAATCAGTAATGAACGTTTTAATGGGTGAAAGATACAAAAACGTAACCAAAGAAGTCAAAGAATATCTTAAAGGATACTATGGTAAATCACCTGCACCGATTAGCCAAGAGTTATATAAAGAAGCAATAGGTGATGAGGAACCAATTACATGCAGACCGGCAGATTTACTGGAACCTGAACTTGAAAAAGCCAGGGCAAAAGTTGAAGAAGAAAACCTAATGAAAAAAGAGGAAGATGTTCTAACATATGCATTATACCAGACAGTTGCCGAAAAATTCCTTAAAGGTGAAGCCGTAGCAGAAGAAATACCAGAACCAAAACATGAATACACAGCTTCCAACATACCTAATGCATACGACGTTGAAGTGGACGGAGAAGTATTTAGCGTTAAAATATTACCGACAGGCTACATGGAAATGGAACCTGGAACACAACAAATTAAATCATCTGTAGAAGGAGCATTAACATCATCAATGCAGGGAATGATTGTCAAACTCAAAGTAAAAGTAGGAGACAACGTTAACGAAGGAGATACAGTTGCAGTTCTTGAAGCAATGAAAATGGAAAATGATGTTAAAGCCGATAAATCCGGAAAAGTAACTGAAATTTTCATAAACGAAGGAGACACAGTAGAAAAAGATGATGTATTGATGGTTATTCAATAACCATGTTCTTTTTTTCTTTAAATCATAAGTAAAATTCTATTTTTTGAAGCAAATTCTATTTTTTATACAATATTGACGTTATATTGTTCAGATATTTCGGTAAAACTCCGTTAATCAATAACAGGTCAATATCAAAAAGATCTTTTAGTATTTTTTTACTATCAAAGCCCAGTGAAGCAAGGGAATAACGTCTTATTTCAGGATGTATGCATTCATCATACACTTGCTTACAATTTTCCACACAATGATTGCACGGTCCTGTTAAACTCTGAGCTTTAGTATAAGTTTTCTCAGAATCCAAAACTTTATCAACAACCTTTTGCTTTTCCTTAAAGAAACTTTTTGATAAAAAATCCTTTAGTTCATCAGGAGTATAATCTTTCTCATAATATTTTGGTTCAAATAATAATTGAGTAACAAATAGGTCAATATAGTCAAAACCTAAGATAAATTCCCGGATATTTATGTCAACCGGTGAACAAGAATAGTTAGTATCATAACGGGGACATTCCTTGCAGTATCCCTGCACCAAATCAAAATTATAAAATCTATCAAAGAATTCTTCCGTAGTTAAAGTCTTCTTAAATCTTTTAACTTCATATTCAATATCACTCATAATTACACAACACTACTCATAATATTCCGTAGGATCATCAATATTCGCCATCTTGAATGCTCTTTTTCTTCTTTTACAGGATTCACATACACCACAGTGTTCACGTTTACCGGCATAACAGGAATAACTTAAATCCATAGGAGCATTAACTTCAAATCCCTTTTCAACAATCTCTTTCTTTGTCATATCAATTAAGGGTGCTTTTATTTCAATATCATCAAAAGAACCATACTTAATGGTTTCATTAAAAGCTTTCAAATATTCTTTAGAATTGTCCGGGAAGGTCACTGCTTCTTCATAATCCCATCCAACAATGATAATCTCAGCACCAACGCTTTCGGCATAGGCCAATGCAATACTGCAGAAAACAGTATTACGTGCAGGAACCCAGACAGATTTGGCTGTTTCAATAGCAACATCATAATTATCCAAGTCACTGTCATTAATTTCAGGTATTTCTTCATCACTTGTTAAGGTGGAATTGCTAATGGAGTTAAGCCACGGCAGGTCAATTACAATGTGTTTCATATTCAAAGCTTTACAAATTAACGATGCATGTCTTAACTCTTCTTCTAAGCTTTGCTGTCCGTAATTAAATGTTATTGCAGTCAAATCATAATCTTCAGCATAAATGCTACTTGCAACTGTACAGTCCAAACCACCGGACAATACACTTATTCCCTTTGGCATGTTAATCACTTCTATGATATTTTTTATAATCCTGTTCAATGTAATCTTTCAAATCTTTAACAGGAATACCTGTTTTGGCCGATAATTCTTTTAAATCATCATATTCTGGAGAACACTTAATAATCCTACCATCAATTTCTCCGACTTTAAACCTTACCTCTTCAACATTGCCATTTATTTCAACTTTATGCATAACATTTTCTCTGATAGCTACACCTCTATGGGCATAAGGTAACATTCTAACTCCAAGCGTCCCTGTTTCTTCCATAAGAACTCGTACCAAATGTTCTGCATCCTCATTTCTTGTGATTACCTTAACGATATGTCCCGGACGATTCTTTTTCATTATTGTAGGAGTGATGCTGATATCTCTTGCACCTTCATCCAGTAACTTATCATATAAGTTACCAAGAATTTCACCACTAAGAGTATCAATATTTGTTTCTAGGATTGTAACAGTATTCTCTTTGATAGGAGCATCTGCTTTAATAATACGCAGAGCATTCAATATTTCCAAATCTTTTTTACCGGAACCGTAACCAACAATTTTATTCTCAAGTAAAGGAATGGATGTAGTGTATTCATCAGTTATGTTCACAAGTATTGCACATCCCGTAGGAGTTGCTAATTCTGTATTCGCATATCCTCCAAGTGTAGGTACATCTTTTAATATGTTAATTACGGCAGGGGCAGGTACAGGCAGTATTCCATGTTGTGTTTTAACTGAACCATTTCCGGTTGCAACAGGTAAAGAGTATATTTTTTCTTCGTTATACTTAAGTAAATGAAAAGCATATGAAGCTCCAATAATATCTGCAACGGCATCGGCACAACCCACTTCATGAAAATGCAACTCTTCCATTCCTTTCCCATGAACTTCTGATTCCGCAACAGCTAATGTTTTAAAGACTTTTTTTGCTAATTTCACACTGTTTTTAACAGTATTGTTATTTGAATATTTATCCTCAGTAATTTCATCAAGTTTATTAATAATTTCCGGAAAATGTCTTGAAGAATGATCTTGAGTTTCAATATCAGCAAAAGTTGTCATTATTCCAGATTTTGATTTTTTAGAAATATTCAATTCTATTTCACCAAATTCTTTTGCATAATTATTTATAACCTCTTCCACTTTTTCCTTATCAGCACCCAAATCAATAAATGCTCCTATAAACATATTTCCGGATAATCCTGATACTTGAGGGTCTATAACTACAACCATATTTTTTTCGTCCATTAAAAATTATTATAATATACTCTGTTTTTTACTTTTAATAACATTTTTTAATCAACTAAATTAGATTATTGCTAGAGTCAATTATATTATTATCTTTTAATAAAGTATAACTAGAGGAAAATTAGGTACGTATACCTATTAAAATAAATTTAACTTTATTCAATTAAAAAAAGTTCAACAATAATTACTATTCTCCTATTGCTTAAAGCCAAGATTTTTTAATCAAAAAAAGGGAGGTACATATATTGGATGTAAATATTGAAGGAATAACAGTCTCTAAACATGACAACGGCATTTTAATAAAAAGTGAAACTCCCTTATACATGTTGGCCAATCGGGATAACTTCGATTTTCAATACATAAGTGAATTTGATAATCATTACTATAATGAACTGGGATTAAAAAGAGTACTTGTGGAAAGAAATGGTATAAGTGTTATCAGTACTGTGGAATTCTTTGAAAACAAGTTTTTTACAAACATCTCATTATTGCTTGATGTTGAATTGGACAACATCACACTATTAAACGTCTATCGAATAGTTACAGAAACAATATCAACAGTATCCTGGCAAGTGGGAGCAATCAGCAATGATGAATTGTCCAATAAACTGGGAAACTATTATAATATGATTTACGTGGCTTGTATGGGAAAATCAGATAAAATAATCTCTTTTGACATTTCATTATATTATGAGGTAAAGGAACTGGTTGAAAAAGCACTAACAAATTCCTTCAATTATTTAGGATATTCAAACGAAACAAATAAAGGTGATACTAATGGATAACTTGGAACAGAACGTCAACGAATCAAAAACATATGTGCATCCAACATTGAATGGTTTGTTAGGAATTATCTCCTTTTCTACACGAATTCCTGTAAATAGGATGGTTACAATAGAGGAAATGGCAAGTAGTGTGGTGTTATGGCCTTATGTTGGAATATTGATAGGTGTCTTTGCAGCTTTGTTATCTTACATTTTACTTTTTATTTTAGGTTTAAACACAATGATAACGGCTGCAATAGTCTATGCCTTCAGCATATGGTTTACAGGTTTCAATCATACCGATGGTGTCATGGACATGGGTGACGGATTAATGGTTCATGGAGATGCTGAAAAAAGGTTGAATGTAATGAGAGATTCCTCAGTAGGAACAGGAGGAATAGCAACGTTTTTCATAGTTGCAAGCATTACTCTGGCAGCACTTGCATCAATACCTTCAATGCTTTTCATACAATCCGTATTGATAATGGAATTTTGTGCAAAATTCAGTATGATAACCTCGATGGTAATTGGTAATGATGATACTCATGGAATTGGAAGACTAGTTAAATCAGGTATAAACTCTAAAATATTACTTGTATTGGTAATCATTAATTCTGCAATAGGATATTTAATATTGGGAATTCCAGGCGTTTGTGCAATTATTGCATCAGTATGCACTGGTTTGTACTTGGCACACATGGCCGATAATAAATTTGGATGCGTAACAGGGGATATTATGGGTGCCTCTAGTGAAATAGCAAGAGCAGTATCATTAATAGTTTTATTAATAGCTTTTAACTTTTTAATATGATGGTGGATAAATTATGATAACAGTTTTAAGATTAGATCACAGGCTTGGAAGAGATACAAGAATAACAACGCACGTATGTCTGACTGCAAGAGCATTTGGTGCAGATAAGGTTATTTTAAGTGGAGAACGGGATAAGCATATCATTGAATCTGTGGAACGTGTTGTTGAAAATTGGGGTGGAGATTTCCAGGTTGAATATAACGAGAAATATTTGCCCGTAATTAAAGAACATAAAAGAAACGGATATGAAATAATACATCTAACAATGTATGGGAAGCATGTCGAAGAGATCATACCTACAATAAGGGATAATGGAAAAGATAAATTAGTTATTGTCGGAGGCTCACGAGTACCTACAGAAGTCTATGAACTGGCCGATTGGAATTTAAGTGTAACAAACCAGCCACACTCTGAAGTAGCAGCATTAGCAATATGTTTACATTACATAATGGATGCAAAGGAACTAGACATTACTTATGATGATGGAAAAATGCAAATAATTCCTAATAATGAACATAAAGAAGTTGTTAAAAACAAATAATCTCCTAAAAACCCATTTTTCAGTATTTATTGGACAAAACTTTTAAATGACCTGAGTTTGCAGTTAGTCTGAAACTTATTTTTTAAATTATTTAACAGAAAAGAGTTAAAATTATCCATTTGCAATCAATTTAAAATCTAAATTATGTTGTTTGTATTGTTCTCGAATCTGGATAATTATTAAGTTATTTTCATTTCAATATTGTTTATTTTGAAATATAGTATATTACCAAACTTAAATGATAGATTTTATATACTAAGAAATCATAATATTATATATGGTAGGAAAGAGTAAAATTG
>MVAA01000087.1 GCA_003266105.1 Methanosphaera sp. rholeuAM6
TTGTAAAATCCATCGGAAGACTCGGTATCAGTGGTGAAAAATCAAGTGTTCTTGCTCGTGCAGCATTTGAAGAAACCGGTAAACACTTGCTTAATGCCAGTATACGTGGAGAAGTTGATAAACTCACAGGTATTATCGAGAATGTTATTGTTGGACAACCAATACCTCATGGTACGGGGTCTGTTGGTATTAACATGAAAGAAATTAATTAGGAGGCACTTAATGGATATAGAAAGAGGAATCCGTGTAGCCGTTGACACTGGTAAGGTTATATTAGGATCCAATAAATCAATCCAAGCAATCAAACTTGGTAATGGAGAATTAGTTGTTATGGCAGCAAACGCTCCTAAAAACTTAAAAGAGGATATTGAAATTTATTCAAAATTATCCGAAATACCAGTATACACATTTGAAGGTTCAAGTGTAGACTTAGGTTCTATCTGTGGTAAACCATTCACAGTATCTGTTCTAGTCGTACAGGAACCAGGTGACTCTAACATATTAGAGCTCAAGGAGTAAATAGATAATATGTCCGTCAAATTTACAATCAATGAGATAAGGTATATAAGTTTGTTTGAAACAATAACAAACGCCACAGTCAAAGACTGTATTGTTGACGACGAACATAATAAAGTAACTTTTTTGGTGAAAAAAGGAGATATGGGATTAGCAATAGGAAAACGTGGAAGTACTATTGGTAAGATGCAGAAATCAGTCGATAGAAGTGTTGAAATCATTGAACACTCCGACGATCCCGGCGAATTTATTAAAAATTTATTATCTTCAGCTAAAGTAAATTCTATTGAATTTTCTACTGATGTAAAGGGTAATAAAATCGCCACCTTGGATGTCGACTCAAAGGATAAACGTAATGCCATTGGAAAAAATGGGCATAATATTCAGCGAGCCAGGCAGTTTGCTAAAAGACAATTTGGAATTAGTAATATTATCATAAAATAAACCATTTTTATGATTCGGATATTTGGGATTAAAAAAATAACAATTATTTTCATCCTAAATACATTAAAAACTCAGTTAATAGTAGAAAACTATCATCAAAACTATGTGAATTATTTCACACAAAATTTAAAATATCAAAGTATGTATGTAACTTGCATAATTCATCGTGTAGGATGTACATGTACTAATAAAATAAACTTAGAATAGCTAAAAATAAGTATAAATGGAGGAATAAATTTGCCAGGATTATACGCAGCAAAAAAATTAAAAGATAACAGACAAANNTTCCGATGGAAAGACACACAATACAAACGTAAAACCCTCGGATTAGATATTAAAGCAGATCCACTAGAAGGATCACCTCAAGCAAGAGGAATTGTAATAGAAAAAGTAGGTATTGAAGCAAAACAGCCTAACTCTGCAATCAGAAAATGTGTAAGAGTTCAATTAATTAAAAACGGTAAACAAATTACAGCATTTGCACCAGGAGATGGAGCAATCGGTTTTATTGACGAACACGACGAAGTAATGATTGAAGGAATAGGAGGACCATCAGGTAGGTCCATGGGAGATATTCCTGGAGTAAGATGGAAAGTTACAAAAGTTAACAACGTAGCTTTATCTGAAATGG
>MVAA01000129.1:0-1156 GCA_003266105.1 Methanosphaera sp. rholeuAM6
TTTTCCTTACTGTAGTTATCATCCCAACCTACGAGGGTTACTGAATGATCAGTTCCTTATCCAAAGGTGGAATTATAATATGCGGATGCGGTTTCATCATTATAATCCGACTGTTCTGCTCCACTTGCTCCGTGAAGACTAATACCGATAGCACCATACTTTATGATTGCCTCTTTAAGTTTAAAGTTATCGGTCATGTTCTGTCGTGGTTCAATGTAAACAAGATCATAAACAAAGTATTTATCTCCAGGATCTAATATTGGAGATAATTTTCCCAGTTCATCATATTCATCATCTTCAACACTTGTCACACCAAGCCAACTTAAAAAGTATGATGCTCCAACAGTTCTTGTTGCACCTTCATCAAACAACAAATTTCCATAAGGAGAATATCTTAGACCAATATTTTGAACATTATTTTCTGAAATGTCCAGTACCAGTTTCTTGTTCGTGGCCTTAAGAAATGCAGATTCAAGTGAACCTACAGTACCGAATGACCAGCATGCACCCATATCTCCCTGATCTTTAACAGCAGTTACAAGACCATAATCCACAAGATTAAAGTAGGAACTGTTAACAAGACTTTCATCNNGGTTTTCTTTCCTGAACGTATTATTCTCCAAATATGAAGACCCATCATATAATGAATATATGTCTCCATCAAAAGATGAGCCTGTTATGAAATAATCACAGTCATACAAGAGCATGTCCTCACCATTTGTTGCATTATTGCCGGTGAAAAGGGAATCTGTCATATTTAGTGTTGTCATATCCAAGTATAATGCACCGCCACTTGAATAATAATCATCATCCAAATATATTTCATTATCCACAAACGTGCTGTTATAAATATTTAAATCATTAAATGATGTGTAGACAGCTCCACCTTCCATATATGCACTGTTATTCTTAAATGTTGTGTTGATAATGGTTACAGTACCTCCCAACTGAAGATATGCTCCCCCTATCATTGAATAACATGAATCAAAAAGACAATCCTTCAACAGAACATTACCGTCTATGTCAGACTGATCCAAATCAACAAATATTGCACCACCATTCTTATATGATGAAACATTAATAAATGAAGAATTGGTGATGGATACGCTTCCATTCACGTTCTTAACACCTATTGCTCCCCCGGTCAATTCTGCAC
>MVAA01000129.1:1250-1432 GCA_003266105.1 Methanosphaera sp. rholeuAM6
GAAAGTAGCATTTACAAGAACTAAATCAGCACCCTTTGCCCAAATGGAAGAACCGTAGTATTCATCATAATTATCAACAAAACAATCATTATTGCTGTACAAAATACTGTTATATGCTTTTAAAGCACGTGAATTGTTCATGTCGTTAATGAATAAGTTATTGTTTGAAGTAATGTTTGAAT
>MVAA01000060.1 GCA_003266105.1 Methanosphaera sp. rholeuAM6
GTACAATGAGGGCTGATGTAAACATATCTATTGAAGGAGGTAAAAGAGCAGAAGTTAAAAATGTTAACTCTATCCGTGGAGCATATAAAGTTCTTAAATTTGAATTGATTAGACAAAAAAATATTCTTCGCAGAGGAGGAGTTGTCAAACAGGAAACTAGAGCATATCTTGAGTCACAAATGATTACAGTTCCTATGAGATCAAAAGAAGATGCTGATGATTACAGATACATCCCAGATCCTGATCTTCCACCATTAGTAATTGATTCTGAACATGTTGAAGAGATTAGAGAAGAAATGCCTGAACCTGCACATCTTAAAAGTGCAAGATTTGTTGAACAGTATGGTATCGATGAAGCGGATGCTAAAGTTTTAACATCTGAGTTGGAATTGGCTAATGCATTTGAAGAAGTTTGTAAAAAAGCTGATGCTAAAGTTGCTGCTAGATTAATGAGAGATGAACTTAAACGTGTATTGCACTATAACAAAATTCAATTTTCTGAAAGTAAAATCACGCCGGCAAATATTGTTGAATTGATTGAATTAATTGATTCCAAGCAGATTACTCCGGAGGCAGCTCATAAATTGATTGAACAGATGCCGGGTAATGACAAGACGCCTACCGAGATTGGTAAAGAAATGGACATTATTGGTGTTGTTGAAGATGATGCCGTTATTAAGGCTGTAGACCAAGCTATTGATGAAAATCCTAAAGCAGTTTCTGATTATAAGAATGGTCAGGAAAATGCCGTTAATTTCCTTGTTGGTCAAGTTATGAGATTAACCAGAGGAAAGGCGAATGCCGGTGAAACAAATAAAATTATTAAAGATAAGTTAGATTCATTATAATTTAATTTATCCCTACGTTAACAACTCTTAGGAGTGATTAGATGAGTGATTATAAGAAAGTCAAGGATTACATGACTAGAGATGTAATTACTGTTGACCCTGATACAAGCATTACTGATATTAAAAAAATTATTAAACAAACAGGACACGACGGATTCCCTGTCGAAAAAGATGATCAAATAGTTGGAATAATCACTGCATCTGATCTTCTCATTCGGGATCGGAAGCCAACCGTTCGTGGAATGATGTCTGAGGATATTGTAATTGCAAATGAAGAATTATCGATTAATGATGCTGCAAGGGTAATGTTTAGAATGGGCATTTCCAGATTGCCTGTTACTAATGAAAAAAGAAAAGTGCTTGGTATTATTACAAACACTGATATTCTTCGTTCACATATTGAACGTTCTACTCCTGAAAAAGTTAATCAGTATAGAAATACTTTAGAACAGTTGTATGGTGTTAAAACCGAATTATCTAAGGAAACACTTAAAACATCGGATTTGAAACCTACTCAGGATAAAGTTTATGCTGATGAGTTACAGGGTAGAACTTATGAGATTGAAAAAGGACTTGCTGAACCTATTATGTCTGTTAAAATTGGAGATCATAAGTATTTAGTTATTGATGGTCATCATAGGTTAGTTGCTTCTGCTAAAATGGGAAATACTGAAATTTCAGCTTATGTTATTAAAATGGATAAACCTATTAAATTGGGTATTGAGAAAACAGCTGAAAAGAACGGTATTCATTCTATTGATGATATTGAAATTATTGCTGATGCTCAGCATCCCCTTATTGCGATTACGGGAAAATTACGAGATAAAAATACTACGATTAAGAAGTGATATTGATGAAAGATGACATTATTAGAGAAGTGTATAATACATTAATTGACAGAAAGAATAATCCTACCGATTCATATACATCACAACTAATGCAAGATTCGGATAAAAAAGCTGAAGATAAGATTCTTGAAAAGTTGGGTGAAGAAGCAACCGAAGTTATCCTTGCCAGTAAAAATAATGAGGACTTGGTGCATGAATCCGCAGACCTTATATTTTTCACAATATTAAATCTTGCATATAAGGGCGTTCCTTTAGATGACCTGTTTGATGAGTTGATTAACAGACACAAATAATTTCTAATTCCCCTCCAAATAAATAATCTTTTTTTTAGAAGAAATTTTTTATTTCCAATTAATTTTCATGAAAAAAGACAGACTTATTATTTATAATCTTAATAAATATACACATGAAATTGACAAAGGATGCTCTCATTAGGGAAGCTGAAATATTTTGTAAACTGGAAAACTCTAAAAATCACCCTGAATTAATTGGAATTAATGATGGAAAGAGTATTGGAACTTACATTGAACATGAATTCAAAAAATTTTTAGAAAACAAATATGAGTTCAATTCCGGTTCTTCAGCACAAGGTATTGATTTTCCTGACAAGAACATCAACACGGATTTGAAGGTAACATCCAACAAGAAACCACAGAATTCATGTCCCTTTAATGATATTAAACAAAAAATATATGGTTTAGGCTACAATTTATTGTTATTTATTTATTCTAAAAACGATGA
>MVAA01000105.1 GCA_003266105.1 Methanosphaera sp. rholeuAM6
AAAATAATTTTGTCAAGTCCTCACTAAGATATAACAAATATAATACTTAAACTGACATTGGAAGAAAACTGATTCATAAAACTGATAACATGATAATATTAAGACGGAACAAGAAAAACGTAGAAGTATATCCAATAGGTTCTGCTAAAGGTGCTTTAAATACCGAACGTGTACCTCTGTTTTTTGGTTATTTCAGATTGCAGGAAAACGATGGAAAGATTAGACCCTACCGTTTTATTATTCAGCAGGATAATGTTGAAACATTTAAATCTCCTAAAGAACTGATTAAGATACTCAGAAAACAAAACGTTTTACTGGCAAATAGGGATGAAGACATCGAGTCAATGTTAAATTCATTGAACATACAGTATAAACATACCCATATTTGCCGTCACTGTACTTTTTATGGAAACATAACAATTCTAAAAAAATCATCTTCCTACAAGTTATATGATGAATACATTTGTAAAAAATGTGCATTAAAGGAAATAAAAAGAATAATGGACTTAAAGGGATATGATGATCGTTCATTTTCCAGTTTTAAAAAATTGTTGGATAAGACCAATGATTTAGAAAAAGTTTTACAGGTATTTGATCCGAAATTTAATCCGATAAAACATGATGATTTAACAGTATATGACAAGATAACTGTTAAGAAAACAAAATATCCTAAAATAACAGTAAATCAGCTTAAAATTCCTAAGAGATTAAAGAAAATACTGTCTCCAAAGGTTAAGCAGTTACTGCCCATACAGATACTGTCACTTAATGCAGGATTACTGGAGAATCAGAATTTATTGGTTGTATCTGCAACAGCATCAGGTAAAACATTGGTGGGAGAACTGGCTGGAATACCAAAAGCCATGAATCATCAAAAATTCATATATCTGACACCATTGGTGGCACTGGCAAACCAGAAATACAGGGATTTCAAAAAACAATACAAGGATTTGGGATTGCATGTTGCAATAAAGGTGGGTTCTAACAGGGTAAAAGCTAAGGGAGAACTCACAATATCAAACAAATCAGTTAAACACGCAGATATTATTGTAGCAACATATGAAGGATTGGATTTCATGCTGCGTTCCGGTAATTTTCATCAACTAAATAATGTGGGAACGGTAGTGATTGATGAAATACATATGTTGGATGAAGAAGAACGAGGACCAAGATTAAATGGTTTAGTGAAACGTTTATTAACCATTTTCCCTAAGGCACAGCTGATAGGTTTGTCAGCTACAGTAAAGAATTCAAAACAAATCGCATCCGATTTCAATATGAAGCTTGTTGAATATAAGGAAAGACCTGTACCACTTGAACGTCACTTAATATTCACAAAGAATGAATTTGAAAAGAAAGATTTTCTGGGAAAATTAGCAAAAAAGGAATTTGAATCAAAATCATCAAAAGGATTTAAAGGACAGACAATAATATTCACGAATTCACGTAAGAAAACACATTCCATTGCACAACAGGTTGAAAAGAAAGGAATTTCAACTGCAGCCTATCATGCTGGATTATCCTATTCCAAAAAGGTTAAAATTGAAAAGGCATTTGCAAATCAGAAAATATCCACAGTGGTAACTACGGCAGCATTGGCTGCAGGGGTGGATTTTCCTGCATCACAGGTATTGTTTGAAACGCTCCGCATGGGAAATAAATGGTTAACTAACAATGAATTCTCACAAATGTTAGGTCGTGCAGGAAGGCCAACATATCATGATATTGGGAAAGTTTACCTTCTGCCTGAGTTGGGTAAGGAATTTGATAATGAATCTGAAGAACAGAAGGCAATTGATTTGTTAGACAGTGATGTTGACAATATTAATGTGGAATACAGTGAAACAGATACAATCGAACAGGTATTGGCGGACATTTCTGCTATCAGAAATGCTAATTTGGATGAATTAGAAGAAAAATATAATCAGATTGAAACACCAGTGGAATTTGAAGAGGTTATCAACTTATTAATTGATACTAAGTTAATCATTCAACATAGGGAAAATGATAATGTGTATTTGCCAACAAAGTATGGAAGAGCCACATCAGTTTCATTCTTGAATGTTCCCCATGCAGAATATATTAGAAAACACATTAAACAGAATCCTTTACAGACAGTTGAACATTTGGTACCATTTGATAATGCATATATCAGTAACAGGTTAGCCAGCGGATTATCCACAGCTCTAAAAACAAATGTCAGTTCCCGTTTGTTTGCGGATTCAAATAGGGATATCATTACTTCAGGGGATGTATTGGCCAAGATAGATCCACAGTATGCTGAAAAATTAATCTCATTCCAGATTGACTTCATGACATGCGAATGTAAGGAAAGTCCGTTCTGTCGATGTCTGGAAAAAAATGTGTCGGATAGGATTATCAAGCAACGTCTTAATGGATGGAGCCCAAACGCTATCAGCAAGTACTTTATGACAAATTATGATATTCATATTTATCCTGGAGATATTTTCACATGGTTGGATAGTGTAATTCGCATGTTGGAAGCAATATCTAGAATAAGCCTGGCATTTAACAATAAAAAAACAAGTAATGAATGTAAGAGGTTTATTAAAAAAATAGAACAAGGTAAATAATCATAACAATGATTTTATATCTTCAATAATCTTTTTTTGAGCATTAAACAATAATTCTTTTCCAAATTCTTCATCTACAGTAAAACCGTTTTCTTCGACACGTCCTGCTTCATCATCAATAATGGGATTATTCTCACGTGCCAGAGTAAGTCCGACCATACCCACTTCAGGATGCTTATTAAAGTCGCCATGTTCATCAATACGACTTCCATCAGTTATACCTAATATTTTCCCCATTGACAGTTCACCCGTACATGCATGTGGCCCTTCATTTTCAATGATTGAATTGTTAAAAATGACAGTCAATCCTGTTTTTTCTGAAATCTTTCCTATTTCATTAATTATCAGATTATTGCCACCATGACCATTGACTATGATAACTTTTTCAATATTTAACATTTCACGTGCATTTATTAGTTGAGGTATGATTTGTTTATTGATTAAATCATCCTTATTAATGTGTAAACCGTGTTTAACATAATCATATTCGGTTGCTGCATAAAATATTCCTAAAAAGGTTGCACCAGTTTTTGTTGCAACGTTTAATGCCACGTTGGCTGCTATTTTTGAATCAGTATCAATAGGTAGTGCCGAGCCATGATTTTCTCTGTGAGAACCTAAAGCGATTATTCCTATTTTATGCACGTCTTCAGAAAGGACATTGCCTGAATCGTATTTAAGTTTAAAGTTTCTCATTAACTGATCCTCTTATATATTTAATTCCCAGATTGGATCTCCAACATAATGTAAATTCTCAATTGCTTTACCTTTGTTGTTTTCAATCATTTCTTTTCCAGTAATTAAACTAGTTCCTATGGCTAGTGGTTTGTTATGACTTTCTTCAATAATTACAATGGTTTCTCCAACTTCAATACTTTCATCCGCATCGACAATACCCGGAGACATTATGTCTGCACCTTTAATCACGAAGTTAATTGCACCCATATCTACTGTAGCGTATTTTTCCGTTATGTTTTCATCAACCATTGCATGTAATGTAGGTATTGTTTTACCATTTATTTGCATTAACAATGGTTTTCCATCTATCAATAAAATATCAGGTAAATCTTCAATTTTTACAAGTTCTACTTGGGATTTTTTAGGTATTATATCTTGATAATTTCCTAATTCTTTTTTAATTTCTTTAATTTTTTTATTTTTTAAGAAGAATCGTTTTTTAATTTTCAATTTGATTATCCTCATTACAATTATTTTTTTTTATTAAAGTTCAAATTGTTAGTTTCCTTTTACTTCATCTTTTTATTAGTATTTCTTATTAAATTTTATTATCGGTTAAATTCTTCAATACAGTTTCTTTTTAAAATATTTTCTAGAAAGGTCTTAATAACTTTTAATAGTGATTGACTTTAAACATATTAATAATCATACAAATATTTGTTAATCATTCGTTGGGATACATTTAAATATAATCTTAAACAAATAGAGATATATATATAATAAGGTGATTGATGTGGAACAAAAAAATAATAACAGTGCATCTAGACCATTAGATGCATTAGGAAAAGCTTTAAACTCTCAAGTTCTTATCAAACTTAAAGGTGGAAAAGAATTTAGAGGAGCATTACAAAGTTTTGATATGCACATGAATTTAGTGATTAATGATGCAGAAGAACTAGAAGACGGTGAATCTACTCGTAGATTAGGTGTAGTTTTAGTTCGTGGAGACAATATAGTATACATATCACCAGGATAATTATTTAAAGGACATCTTAGTAGAATATCTATTATTATTAATCGTCCTTATTATTTAAGTAATACCTGATTATTGTTTTTGATTAAGGTATAATGTAAATATACGCTCGTATATCTATTTGAATAGAAAATATTCTATTCTCTAGTTTTTACCTTTTTTAAAGGTTAATTTATTAATATTTTTTTTACATATAAGGGGAGGTTATGCAATGAAAGGAACACCATCATTTGGGAAACGTAATAAAAAGAATCACATCAGGTGTAGAAGATGTGGTAGAAATGCTTTTAACCCAAATAAAAAATACTGTGCTTCATGTGGATTCGGTAGATCAAAAAGATTAAGAAGATACAGTTGGCAAAACAAAAAACCTGTAACAGGTAAAAGATTAAAATAGATATTTATTAGATACCCTAATAAATCATCTTTTCAAATACTATTTTTTAACACATTTTTATATCATTTAACGCAATATTTTTTAAAATTATTTTCATTTTTATTTATTTGAAGTTTATACAGTCTATTTTATAATAGAAAAGATAGTGTCAACACTTGTGGGTAAGAATTTCATATTACTAAACCTATTTAAAAGTATGAAGTCTGTGTTGATGTTATAATATTTTTTTTATCGCCCTTTAGGGGTGGTGCGTTAAAAAATAAGCTATAAAAAGATTTATATGGTAAAAAGGAGAGTTATTATATTATGAAATCCAAAAATAACTCTCCTATTAATAATTATGAGTCGAACAATATATACTTGACGATTATTTTGATGGGCTACTAAATTATGTAGACGAAAAGAATATATGGAAGATAAAATTGGGAAATTAGATTCTATTTTAACGGTCTGGAAATGGATAATAACTGTTATTTAAAACAAACGTGTTTATTGTCCTGAATGTAGTTCTAAAGAAATATATGAAAAAGAATATTGTTTTAGAAGTTTATTACTTATGAATCAGGGTTTAGTTGACTGTAAAATTAAACGATATAAGTTTAAACATTGTGGAAACGATTTTTCAGTTGATATTTCTTCTATTGTAAAACCTAATTTTACAGTATCTAATGAGGTAATGGACATTGTTGAAACATATTACTCAATTGACTTTACAAATGTTAGAAAAATACGGGAATTCTTTGAGTTCGTTAAGCATTCAAGATAACTAATAACTTTAGACTACATATAACATGTCCTGTTTAATAAAAATAGTAAATTACACTAAAAAGAGAAATAGGGGGGGGGAGATTAATAAATTATGTTCATGTTATTTTAAGTTCCATTTTCAATTGATTCAACTTCATTGAATGAATCCGTATCATCTATTGTTATATTGTGTTTTTTATTATATTCTTCCTCAGTAAGTGGACCCCATGTACCATCTTCACGAATACCACTAGAACCATCACCAATTCCAATAGAATTTACTATTTCACCTGTTCTAGCATCAACCCAAGTTGTCATAAAGTGATTACCATCTATGAAAGTTTCTACTTTATAAACATTTCCAAATTCCATAATCATTGCCCTAAATGTCATTCTGGAAACAAAATCTGGACCCGGATACTCTTTTACATGTTCAATCACATCAGGTTTAACTATATTTATTGCTTCTTCCTTGGATATGATATTATCACTCTTTGTAATATCGTTTGCCACTACTGAAATATTTAATATGTTCTTATCAGAATCTAAGGTTACATTTCCCACATTTGAAACAAATGTGTATGTACTTCCATTACCTTTATTTGTTATATCCATTTTTTCAGATATATCTACAGGTACATCACTTGGATTCGTATATGATAGATAATAATAAGTTAAGTTATTCTCTTCCACTAATTTCTGATGAGCAATATCTTTTAATTGATTATAAAATTTATAAACCCCCCACACATCGGTTTTTGATTTGATGAAACTGTTTAATTCATTATCCAAATCACCAGTAATTACATACCCTAAGTCCTCTATAGTACAACCCCCAACACACTCCCCGGTTGTAGCATCAAAAATATAGCTATAGAATGGAGTATTTATTTCATAAAGTGGATAGTGGGAATCATCCTGACCCCCGCCATCATAAATATACATAGTAACTATTTCATCTGTAGATAAATCATTTTGTTTAATTATTTCTGCGGGACTTAATAATTCAGGCGGATTATGTGAGTCTATTTTTATATTAGGTGCCATATTGTCAGATGGATCCACCCTCATATATTCACATGATTGAAGCTCAATTGCATCATCTTTTGAATTATTCTCAGGTGTTACAATTGTTTTATTTTTAGTGACTGTGTGTATTACTTTATGAGTATTATTGTCTATTACGGTATATGTTCCATTATCATTAATTTTAACTGTAGTATTACTTTCTAAATTATCAGGTAGCATATCTGATACATTTTGATGATTGTTGTTATCACCTACCACTCCAGTACCGACTGTTAATCCAAGTACTGCTAATAATGCTATGATTATGATTACAATTATTCCACTTGTCCTCATTTTAATCACTTCAATTATATTTAAATCTTTTATTTCTTTACATTTTATTTTTGGTCTAAAATTATTGCTATCTTGTTCCTATAACGAATAAATCATTCCATAAATTTTTTAAATTCTATTTCTAGGCTTTTTTTTTAAAGTTATTTTTTATTTCTAAAGTTTAAATGCAAGATTAATATAAATCATTTA
>MVAA01000084.1:0-18069 GCA_003266105.1 Methanosphaera sp. rholeuAM6
TCAAATCCTAAGAATTTGATGATTCCTATGTTTACTGAAGGGTGGAAACGGAGTCCTCCTTTGTATGGTCCGATTGCACTGCTGAATTGTACTCTGTAACCTGTGTTTACTTGTACTTGTCCTTCATCATCTACCCATGGAACTCTGAATTTGATTTGTCTTTCAGGGTTTGCTAATCTTTCTAGAAGTGCATCTTTTCTGTATTGTGCTTCGTTTGCATCTACTACTACTTCTATTGATTTATATACTTCGTTTAATGTTTGGTGAAATTCTGGTTCACCCGGGTTTTCTTTTGTAATTCTTTCTATTACTTCGTCAACATATGACATTATTGCATATCTCCTTTTATTGTAATAAATTATTTTTATGATTTGTTAAAAAAAAATCAGAATATTTTGAAGTGCATCCTATAATTTATAGGAAAATCATTTCCGTACTCTGTTGTGTATATATTAGTCTTTTATACTATTTATAGATAGGTTTTTTATTCGAAAGTGATTATTATTTTGTTTAAATTTTTATCTAATTATTTGATTTTTATTAATAATTTTCTATTTTTTATCCTTATTTTTATTTTTTTGTTTATTTATTGTCCTCTTTCGGTGTATGTTTTATCCAAGAAAAAACATGATTATAACTAATACTTTTATAACATATAACTTATTTATTATTCATTTATAATTTATAACTTAATTATTTATAAATTATATATTATAACTTATAACACATTTCTAGAAAAAAAATAGGTGCTATGAAAACATAGCATCCGAATTAACAAAATCCTTATGGCTTTCACTAATAGCATAATTAATATCTTCATCATCAATCATATCTCTAGATTCGGATATCGCCTTATGAAGGGCAGTTTTCAAAACTTTCTCCTTAATGTCCCTGCCTGAAAAACCCTTAGTCTTTTCAACAAAAGCATCAACATCAAAAACACATTCCAAGGGCAAAGTCTCCATATTCTTCTTTAAAATCGTTAACCTATCACCAGAATCAGGCAAAGTAAATTCAATCTCCTCTTCAAACCTACTTCTAACAGCATAATCCAAAAGTGAAGGATTATTGGTTGCACATATGGTAATCACACTATCATTATCTTCAATACCATCCATCTCTGTAAGCAAAGCATTAACAATCTCTGTAACATCACCACGAAGTGACTGATATTTACGTTCCAAGGCAATGGCATCAATCTCATCAATAAAGATGAGGGTAGGTTTATTTGACCGGGCATTATTGTACAAATCATGAATCTGGCCCGAACCATCACCAACATGATGACCAATAAGACTGGTTGCCTTAACCATCTGAATATTCACCTGTAACTCATTAGCCAAAGCTTGAGCAAGCATCGTCTTACCAGTACCAGGCATACCATAGAACAGTATGTTCTGGGGAGCCCAACCTTTAAACTTCTCAGGATTCTCCAGATATTTTGTAATAATGTTAATCTTGGATTTTGCCTTCTGCTGACCAACAACATCATCAAATTTAATGCTTCTCTCATTCTTCATTAGTTTGACCGTATTATCTGGAGCCAAAACCAATATTGAAGTGTTGTATGTAATATAGGAGTTGTCCGGTCTAACTTCAGCCACCTGAAATGCGAAATCGGGCATCATCTTCTGATCAAAAAGGTACTGGTTCTTATGTACTTTATATCCATTCCATTGTTCTTTGGCATATATTTCAAAGAGTTCCTTGTTGCTTACTTCTATGCGGGGAGATTCAATGAAATTACTTTCAACAGGATAACCGATTGGTTCCAAAACCAGTAACTTTGCCTCAACCCTGTTTTGTATGATATGTTGTCTAATTTGACTGTCGCTCATATATTTATTGTTATTATTGCTGTTGATTGTATCACCCCTGTTTTTTAGTTAAAATTAAGTTTTAATTACAATATGACTTTTTTCATCTTTACCCATATTAAATTCAACATCATCCATTCCCTTGTAAAGAACATCAAAAATTTCCCACAGCGTATCATCATCAGCATAAATGGTTAAACTATGCTCATCTTTCTTAATATCAGTTATATTGGGAAAATCATTAGTCAGATCATTAATTATTTCATCTTGTAAAGTGTTTGACATAATAATCATTTAAAATAATAAATATTGGATTCTTTCCACTGCAGTAGCAGCCTGGCCGGCAGCCACCACTATCTGTTTTACACCACCGTTAACATCTCCAACAGCATAAACACCTTCCAATTCAGTTTCCATGTTTTCATTCACAGGAATATATCCGAAGTCATCAATCTCCACGTCTTCAAGATCACGAGCCAACTGACTGTTTGGTTCATTACCAATAGCTAAAAAAACACCAGATACTTTAAGCGTTCTTTCCTCGCCGGTCTTTTTGTTGTAGATGACAGCTTCTTCAACTTTTACATCACCTTTAACTTCCTTAAGTTCACTATCCCAGTAAATGTTAACGTTATTGTTGGCAAGGTCTTCTTGAAGTTTAATGTCACATCTCAACCAGTCGCGACGATGAACAATACTGCATTTTACACCAATACGATTCAAATACAAAGCCTCGGTAGCGGCACTGTTTCCACCACCAACAATAATTACTTCCTGTCCAATAAAGAAACAGCCATCACAGACGGCACAGTAGGATACTCCTCGTCCGGTAAACTCTTCCACACCTGGAACGTCCAGTGTTTTATGGTTGCAACCGGTAGCAAGAATCACGTATTGCGTGGTGAATTTGCCTTTGCTTGTTGTAAGATTAAAGCTGTGGCCAATGGATTTTTCAACCTTTTCAACAGTAACAAATTCCATTACTTCACAGTACTTCTTTGCCTGCTGAGCCATACTTTTCATCAGTTCCATACCAGGTATCTTGTCAAATCCAGGATAGTTTTCAACAAGAGGGGCATTATTTGCAGTACCACCACAAGGTGATTTGTCAAGGATTAAAGTATCTAAACCTGCACGTCCCGCATAAATCCCTGCAGTAAGACCTGCAGGTCCTGCTCCAATTATTATTAAATCATACATAACATTATCACTTTCTTAATTAGTATGTTATAATATCTCTTCAATATTGTACTTAAATGTATGAAATGGGTACTGTTTTTTCTCATTTATCCAAATATTTTTCATTTAAATATTCAATAATTATATTTAAATAATATTTTTTCTAATATATGAATATTAATAGTTACTTATCTTTATGATAAATATTGATAATCATTGAAGGAACAGTTTAGTATGAGTGTTAATTTAAGATATCTTGTTGGAAAGAAACTCAGCCAGTTATCATTTTATCCATTAAAAGTATTGCCTACTGGTGGTAAAAGTTTTCCAGGACTCTTTTTTATTAAGTTTACCGGAAGACAATCCATAAACAACTTGTCAAAAGACCAGACAGATATAGGTTCAGTACTTATCACAGGGACGAACGGTAAAACCACAACAACATCCATGATTGTGGAACTATTGTCGCAGGAGTTGGAATTATCAACAAGTTACGGAAACAATACAGTATTCTCTTTAACAACAAGTTTACTTGAGAAAAAATCCCGTCTGGGCATATTTGAATATGGTATTAGGGATATTGAACATGGAACACCTCAACAGGTATGTCAGGTGCTCGAACCGATAGGAGTTGTATATACAAACATTTCTAGAGAACATACTCAGGTGGCCGGTGTAAAAAATCCCTATGAAAACTATGTCAAAGCCAAATCATTACTGTCAGGGTGCATGAAGAATGGTATTCTCATAGCCAATGCCGATGATCCAAACACGGTTTTCATAGGACATAACAGGCAACAGGACAATCATGTAGTATATTTTGGATTGGAACTTGATGATTATGAAAGCATATTTGAAGAAAATGAAATCTCATGTCCCAACTGTAATGGATACCTTGAATATTCGGTTCATTACATAAATCAGCGAGGAAAATATCAATGCAGTTGTGGATTCAAAAGACCTCAACCGGATGTAAAAATAACAAGATTAACACAAAACGGGGATGGTATTTTACTTTCAATTGAAGCTGATGCTTACAATTATCATAAAAATGACAATATACGGTATTCCGTTGATTTGAAATTGCCTTCAATAGGAATACATAACATATACAATACCTTAACTGCAATAGCAATATACACGGCGTTCACTCCTAGTGAAAACATTGAAGATAACATTAAATCATTCTTCGAAAACTACAGGTATACTGTTCCGCCTGGAAGATTTGAAATATTGAAACTGGAAGACAAAACAATAGGAGTAGGTCAGGGAGACAATGGGGATGCACTAAAAATAAACTCACAGTTAATGAGGGAAAATATTGATGGTGAAGTTGAATTCATATATACGACTCCTGATGACAATGAGGAGGAAATATTTGAAGATCACAGCCAGTCCATAAAAGCATTGAATCCCGTTAAGTTAATAGTATTGCCTGGAAGAAAATCAACAGATGCATCAAACAGGTATTATAATCAGATTAAGGATGAATATGATTCAGAATATTATGGTATAGAATTTGACTTTGAACAAAGGATTAATAAAATTTTAGAATTAATAAAAAACTCCAAATGCAATAATATAATAATTTCCGGTTGTGGTGAAGAAATAGTATTTTGGGAAGTATTAAAAAATAGAATAAAGGAAGAATATGGGATTAAAACTAATTAATTCCATTTTTCATCAAAAACTTTACTGACCATATTTTAACTGTTTAATATGCTTTGAATCTCTTTGGTAAGTAATTTGCTAACAGTTTGTCCGTCCGCTTTTCCCTGGAACTTGGCCATTGCTTTACCCATAAGTGGACCCATAGCCCCCATTTTACGTTCTTCAATCATTGACTTGTTTTCTTCAACAATTTCCTGTATGCCTACAAGTATGCGGTCTTCCGATAACTTTTCAAGATTATTCTTTTTAACAGAGTCTTCTGGAGTGATTCCTTCACAGGCATCCTTAAATATTACTTCTGTCTTGGCCGCAGGTATGACGTCATCGTTTACAAGAGCAAATATCTCTACAAGAACATCCTTATCCAGTTTGCTAACATCATAGCCGTCACGTTTCAAATCACGTATGGTGGACACGATGTCGGAAGCAATTTTGGTGGCATCCATTTCAGGCAGCTCCTTCTTGATTTCCTCGAATAAATCGGCGTTGTTACGTTGCACCAGTTGCTCTGCAAGTTCTTCACTGAGCGAATACTCTTTTTGTATACGTTCCTTTTTAACAACAGGTAGTTCCGGCAGGTTTGAAGCTATTTTTTCCACTCTTTGAGGGTCTATGATTTCTGTCGGAATATCAGTTTCCACGTACATTCTGCTGGCTGTTGGAAGAGGTCTCATGTATTCCGTATTTCCATTGTCCTGTGCTCTTCGTGTTTCTTCAGGCACTCCTATCAGTGCTTCTTTTGCTCGTTCAACAACTTCCGTTAAAGCGTTATGTGCCTTGTCTTTTTGTCCGGCTACAAGTATGAAAGCATCATTTTCCTCAAGCAACAAATCCGTGTTTATTCTATCTACTTCTTCCTGTGTTATACCATAGTTTGGTAGTTCATCGGTATGGAACAGACCTGATACTCCCATCTTTTTGGCATGCTCTGAAAATTCAGTTCCAAGCCTTTTGCCGGGTTGTACTTCTCTGCCGATTAGTCCTTTGAATCCCTTAAGTTTTATGGCAAGCACTCCACTGTTGCTTTCTTCAAGGATTGATTTGACAACTTTGGATTCGGTGCTTTCAAGTAGTTCTGTTACATCATATATGCATGTTTCTACCTTTGCCTGACGTTCTTGCAACTGTTTTGCTATGTCAATAAGGTTTAATTGTCTTTGAACCTCATTTTCAACTATTGTCGGCATAAGCTCAAGGTCCTGAACACCTTTTACTTCTATACGTGAACCTTCCCTGATGGAAATGTTAAGGTCTTGTCTTATGGTACCCAGTCCTCTTTTAACCTTTGTACTTCTCAGAATTTGACCAAGCTGGTATGCCACCTGTTTTACCTGTTCGGGATGATGCATATCTGGGGATGTCGTAATTTCTGCAAGAGGTATTCCAAGACGATCCAGTCTGAAGACTATTTTTCCTTCCTCTTCACCTATACGGCGTGCAGCATCCTCCTCCAATCCCAAGGTTTCTATTGTAACGTTTCCAAAGTCTGTTTCCACGTAACCGTCGGTGGCCAGTATACCAGTTCTTTGGAATCCGCTGGTGTTACTACCATCTATTACCTGTTTACGCATTGTATGGAATTCATCCACCACTTTCATGTTCATAAGTGAAGCCAATATGATTGAAATATCCACGGCTTCCTGGTTGAGTTTTGCAGGAGGTTCTTCATCGGCTTCCACCAGACAAGTATGGTGATTGTATGCTTCATATACAAATTGCAGGTTTCTCTGGGATTCCTCATATGCGGCTCTGTCAATTTCACCAAGTTCACTTTGTGTTGGTCTTAATCTACGGTATATTCTACGTTCCGGTTGTTTGTCTGTTAAGGAATTTGGACATCTGCAGAATAGTTTTGTCTTACTATCCAACTGTTGGTGAATTTCCAATCCCATCATTAAGCCTAGTTCTTCGTAATTAAATTTATCTTCGGACATAAAACATTTTCCTCCTATTCTAGTTTTTTATAAAGTATTTCTGGGATAATGTTGTATCCATTTCACCTTTAAGGTTGGTTTGCATTATTCTACGTATTTCATCGGCATCATCTGTTTGGCCACAGGCCCATGATAGTTTTGTGTATGCTGTTTCAGGCAGCATGTCACTGACAGGAATTACATTGTAGTGCAGTAGTCTTCTGCCGCTGCTGTAGACATTCATATTGGTACGTCCGAATATGCATTGTGAAGTCATTACAACAGGTATTTTTTCATCGTTTGCACGTGCAATTTTATCTATTACTTCATCACTGCAATGGCCAAGACCTGTTCCTTCTATAACTATGCCTTCATAGTCCCTGTCAATGTATATGTCAACAATTTCAGGATCTATTCCAGGATACATCTTGATTAGAGCCACTTTTTCTGATATTTCGTTGTTTAATGCAAGTTCAACTTCTCCTCTTTTTGTGTATTTTACTTCAGTGTCGTTTATTGTTATTTCATCGTTTGTTATGGTTGCAATTGGGTTCATGTTTATGCTTGTGAACGTGTCTCTGCGTGAGGTATGCATTTTACGTGCTCTTGTTCCACGATGCAGGTCACATGTTGGGTCATCCTCGTTGTTGTGCATACAGATACTTACTTCTGCAATATCTGATTTTGCAGCTTTTACTGATGCCATAAGGTTCGTGAATGCATCACTTGACGGTCTGTCTGAGCTACGCTGCGCTCCTGTAAGAACTACAGGCACTGGTGTGTCCAGCATGAAGCTGAGAGCTGAGGCTGTGTAATGCATGGTGTCCGTACCGTGTGCTATGATTACTCCGTCTGCTCCATTATTTATTTCATCATATACTGCTTGTGCTGTTTCTTTCCAGTATTCTACTTTCATGTTTTCGCTTAGGATGTTGAATATTGCTTTTGCCGTTATGTTTGCATAGTCAACCAGTTCAGGTGTTGCCCTTAGAAGATCGTCTGCTGTGAATGCCGGATGCACTGCTCCTGTTTTATAATCGATTACACTTGCAACAGTTCCTCCTGTTGACAGGATTGATAAATTATCCTTTTCTTCACTGAATTGTTTATCTACAGGGTCAAGTTCTATTTTAGGTTTTTTTCCTTCGCTTATCTTTTCTATTTTAGCGTTTTTAACATCTATTCCAATGTTGTATCCACTACTCAGTTTTACTATTAATGTGTTCTCGTTTGAATAGTCTGGTTTTTCAAGTAACATTCCTTCATGTTCCATGCCGGGTTTTGTTACTTTTATCTTATCTCCTACTGTTATGTCGGATAGTTCCAGAAATTCTTTGAGATATCCTTCATATGCCAAGTTGTGTTTCCTCCATTAAATTTTTCTGTTGATATGATAATAATTATCTAAATATTCCATTGAATTATTTTAATTTAATAACCAGCGATATATAATTATCTTTTTTTCCTTGTTTTTATTTTTTCTTGGAATAATTTATTTTCTTAGTCACTTAAAAGTTATAAGTTTATTAGTTTTAATTTATAACTTATATTTTTATAACTTATTTCTACATTAATTATATGTTATAACTTTATTTATTATTACTAAAAACTTAGTCTATTATAACTTATACTCCAAATTCTTAATAACTTTTTTCAACAGATAATTAAAGCAGAAACGCATTAAAAGGGGAATGGGAATATGACAGAAGAAAAAGTAAGATTTGGAAAACCGGAAGGAAAAGAAGGGGAAGCACTCCTGGATCAGATGGACAAACATCATACACCAGTCTCACTCTGGGCAATAGAACACATGAATATTGGGGAAGATGATGTGATACTGGATATCGGTTGCGGCAGTGGATTAAACATCAAAAGGCTTCATCAAAAATCACCAAAAGCAAAAACATATGGTGTGGATTACAGCAGTACCAGCGTAAAAAAATCAAAGAAACTGAATAATCATCTGGTGCAAAAGGGTGAAATTGAAGTAATGGAAGCAAATGTACAGGATATGCCATTTGAAGACGATACGTTTGATGTTGTAACTGCATTTGAAACGGTATACTTTTGGCCAACAATAGTAGAATCATTTAAGGAAGTAAAAAGAGTACTTAAACCCAATGGAAAATTTTGTGCAGTTTTGGATGCCAATGGTATATACGCACCGGAAATAGAAAAGGTGGCCAGGGAAGAAGGCTGTAACTTTTACACTGATGAAGAGTTGATTGAATTACTGAAACAGGCTGAATATTCCAGAATAACAGTTTACAATAGAAAACGAAAAGAGAACAAGAAGCTTATTAAAACCGTTACGGCAGAGGGATATGATGAAAGGTTGATTGATGATAATTATGATGAGGGTGATATTGCTGAGGTTGAACCGGTAACTCCAGAATGGCTGTGTGTAATATCCGAAAAATAGTCTGGATGTGAATATTTATTTAAAAAGTTTGTTGAAGGAGATTTTTAGTCTCCTTTGTTTGGAATAACAAGAGTCGGTACTTTGGTGTGTCTAACAGTTTTTTCCGTTACACTTCCCAGTAGGAACCTGTCAAGCATGTGTTTTCCACTACTTGCTATTACTATCAGATCAATATCCTCCTTTTCTGATATTTGAAGTATGACGTCGGCAGCATTTCCTTCAATGGTTCTTGTACTCATTTTTATGTCCTTGCTTTCATCACCTTTTTCTTCTTCAAGTTCTTTGATGATTGTTTCCACTCTTGATGTTACCTTTTTACTTTCTTCTTCAAGTATCATTTCTGATTTTGTTATCAGGTCTTCTTCAGGCAATCCCGTTAGATAGACACTGTCAACTACGTTGAGAATCACGATTTCAGCATCCTCATGTTCTGCAATGCTTAGTGCGTGTTCAATTGCCTTTTCAGAGTTTTTTGAACCGTCTGTTGGTAATAATATTTTTTTGTACATGTGTTTTTTGCCCCCATATTGTTGCAATGACATAAGTTATTGTCTGTTTAAGATTATATAGATAACACTTTATATTACTTTTGTTAATTGCTCGGTTTATACTTGTTTAATACAGTAATTCTTGACTGTTTAAACATATAGTTTGAATGAACATTCATCAAATTATTCATAATAAAATTAATTATTGTAATGGTTTAGTATGAACGGTATGATATTACTTGCTTAAATGTACATGTACTAATAATTTTTCATTAAAAATAGTAAAAAGTTGGGGTGGAAGATTTCAGTATATTATTCGTTTGTATATTCAACAAGTATCTTCTTAGCCGCACTGATTGTTTCGTCATCATCATTGCTTACTGCCTGTTTAAGGTTTTTGATAATGTTAAAGAGCATCTTGTCCACAATACTGTGTGTTAGCATTTCAAGCTTTTTAGCATCATTATCCGAGACGTCAAGCATGTGCAGAGTCTTTTCAAGCTCTGATTTTCTGACCTTCTCCGCTTCAACATTAAGTGCAGACAGTATTGGAGTAATTTCCATTTGTTTAAGAGCATCCTTTAAAAGAGTGGTTTCAGCTTCAATAATTATTTCTGCTTTCTCGGCTTCTTTCACACGTTTTTCAATGTTTTTGTCCCTGATGTAACGAAGATCATCAAGGTTGTACAGCTGTACATTAAGTTCCCTAACGTCTTCCTTGATGTCACGTGGGTTGGCAAGATCCAGCATAATCATTCTTTCAAGATGTTCAGGAGGTAGGAATGACAATCTTTTCTTGTCAATCAGAGGGTGGGGTGCACCTGTTGCACTTATAAGAATGTCAATTTTGTGCAGTGATTCATCCATTTTCTTAAACTTGATTGCGGTACCGTCCAGTTCATCAGCTAACTGCTGTGCCTTGTCAAAAGTACGGTTTGCCACTACAATGGCATTGGTTTGCTTGTCAAGCAATGCTTTAGCAACAACTGTTCCCATTTCACCGGCACCTACAATCAGCACGTTTTTGCCGTGAAGTGTTCCATATTTTTCTTCTATGAGTTCTACTGCTCCACTTCCAACAGATACTCCTCCCTCGTTAATATGAGTATTTTTTCTTATTGACTGGCCAACGTGTATGGCTTTTGTGAAAACCTTTTCCAGTTTTGGACCGATAGTTTCTTCCTTAATGGCCTTTTTACGTGCCTCTTTTATCTGTCCAAGAATTTGGTCTTCACCCATTATCATTGATTCAAGACCTGATGCTAGTCTAAGCAGGTGATTTATGGCGTTGTCACCTTTTTCTACGATGAATGTGGTTGTTGGTATGTTAACGTCCTTTTCCGTTATCAGATAAATTTCATAACGGTTACATGTTTTAAGTTTTATTTCTTCTAAAACTTTTGTATTTTTATGTATCTTCTCGTTTAAAGCATCAAGCTTTGCGTATGAATTTTCCATTGATCCTACGTCAGCAATTTTAAAGTCTACTCTCATGTTTACTAGCATCAGTTAATCTCCCCATTATATACTGTTGTATTCCTTTTTGTTATTTCACTTATTTTATTATATCTTGCTTTAATAATACTTAATTTTAATCAGCATTCTGTTCAATTATGGTTAATTTAACAGTAATTTTTTTTGAACATATTCTATTGCAGATTCCAGATTGTTTTCTTTAATGTATTGCTGAACGGTTTCATCTTCTTTAATTTTTATCATCCATTCCTTTCTCTGTGCCTGTGAATCAAATTTGTCCTTTAACAATTGTCTTACATGTTCCTGTAATTCAATATTTAGAATGTCTTCAGGGGTTATCACACTCTGTATCTTCTTTCGCAATTCCTTTGCCATAAGAGGACTTTTCGAATCGGTGTATAATGATACGCTAACGCTGCCCAACTTGAATGTGGACGGTACGATAATGTTGCTTAGGGTTATATCACTTGCACAGTTAACTAGTTTGTCCTTGGCTTTCAGGGATATTTCCCTGTTTAGTTCATGGTCGTTTGTTGCAACAACAACAAGGTCGCATTCATCCAGTAATCTGTCACGGTCTTCATCATGATAGAATTTGGCCCCCTTTTCAATAAATTCCTCCTTTATTTCAGGGTCAATACTGTGTGCTATGATGGATACATTTGCATCAGCATCAAGAAATCTTCTTGCTCTGCGAATACCAACGCTTCCCATACCAATTATTAAAACGTTTTTGTTGTTCATTTCAAAAAATAACGGAGTAAGTCCCATGTCAATTACAACTCTGCAGATTTTTTATGTAAAAATGTTGTTCAAAAAAAAATTATAATATGTTTAAAAGATCGATATCTTATAAACTTTTAAGTCTTAGGTTTTTAATGGCGGCTTTCATATCATTATTTGATTCTTCCAAAGCCTGTTTGGCTTCATCAAAGGATATGTTGAATGTTTCGGCCAAAGCGTTTATGTCATTGTCGGTATATGTTACCTTATTGTTTTTCACGTGGCTAAGTATTTCTTCAGCCAACTGTTTTTTGAGTGTCATGTATTCATCGTGTGAAATGTCGTTTAACTGCAGTTCCATATCCCTTAGCGGACAAGGTTTTGATGCTTTACAGCACCATATAAGAGAACCGAAGCATGTTGAAGCTCCCACACCCAATTTCGTTTTCTTACCAAATTCCTGTTTAATGTTTACGAATTCCTGTGGACTAAGTCCTATTTCTGCAAGTTTTGTATGTACAGGACATGGTTTTACTGGAGGACAACAAAATGCAAGTCCCCTGGCATCTCCTCCCCTACATACATGAGCCGGTGCATCGTCCCATCCCATTCTTATCACTCCTTATTTATTGGTCAATGTTATAATAATTGTTAAATCTCTATTTCTTTCATGTTTTCATATATAATATATATTTTCTTCATTCAATTATAATAATTTTTCTAAAAAGAGTCATTTCTAAAAAGAAGTTTTTCAAACTCTGATAAAATAATTATAATAAGGGGGTTAAAGCATGTTTTTGAAGTATAGGTATAACTAGAGGAATATGTGGTCAATATCTCCTTCAAGTGCCGCTCTTGCAACCGAAACGCTATCTGCCCCATTGTCAAGCATCTTCACGTAATCCTCGCGTGTTCTAACGCAATTATTTCCAATTACATGTAGGCCGGTTTTGGAAGAGATTCTGTTTAGAATGTCGTAATCCGCCGTGTCAACATTTTCTTTCATGCAATCAACATGTAGGTATTTAACGTCATAACTTTCGATAAGTTCAATAACTGAAAATATGTCGACACCTTCAACGTTGGCACGGATTTTAACACTGATGTCCTTGTTGGAATTGGTGGTAACTTCCTCAAGCATACTTGCCAACAAATCAGTATTCGACAGTAATGCCTGACCGGTACCTGCTTCAATCATTGGATTCTGTCTGCAATGTGCATTGATTTCAAAAATATCAATATTCTTGTTTTTATACAGTACACCGAATGAGTTATCATGAGCCGCTCTCAGGTTAACACTTATTAATCCATTCCATGAAGGGTTATATTCGTGTATTTCTTCAATAAATTCATCAATATCCTCCGATATATGATGTGGGCACGTGAAAAATTCCTTTCTATCATATTTTGTGATATTTTCAAGTCCTGCCTTGAAGGTTTCTAAATCAAGATTAAATCCTCCAAGAGTTATTAAGTCCACGCCCTGTTTTGTAAACTTTTTACAGAATTCTCCATCATTTATTCCTGCCATTGCTGATAAAACATTCATGATAAACACATCGTTAAGTTAATTTGTATCATTCCTTGGGTTATAGTATTTGTTCTATATTTACGGTATATATGTATTTTTTAATTTGGAATATAAAATATGATAGAAATAGTTTAAATCTTTTTTTATTCCCCATAAAAAGGGAGAAGTGATGTTAGACAGTATATTTGTCTAACTTCACATATTGAATTTGGTTTTTGAGTATGATGTTGGAGCAGCCAGACTGTAGAGTAAATTGCTCCATGTTGGACTGGATGAACCCCAGTAGTTGTTGTTGATACTGTTTATTGCAGTAGTTGTCGTTGTTATTGCATTTCCTGCATTGTATGCATAGTTGTCAATGAAGTTTGTTTGTGTGACAGTTAAATCACCCATATTTGCTATTGCTCCTCCACCAAGACTTGTTGCATTAATGTTATTGTTTTCAAAGCTTGAATTGCTAATTGTTGTTGTTGAATATGTGTATATTGCTCCGGCCAGTGCTATGTCTTTTGATTTTATTGTGTTGTTGTTGAATTTGCTTCGTGTTACTGTCACGTTTCCACTTAGAGAATATAATGCTCCTCCATATCCGTTGGCACTTGCATTTATTGTGTTGGCATTAAATTCACTGTTGTTTATGTCTGTAACAGCTTTATATGAGTATATTGCACCACCATACACGTATTTTCCGCTAACTTTGTTGGAATTTATTTTGGAGTTTGACATCTCCAAGGCAGCGGTTTCAACATATACTATGCTTCCTCCCGCTGAGTTAACGGCTTCAATACTGTTTGATGTGAATGCTGAATTTTGTATGGATACACCACTGCTGAGTGCTCCTACAACTGCTCCCACGGCAGTGTCTGTTGATGTTACAGTGTTAACCGTGAATGTACTTTTATCTATTACAACAGCTCCGTAAATGCTTCTAATTACTCCTCCGGTAACGTATTTTCCTGTCGCAGTATTTTTTGTGAAGGTTGTACCGTTAATTATGACATCGGATGAGTCGGCATAGATTACTGAACCTCCGGTTGAGTTGCTTCCTGTTACCCTGTTTGAATCAAATCTGCAGTCTGTTATGTATGTAGTGTTGGAGTAACTTCTTATTGCTCCTCCCTGACTGTTAACGTTGCTTACCACATTGTTGACAAATTCCGTGTTTGTAACAGTAAGTATTCCATTGGTATATATTGCTCCACCTGAATAGGCTCCGCTTCCAATGTTGTTTCTGAATCTTGAATTGTTGATGTTTAATTTACCTGATGTTACGATTGCTCCGGCACTAAATTCAGTGTTGCTTTTACCGTTTTGTATTGTTATGCCGTCTATTGTGAGAAGCACATTTCTTTTGCTGATATTGAATATGGAACTGCCACTTGATGAGCCATCAATAAAGGTTTTGTCCCTTCCACTACCGACTATGCTGATGGATTCATCAAGCTTTATTCCTGAAGCATAGAAAGTACCACTGCTTAACTTAATTGTACCAAAGAGTGTAATGTGACTTACTGCATGCTGAAGGGTTTTAAATGGATGTGCCTGGTCTCCCAAATTGGTGTCGCTACCGTTAGGACTGACATATACAGTTTTCTGATGGGCTACAATCATCGTGTTACTGTATGATGTTGATTCATAGAAATCATTTTTAACGTAGTTTGCATAGTACGTTACGGTCTTTCCATCGTATGCACTTGGTGGAACGTATGTTATTGATGAGGTTCCTTTTGAAACGCCCGCAGTACCTATATACTCATTGTTGATGTAATACTTGATCTGACCCTTGTTTACCTTATAGTTCTCATCATCGGTTACACTGACAGTGATGGTTGTCTTTTCACCTGCTACCGCATTGACCTGACCGCCTTTGATTGTGGTGTCATAGCGTGAAACGGTTAACGTGTTCAAACTTGAACTTGGCTTATAAACCTTTGTACCAAGATATTCTGCTTTAATCCTGTAGTCCTTTGCCTTATATGATCTTAAAGTGTATTTAAGAGTTGCCACACCATCCTTTACTTTGGCTTTTCCTATAACCTTTGAACCGATGCTGAATCTGACAGTACCATCGGTTGCATGATTCTGATTCTGGTCACGTACTATTGCCGTTAATGTCACAACAGAATTTGGTTTGGCATCCACAAAGTTAGGGGATATTGTTGTTTTAAGTTTGGTAACCTTATATGTTCCACGTCCTGTTTTGGATGCATACTTCCAATCTCCCTTATATATTGCATAGATGTATGTCTTATTTGATGTCTGGTAGTTGGATTTGTATGTATACTTGGCGAATCCATTGGAAACCTTCACTGTTTTAAGGGTTTTGTTTCCCTTCTTGAATGTCACAGTACCCTTGGTCACGTAGTTGTTGAACTCATCAACAACGGTTGCGGTAATAACAATAGTCTTTGAAGGTTTGGTTGAAATGTTGGGAACCATTACCTTGGTTTTCAGTTGCTTTAACGTTAATGTTGTCTTTCTTGTTGAGTTCATTATTGTCTTTGTTGTTATGGTATTAACTGTAATGTTGTTTGTCTTGGTGTACAATGATGAAGGTATCTTATAATACAGCTTGGCAACACCCTTGCTGTTTGTCTTGTTGGAACCAATGAATTTACCGTTCAATCTAAACTGAACCTTCATGTTCTTAATCTTTCGTCCCAATTCATCTGTAGCGGTAGCCGTAAACAGGGTTATATTACCTGCCTTGGCAGTTACTTTTGTCACGTTTAGTTTTGACTTTAACTTATTGATTGTCAGATTGGAGGATACGTTTGTCGGTTCGTACTTGAAGTTTCCCGAATAGACTGCCGTTAATGTATGGTTGCCCGGAGTTAAACCTGTCGTATAGGTATATGATGCTGTGCCGTTTTTTATCTTCACGGCCTTTGAAATGTTTCTGTTGTCTACCTTAAATACAACAGTACCTGTTGCATCCTTATTGAGTTTCACTGTTAGTTTCTTGGCAGTATTGTATTTTGTCGTATGATTTTTCAAAGTCATGCTGGCATTAACCTTTCCACCTTCAGGAGTTAATATTAACGTTGCATTGACACGTTTGGCATTATATTTGCTGTCCCCTGAATATATTGCGTAGAGATAATACTTCTGTGAATTGAACGTTTTTGGTATGGTGTATGTATAGCTTGCCTGACCATCTTCCACTTTGATTTTGGGTGATATGTTGGTTTTGCTTATCCTGAAGGTCACAGTTCCTTTGGAATCCTGTGGCAGTAGGGCAAGAAATGTTTTTTTCACACCAGGATGAATCTCGGAACCGCTTAAACGAATCTCTGGGTCAACTTTAGTGGAAGCATCTTCTTTAACAGTATCGTTAACTGTTTTCTTGGTTATTTCAGCATTATCTTTAACACTTCCAGATTCATCAATATTAACTGTATCCTGCATGTTATCCTTTTGTTCAACAATATTTTTTTGCACAGTATCATTTGTACTGTTGGCAGAAACATTTGTTATCATCATAAAAACAAATATGATTAATAAGATTGATAACATGACCTTTGTTTTATTGGATGTAATTGTTACGACCCCCATTATTCATTTTAATAAAAAAAACTTTAGAAATACTTACAATCTGTTTCCAAAATTTTTACACATAATGTTTATCTTTTAAACTTAATGTATATAATATTATGTTTTTTTTATTCATTAGTGCTGAAAAAATATTTTAAAATTAATTTAAACTTTATAAAATTCTAAAACATCTTTTAAAAACCAGTTCAGGTATGATGATTATCTGGAAAATTAATATGGGGATGTATTTGGTTGAAAGCAATACTTTTCGTATAGTATTTGAATCATAAAAATAGTGTAGTATAAAAAAAATTTAAAAAGTGATGAATAAAAAAGTCTATTTTATTCATCCATGAAAATCTGCTTAATTATGCGCTGATTGTAGTTTTAGCACCTGTAAATGCATTATATGATGCTGAACCACCATAAGCTACATAGTATGTTACTGTATTTTTAGTAACTGCTGTTGAATAGGTGAATTTACCTGAATCATCAGACATTACATATTCATTTTTACCGTTAACATATACTCTTACTTTGGTGTTTTTAACTACTTTACCAGTTTTATCTTTGAAGACTCCTGATAATGTGAAGTTGTTTTCAGTAAATGAAACATCATCAACAGTTATATCAAGATCCTGTTTGTCAGCTGTGAATGTTGCATCAGTTGAATATGAATTGTAATTAGCACTTCCACCATAAGCTGCAGTTACGGTATTTTCACCGGCTTTAGTTACTTTGGCACTAAGTGTCCATATTCCTTTGCTGTTGGTTTTTGCATAATATACTTGACCGTTAATCTGAACTTTCACATTACTGTTTGCTATAGCTTTACCGTTAACATTCATAAATGTTCCTATGATTGTGACATTTTCACCAAATTTTACAGGAGTGATTTCATCTATGGTGACAACACAATCTGCTTTTTCAACATTGAATGTGATTGTTGCATTTGATGCATCATAATTAGCTGTACCAGCATAATTAGCTGTAACTGTCTGTTCACCGGTTGTGAATGTTGCTGTGTATTCAAATTTACCGTTAGCAGTTGTTACAGTTTTATCTTCACCATTTACTGTTAGGGTAATTGTTTGGTCAGGAATAAGTTTACCTGCTCTATCAACTAATTTACCGGAAATGGTTATAGGTGTGCTGGCTCTGGCATCTTCAATTTCATCAATTGTTAAAGTGGTTTCCTTATTGGTTAATTCTTCAAGGATTTTTGTGATAGCATCTATTTTTTCATTAAGTTGGTTGATACTTTCCTGTTGTTCCTGTACAGTTTGGTTGAGTGTGTCAATGGTTGTTTCTTGTT
>MVAA01000084.1:18122-18275 GCA_003266105.1 Methanosphaera sp. rholeuAM6
ACTGTGTTGTTTAGTTCATCTATTTTATTGTTTGCTTGTGTTAGGTTGTTTTCTAGGTTTCCTATTGTTGTTTCTTGTTGTTGTACTGTGTTGTTTAGGTCTGTTATTTGGTTGTTTGCTTGTGTTAGGTTGTTTTCTAGGTTTCCTATTGTT
>MVAA01000084.1:18488-18688 GCA_003266105.1 Methanosphaera sp. rholeuAM6
TTGTTGTTAGCATCTGTGAGGTTACTGTTTAAGTTGTTAATCATTTCTTCTAATGCTTGGATTGTTTGGTTGAGGTTTTCTATGTTTGCTTGTTGTTCCTGGATTGTTTGGTTGAGGTTTTCTATGTTTGCCTGTTGTTCTTGTACAGTTTGATTTAATGCGTTAATGGTTTCTGCTTGTTGTTGTACTGTGTTGTTTAG
>MVAA01000055.1 GCA_003266105.1 Methanosphaera sp. rholeuAM6
CAAAAAGATGATTTAATAGTATTTTATGATCAATGCAAAGTATTAACTGAACCTTACGTAGGAAGGGGATTATTTAAACAAGGGATGGAACATATCAAAATAGTAAATGGTAACAAAATTACTTCTAACTTAGTTGGTGGACAAGCAATTAATGGAAAATCAGTATTATGCTTAACCAAATCATCTACTGCACCAGAAATAGCAATATCATTCATGGAAATCAGACTAGCAAACATCACTAACAAAACAACATACAACAATTTAGATTTAATATTGGATGAAGTGATGGATGTTGAGGATTTGATAGATGATTTATTAATTGAAGACAATATGGCTCCTAAAGAGTTCATTGAAAAAATAAAAAGATCTTTAAAACGAAACAAAAACGATTCAACTGAAAAATTAGCTGATAAAATTAGAAAAAACTGTAAAAACCAATTACTAAACAACATCACTAAATGCAGAAATAAACACAAAAAGATTATAGAATCATTATTAGAAGAATCCAATCTTGAAAAAGAATTAAAATCTGAAAAAAACAATTAAATTGGTATTAGATAATTTTAAACCACATGGATCTAAATTTATGTTAAGAATTGCGAAAATATTAAACATTGATTTGATATTTTTACCAAAAAGATCTCCTCATTTAAATCCAATTGAACAAGTTTGGAGACTAATTAAGGCAGAAATAGAATGTTATATATTCATAATCAAGCACACTTAGAATAAGTAATAATGGAAGTTTTTCCTGAAAAAGTTAATGAAATCTCAACTGACAAATAGGTTAAAACATTTATCAATTAAGTTAGGTAATAAACTATATTTTAAACAAATATATATACTGTTTAAATAAACTATATATTATAGTTAATTATATCTAAAAAAGGAAACTGAAACAGTTAATGTTTTGGGTAGAATATAATTGTTTGGATTAAATAACAGATATTTAAAATATTTGGTGAGGGCAATGGCATCAGAGAATAATACAGAAATCAAGTCTAGAGAAAGATTTAATGAAATTGTTAAAGTGGCAAAAAAACATAATTTGGGAAAATTACTAAGATCTAAACGTAAAAATGATGAAAGTTTTGATGAAGACCTTGATTCAGATAGTTTACGCTTAGCAATGGAAGAGTTAGGTCCGGCATTTATTAAATTAGGTCAGATACTATGTACACGTCCTGATTTAATAGGCGTTGATATGGCCGAAGACCTTAAAAAATTAAGGGATGATACTCAAACCACCCCATTTAACGAGATGAGGGAAGTAATAGAAGTAACATTGGGACGACCATTAGAAGAAATGTACTCTGAATTTGATGAAAATCCTCTAGGATCTGCTTCAATTGGTCAAGTATATAAAGCAACACTCAAAGATACTGGTGAAAAAGTAGCTGTTAAAGTTCAAAAACCGGGAGTATACGATGTTGTTGCAGCAGATGTAAAAATAATGAAAGAAATAGCAGTAAAATCAGATAAATATATTACCAAAACCAGAACATACAATTTACCTGCTCTTGTTAAGGAATTTGAAAGATCCATTTTCAAAGAACTTGACTACATGGAAGAAGTTATGAACATGCAGAAAATCACACATAACTTTGAACATGAAGATTACATTAAAATTCCAACAGTATATTCCGACTACTGTTCCGATAAGGTAATTACCATGGAACTTATTGATGGAATTGAAGTAACAGAATTATTTGATAACGAAATAGAGGGAATAGATAATAAAACCATTGCAAATTACGGTGTCAGATCATACTTTAAACAGGTGATTCTTGACGGTTTCTTCCATGCAGATCCACACCCTGGAAACATGTTCATAACAAAAGATGGAAAAGTATGTTATATTGATTTTGGAATGATGGGTATCTTAACTGAAGAATTCCGTTCAGACCTGGCACGTTTAATAATATTATTGTTGGAAAGAAATTCAAACAACCTTATAAAACAATTGGTGCACATGAAAATAATTACTCCAGAACAGGACACTGAAGAATTAAGAATGGATATTGAAGATTTATTAGGTCGTTATATGGGTGCCGAATTGAATCAGATGGATGGAATATTTGAAAAATTAGTCAACACAATGATTAAACACAATGTAATTCTTCCAAGAGAATTTGTGATGATTGGTAGAGGAATAGCACTCATAGAAGATACCGGAAGCAAATTGGATCCAGAATTTAATGCAGCAGAGGAAGTTCAAAAATTATCCTATCAAATCATAGCTCAAAAATTTAATCCAACAAATATTGCAACAGGCAGTTTAAATTATATGATGGAGATTGAAAATTTACTTAAAGACTTACCTGACAGAATAAACAGTACCATTAACAAAATTGAAAGAGGAGAAATAGAAGTACATTTAGTTCATACAGGTCTGGATAGCTTTAAGAATCAGATTTCAATATCATTGATATTGTCTGCATTAATAATTGGTTCTTCTCAGGCAATAGTGGCAGATAAAGGACCAAAAATATTTGAAATTTCTGCCATCGGATTTGTAGGATTTGTTATAAGTGCAGTTCTTGGACTTTACGTAGTAGCAAGCATACTTAGCAAGAAGTAAGAAAGAATAATTTAGCCAATAAATAAACATTTGAATGTGATAAAATGGGATTAATAGCAAAACATGTAAAATTTGAAGTGCTTAAAGAAGCAATACGGGTATTAACCGATGAAAACAAACTGTTTGAAATAATAAAAAATGATGAAAACATCTTTGAAATCAGGGAACTGGCAGCAAAACAAATAACAAACAATGACTTATTAAAAGAAATCATATTTGACACATCAAATACTGAATACACAAAAAATGACATCTTTGATATACGAGAAATTGCAGTAAAACAAATAACGGATGAAGAAACATTAATTGAGATAGTTAACAAATATTATGATGAAACAGTTAACACAAAATATGGTTTAAACGTTGTTAAAGAAGCAGTAAAGCTAATCAACGATGATAACGTGCTAATAGACATATCTGAAAGTAACTATGATGAGGAAGTAATAAACATTGCTCTGAAAAAAGTTAATGTTAAGTTTGAAACCCTTGATGAAACTAAATTAAGAAATAACTGTGATGATGATATTAAAGTCAAACGTATGCATGCAGTTAATCAAATAGATGATGATGATTTACTTCTTGATATTGCAATGAATGCAAAATATTTGGATGTTCGTGAAAAAGCATTATCCAAAATAAAATTTAAAAATGAAAAAATCAACATATTGAAAGATTTACTCTTAAAAGAAAAAGAATATAATGATTCCTTAAATGAATACATATCCTTAGATGAAGTTAATGAGGAAAATAAAGATGATCTAATTAATAAGGCAAGTAATCTTGGGGTACAATATAAAAAAATAGGAAATCCTAAAAAAGAAAAATTCTATAACGAGCAATGTAAATTATTTAAAGAAAATTAAATCTCTTGCATTTTTTCCTCTCCAAAACTCTTTTTTTCTAAAGATGGATTACTTGTGACAACTATCTTTAAGTCTAATTTCTCATTATTACTTCTAATTTTATAATAATTGTTTTATTATATTGATTTTTTAAAAAAGATTTTTATAATTAAATTACTAAAAACATAGTTATGTATAGTTTTGTCATTTGTTTTTTAGTATTGGTTGCATCATATTTTGTTTATGGAAAGATTGTTGAAAAAACAGTGGGTGTAGATGAGACTCGTCAAACACCGGCATATAGATTGCAGGATGGCATTGACTACATACCAATGTCTAAGGTTAAGAATTTCCTGGTTCATTTTTTAAACATTGCAGGTTTGGGACCTATTTTTTGGAGCCATACAGGGAGCACTCTTTGGTCCGGCAGCATTCTTATGGATAGTATTGGGCACTATCTTCATTGGAGGGGTTCATGATTTCTTCTCAGGATTCATGTCTCTGCGGGAAGATGGATTAACAATGCCAAGTATTGTTTCAAAATATTTGGGAAACAGTATTGAAAAAATCCTTGCGATTCTAATGGTAATCACAGGTGTTCTTGTAGCAGCCACTTTTGCAAAGGGAGCAGCAGACTTGATTGCAAATTTGACCAGTATTCCAGTACTTATCTGCGTAACTATAATATTCATTTATTTTTTAGTTGCAACAGTATTTCCTGTTGACAAGATTATTGGAAAGGCATATCCCATTTTTGGAGCATTACTATTGATTATGGCAGTGTTAATGATTGGAGGTTTAATCTTAAACCCATCATATTCCATTCCAGAGTTTACAACACAGGGGCTGTATTTGACTGAAAAAAGCATTTTCCCATATTTGTTTGTTACTATTGCATGTGGAGCCATTTCCGGTTTTCATGCATCCCAATCACCGATTGTTGCAAGATGTATGAAAAATGAAAATGATGCAAGACCAGTATTTTTTGGAGCAATGGTTTTGGAAGGCTTGGTTGCGCTCTGTTGGGCAGCAATTGCAATGGCATTTTTCCACGGTCAGCCACAGCTTGCGGCAATTTATGGTACATCTCCGGCAGTGGGAGTCTATGAAATGGCAACAACATTGGTAGGTCGTGTTGGTTTGGTTTTAACCATTATTGGAGTTGTTGTCTGTCCAATCACCTCAGGAGATACTGCACTTAGGAGTGCAAGAATTACAATAGCAGATCAACTTAAGCTCAACAACGAAAAAATAATGTCACGGTTAAAATTGGCGGTGCCATTGTTTTTAATATCATTTGGATTAACATTTATTGATTTCAGTTTAATTTGGAGATATTTTGCCTGGTNNTTGATAGTAGCTACAATAGTGCTATTTGCCGCATCAGCATATCTGATTAAAAATGAAATGCAATACATTATTGCATTGGCACCTGCAGTGGTGTGTACTTTAATCACTTTTGGATATATTTTACAAGCTCCGGAAGGCTTAAGATTGCCTGCAATGATTGCTAATATAATTTCAGTTATTGCAACTCTAATAATCACAGTAATGTTTCTTAAAAAATACAAATATCATAGTGCCAAACCAAATTAACTCAATAATAACGTAGATATTGTTTAGCATTCCCAAGTATTTGGAGGTGTGTAGGGATAGTTAACAATTTCTTTAATTATTTTTCTTTTTTTAATATAAATCAATTTTAGGAATAACTAAAATGAAGTAATTTGTTTAATTGATTATACTAGATTATTCAATAGTATATCAAGAAAAAATAAAATTTATTTACTTTTAAACTATATTTAATAATATGGATAAGAATAGATTTGAAACTTTTTATGATGCTGTTTTAGCAATTGTTATAACAATTTTAGTGTTGAAAATTCCTCAACCATTGAGTCCAGAATGGGGAGCATTTTTTTCTAATTCATTGAATATAACAACATATTTCATAGTATTTTTAGCAATTATCAATATTTGGCATAGTAATCAGAATTTATTCCAGCATATTGACTCCATCAATAACAAATCCCTAATAGCATAT
>MVAA01000128.1 GCA_003266105.1 Methanosphaera sp. rholeuAM6
ATCAATGCAAACAACCAAACATTAAGTGCTAAACCAACTTCAAGATATACTAGATTTAACAACGGATGTAACATAACAATCAATGATGCAACAATCAATCATAGAATTCAAAACTATATAAATTTAACGTTAGTTAACTCCTGTATTAACAGTACTACAACAAATTATGGAAATCTAATAATTACAAATGATGTTACATTTGGTGAAAATTTTGCAATTTCAGGTTCTGGAAATATTATTACAAACCGTACTGACTTAGCACTATATTTAACTGATTTGAATGGAAATTTTACTATAGAAAATATGAACATTACCAAAGGAAAAACTAACTATGGTAATTTAACTATCCGTAATTCCACATTCTATTACATTACAAATTCAGGTAATATTATATTGTATGACTATATAAATGGTGGAATTACAAATAATGGAAACTTGACAATAACAGATGATGTTATCTTTGGAGATAAATTTTACATAGGTGGTTCTGGAAATGTCATTTCTAACCGTACTGATTTAATACAATATTTTGTAGTATTAAATGGAACATATGTCTTTGAAAATCAGATTATTTCCGTAGAAAAAACAAATTATGGTAATTTGACAATCCGTAATGCAACAATAAACAATAGAATAGCTAATTATGGTAATCTTACCATCTGTGATGATGTTATCTTTGGTGAAAACTTTGCCATTGAAGAACATGGTCAAACCTTTATCAATGATTCCAATAAGTTGGCTCCTTATATGACTCATTTAAATGGAACTTATGTGATTGAAAATTCAACATACTTTATATCCAATTTCAATTATGGTAATCTTACTGTTATAAATTCAATAATGAACAAGACAGCAGTATTTAGCAATGAAGGAACATTAACTATTAAGAATTCTACTGTTGATGAAGAAATATCCAACAGCGGTACTTTAATCATATGCGACGATGTCATTTTCGGTCCAAATTTCTATATAATGGGTAGTGGAGAAGTTATAATTAATGATACTAACAGAATAATCCCATACCTTTATACATATAATGGTGACTATGTCTTGGAAAATATGACAATCAACCCTAAAACTAATAATGGAAATTTAACTATTCGTAATTCAACAATTATTGGTCAAATACAAAACAACGGTAATGTAACCCTTGAAAATTCACTGTTAAATTCCTCTTCAGCATTTATTAACAAAGGAATATTAAATATTACAAATTCAACTCTGAATTCTCAAATAGGTAACAGTGGCACATTAATTCTAAGTGATGATATAATCTTAGATTCTAACTTCAGAATAACCGGTACTGGACACGTATTTGCGGAAAATCTAACACAAATCTTCCCATACCTTCCAGGATTCTATGATGAAGGAATCGTGGAATTAGGAAATTACACCAAACAGATTAACAACTATGGAAAACTAACCATCGAAAACTCCACATTAAGCGGAATAATATGGGGATCTTCCACCTCGGAAACAACACTCAAAAACACTACAACAACAGGATCAGTAACCAACTCAAACAAGATGACATTTACCAATGCCACAATAAATGGTGCTGTAACAAACAATGGTGTATTAACAATATCTGACGATACAGTAATTGGCCCTAATTTCAGCCTTAAAGGAAATGGTGACATCATAATGAATGACACACAGAAAATTGCTGACTATCTAACAAAATACACAGGAAACATTGTCTTAACCAATAAAACAATCAACACAAATAAAGTAAACCAGGACAATCTGACCCTTAACAACTGTACAATCGATGCCACAATAGAAAACAACGGAAGAATATATATAGATGAAAACACTGTATTTACTGAAAATGGTAAAATAACAGGAAACGGTGAAATAATCACAGACAACATAACAAGACTACTGCCATACATCTCAGCAATAAACGGAAACTACACAATAACAGACACGACACTAAACAAGAGTTACACCTTTAACGGAAATGTAACACTAGAAAACTGTAACATCACAACTCCTAACAACTCCAACTTCGGAACA
>MVAA01000141.1 GCA_003266105.1 Methanosphaera sp. rholeuAM6
GGGTATTCATTTTAGGATAAAAAACCGTTGAAACTACTTTTTTCTTCCCAGGATAATACTTCAGAAATATCTTTCTTAATGAACTTATCCGTTCCATCATTTATCACAATTTCACTAATTTTCTCAAATATTATCTTATACTTTTCGCTTTGAATGTTTTTATCAAGTTCGGGTTTCAAGTATTTTCTTCCAATGTTCTTTCCGGCTATAATGACACCTTTTAATGTTAATTCTGTGTTAATTTTTCTTGTTGAATCAATCATCCAAAATACTGCATCCCCTATTTCCTGATCATTGTTGGCATTCCACTACAATAGTAGTTCATCAAATATAATGATTGATTATCTATTTTTATTTGTGCCAGCTCAAAATTTTCCATATAAAATTCCCTTATTTCATCCTCATTTAGTTCTGGTAAGTCATAATGGTGAAATATTCTGGAAAATGATGGATTATGTTCATGTAATTTATTTAATTTATCAGGATAACTGGTTAAAATAAACGCCACCTTTGTTTTCCCATAATGATCTGTTAGTGCCAAAGTATCTGCTAAGCTTTTATACCAATTGGCAAAGTCCTGTGTTTGACTTAATCCATTTACATCATCAATAACGATTATGAAACTTTTTTCTGGTGCTGATTGAGATAATTCTGTTAAAAATGATGCAAAGTGTGTCCGTAGAACATCCATTGTTTTTTCAGACTGTTTAAACTTCAGTGTATTGCCCATAATTCCTATAGTATCTATTTCATCTTTTACTCCTTCAAATAACTTCTTATGCCATGACTCATTTTTATTTTTATTTAAATCTTATCTTAAATAATAATTTATTGATTATTTGATAACAATGAATCATTACTCTCAACATTTTATTGATGACAATTTTTTAAAATAATAATATATTTTTTACTTGCAACTATCATTTTACTACTCTAAACTATTTAGATTTGATTAATAGGAGAGATAATATTTCTCCCCCATAATTTTTAGTTCGACAATATGGCTTTTTCTTCCTCTTCAGTGTAAAATTCACGGAAGATGCCATAAAAGTTATCGTCATGCTTGAATGTGTCGCAATAATTCAGCGTAAATATGTGGCACATTTCGTGACATATTACGTGCTGGATTATGTCTTCGTTCATGTACATGAGGTATTTGTTTAATGTTATTGTGTTGTTTTTGTATGCCCAGCCTAGATGTGTTAGTTTCATTGGTGTCTGTCTGATCTTGTCTGGTTTCACGTGTAATATGTCTTGGTATGCGTTTATGTATTGGTCGCATATTTCAAGATATTCTTTTTCGCTTCGTTCTACTGGTTTTTTCTGCATGTGATTGTACATTTTAAGTATTTGATTCTCATATCTGGACATCAATGTTTTAACACTTCTTTCATCCTTTTTCCCATGGTTTAAGTTCATAATACCCTGTATAGCTATGAATTCACTTTGTTTCATATTCGTTTGTGTGAATATGAACGGCATTTCAATATTCCCTATATTTATAAATTGCATAATGATCTTTTTGATTCCTCCCGGATTTTCCTTCAAATTTATTTTCCTGTTTTTACACATATATATTTGGAATAACCATTATATAAATTTTTGGTTTATAATATTCCAAAGTATATATAGTTTCTAAAACAAATAGAAAAAATGTGAAGAAAAAAATAAGTTTAATATAAACAAGAAAATCATGTAATAATGAAATTAACCAACATCATCCGATTTTTAGATTATAAAACAAGATATCAATGGAGGATTAAACGATGAAAGAATTAAACAGAAAATATGTCTTACACATTCCCATACATAAATTCGAAAACAATCAGGTAACACGTATAAAAATGGACGAACTCATTGAAGAGCTGACAAACAGATTATATGACAATAATTATACGAGTTTCTATATGACAAATGTTACAGGTCATTATAAAAACAGGGCTTTTGATGAAATTCTGATAACCATATTCACTTCCAAAGAACAGAATCAGATATTACCGGACACCATATTCAAACAATGGTTCAAAGAGAACAACAATACATTAAAGCAGGAATCATTTGCCTTTGAATACAATAATTCTCTGTATATTATGGAAGCAGATGAGTAATGGATAATGTAGAACTGTTTAATTAATCCAAGGAAGTAACCCGTACTTAAAGTCAACCCAACTATTGACGACATTACTCCACACCAATAATAATTTTTCTCCAATAAGATAATAATATTCCAACAATATAATATAATTATATGAATGAACAGGATAACGAAAAGATTTTCACAAGATCTTTCTTTCTAATATTTGGAGCACTGCTTTTTACATCACTTGTAATGTATGCATTGATGTCTACTGTAACCGAGTATGCTACTAGTATGGGTTCCTCAGCCACCATTGCAGGTCTTGTTTCAGGAATTTATGTTTTTGGAGGATTGTGTTCTAGAATTTACTCAGGTAATGCCTTGGAGAAGAAGGGTTGGAAGAAGATTGCTCTTGTATTCATGACCATTCATTTTCTGGCATGTTTACTTTATTTTGTTGTTGACAATGTGACATTGCTACTGATTGTCAGATTTGTTCATGGTATTGGCTTTGGTGCTTCTGCCAATGCAATTGTCACTATTGCCACGGAAATTCTTCCCAAAAAACGTTTTGGTGAAGCATTTGGTTATTTTATGCTGGGAACAACTATTGCTGTGGGTTTAGGACCGTACATTGGTGGATTTCTTTATGATCTTGTTGGTTCGAGCGGATGTTTTTTAGCTGCAAGCATGTTTTCTGCCGTTGCATTGCTATGTATTGTAGCATTGGATATTAACAGATATGATCCGGGAAATGTACGGGATGAATCATCCCATGTAAATGATGTTGACAATTCCTTTATGGGTCTTGAAAAAATTTTTGAATATAATGCCATGCCCGTTTCACTTTTTACCGCATTAACCAGTCTGGGTTATGTTTCCATATTGTCATTCTATAGGCTGTATGCTGTTGAAGTGAATTTGACAAGTATTTTCTCATGGTTTTTTATAATATATTCTGTTTGTTTGGTTTTAAGCCGACCTATTGCGGGTAAGATTCAGGATAATAATGGTGACTTGCTTGTTTGTGTTACTGGTATTGTTGCACAGTCAGTTGGTCTTTTCCTGATTGCATGGATTCCATCAAATGTTACTGTTGTAATATGTGCTGTATGTGCTGCTTTAGGTTTTGGTACTTTAAGTTCTGCCTGTACAACCATTGTTACCAGAAATGCTTCCAAGAGTCGTAGGTCTTATGCGTTATCGACTTTCTTTATTTTCTGTGATGCCACCATGGGTTTTGGACCGGCTCTTCTTGGAAGTTTTGTGTCATCAAGTACTGGTTATGCTCCATTGTATTTCATATCATCAGTCATAACTTTACTGGCATTACCTGTTTGTTTATATGCGTTGAAGAAGAATAGCTCAAGATGTTAATGTTCCTTGGCGAGCTTTTTGANNCTGTTGAATTCCCACTTAGCAAAAAACAATTATTTGACAATCAATTAATCAAAAATTAAATACTGCATTTTAATATAGTATATAGTATAAGATGTTACTGAAAATAATAATAATATGAAATATTATCAGTTAAAAAGGATTATATTCCTTATTCAGTGAATTTATCATTCTTCTTTGCAATAATAGTGCTTAACTATTTATAAAAGTATCTTTTGGAAGTGAATGCTGTGAAAAAAACAAAAATTATATGTAGTGTAGGTCCGGCAAGTGATTCTGTTGA
>MVAA01000010.1 GCA_003266105.1 Methanosphaera sp. rholeuAM6
TAAAGGGATATTAGTATATACTTCATAAAACCAATTATTAATTGGAGGTAATTACTGTGGAAGATGAAATTAAAAAAATTTTTACAGAACAGACTTGGTTTGTAGCAACAACCGGTGATGGACCTAATGTTGTACCAATCGGATTTAAAATGGTTGAAGATGATGGAACAATGGTTATTGCGGATGTAGCTATGAACACTACTAAAAATAACCTTATGGAAAATGGATTAATTGCAGTAGCAGTCTGTGATCCAGAAACTAAAAAAGCATACATGGCAAAAGGTAAAGCAACATTCTTTGAAGAAGGAGAACTTGTTGATGGATTAAATAAATTTGCTGAAGAACAAGGTTTCCCATTCAGAGCAAAAGGTGCATTAACATTTAAACCTGATGCAGTTTTAGCTAAACATCCTGGACCGGAAAACGACCAGGAAATTGAATGGATTTAATATTTTTCTTATTTTTGTCAATTATCAATTGACATAATTTATTTTTTTATTTTACTGATTTTTAACTGTATTATTAATAATGAAACAGTTTATTGGATTATGGAAGTTTAAGCACGCTTTTTCTATATAATTGAGAGTAGAATAATCTCTGGTTATTTGATTAAACATATATCCATTTTTCTTTCATAATTATACTTTAATATTAAATTTTTTAATTAGTTGTTTTTTGATATTTGAATAATTATTATCTGAAATTGAAAATATCAATATTTAATAGAGTTATATATTTATTGGTAAATGTTAAAACATTTGAATATTTATCAAGGAATAATAGTTCCGCCTATCATGATTATAAATTGAAGTAATTGTGAAAACCCTTTAATTCAATACATTATAGAATAACTATACTATTGTATAATTAATCTTTTTTCATATCTATAAAGATAGAAAATTTCAAAATAATATTTGATATAATCCACAAAAAAAGTGTTAAGTATAAATATAAAGTGGGATAATATATAATATTATAAAACAAATGGAGATAGTGATATTTATGGCAGAATTACCAATCGCACCAATAAAAAGAATTATAAAAAACTCAGGAGCAGCAAGAATCAGTGATGATGCAGCAGCAGAATTAGCAGCAGTTCTTGAAGATTACGGTGATGATATAGCAATTCAAGCAGTAAAACTTGCAAAACACGCAGGTAGAAAAACTGTAACTGCTGATGACGTAAAATTAGCATTACAATAAATATAATATTTTGTATGTTTTACTTAACATACAACTCTATTATATCCTTAATAACCTCCCATAAAGAAACTGATTTTAAATTTTATTATAATATTAAAAATTCTATTAACTTTAGAAAATCTATTATGAATCTTCAGATATATAATTAAATAACAACATATGGAACTTGATTATTGATGACTGATTACGAATATAAACAGGAAGCCGCTACTGATTACGATTATGGTTGCAGACCATCTGAACGTAGTTTGGAAGAGCATATTGATAAGGGCATAATTAATATTGATAAACCTTCAGGTCCTACTTCACATGAAGTCGACACATGGGTAAAGAATATTATGCATGTTTCAAAAACAGGTCATGGTGGAACATTAGATCCTAAAGTAACGGGGGTTCTTCCTGTTGCAATGAATACGGCAACCAAAAGTTTGCAATTTCTACTTTTATCACCAAAAGAATATGTATGTCTTATGAGATTACACAAAAGAGTAGATGAAGATAAGATAATTGATATTCTTGATGAATTTACGGGTAAGATTTATCAGATACCACCAGTTAAATCGGCAGTAAAACGTGAATTACGTGTAAGAAATATTTATCAAATCAAATTATTGGAAATACAGGATAATCAGGACGTACTATTTAGAATAAAATGTGAATCAGGAACATACATAAGAAAATACTGTCATGACATTGGAGAAGCCTTGGGTTGTGGGGCGCACATGGCGGAACTGAGACGTACCATGGCAGGCTCCTTTGAGGAAGATGACACGCTAACAACACTACAGGATTTAACCGATGCATATGTTTTCTACAAAGAAGATAGTGAAGAAAATTATCTTAGACAATTAATACAACCTATGGAATATACAACAAGATATGTCAAAAAGATATATGTTAAAGATTCGGCCGTAGATGCAATATGTCATGGAGCAAGTCTGGCAAGTAGCGGTATTGTGAAGTTAAATAGTCAGATTCATGAAAATAATACTGTTGCAATAATGACACTCAAGGATGAACTGCTTGCATTGGGACAAAGTTTATATTCATCAGAAGAGATAGTAAATATGGATACTAAATTGGTGGTTAATATACAAAAAGTATTTATATTACCAAATACATATCCTAAAATGTGGAAGTAATAGCATAGGAAAAAAATAATAAAGACAATTTTTTTTCGATATGATTTATTCTTCAAATAGCACATAACAATTTTTTTATTAACTGTAG
>MVAA01000114.1 GCA_003266105.1 Methanosphaera sp. rholeuAM6
AACTACAACAGTTACACCAGCAGTAAAACCACTCTTACTGTTGCTTAAACTTTAATCTTCAAGATAAACTACTTTTATGGGGAAGGATTATAATACTGATCCTCATTCCCCAATACTATTTTCTTATTTTTTAATTAATTTTATGCAAATTCATTCTTCATACAGGTATAACGAAGTAAAAAAAAAGAATAAATAAAAAAATCGAGAAAAATGTAATCAGAAAAATAATCAATCCTAAGAAAAGAAAAGTAAAAAAAAATAATAATCTTCATCATGATGTGCATAACTAACAAAGTCAACTGTCTTCGCCTTAGGATAAACTTAAAAAATCAACAAAAGTAAACAAAATTGAAATGAGAGTACTTTTTAACTAATGATATTCATTTATCTTTATTTCTATTTATTATTTAAACAGCAGTGTTTTCAACAACATAATGGAAGCTATATTTATTTGAATATACTTTTAAACTAAAAATTATAACAAATTTTCAAGATATCTCTTTAATTCAGGGATATCTTCTTGAATAGTTTCCCAAACAATATCATACATTATATAATCATAATTATGTGCATTCTTATTACGCATACTTTTAATTGATTGCCATGGTATTTTATCATGTTGGGCTTTAAATTCATCAGATAATCGTCCAACAAATTCTCCTATTTGTATAAAAACTAATGCACAAGCATCTTGATACTGTTTATTTGTCATGAAAATATCCTTATTATTACCAAAAAATTGGATATGCTCATCAAGCCTATCGCAATAATATATTATTCNNGTAGTAATTAAATCCACATGACATTTAAATGAATTTTCTAATTCATTTATTAATGAATAATATTGAAATAAACCTCTTAATTCTCCTTTATCTATGTAAAAATCCAAATCACTATCCTCATCTGCTTCATTACGAGCATATGAACCAAAAAGACTTAAACTTTTAACACCATACTTTTTTACTATTGGAACTGATATGTTTTTAATTTCCTCAATGGTATATAACATATTATCACATCCTTGCAATCTAAAAAATTTTATTCATTCACTTTTTTTATCTCTTTAATCCCAAAATGAATTTTTTAATTCTTAAGTCAAAAAATAAAATCAATAATTAATAATGATTAAAATAATTTATAATCATCTTTTCTTGGAATAATATCAATAATTTCAATAAATCCTTTTCTTTCTGAAATATAAAATATTATTCTATAATTACCTACTCTTGCTCTATGACATTTAGGACATTTAACACTATTTAATTCTTTATATGCTGAGTTAAATGGATTTTTCAAAATATTTTTATATTCCTTATTAATTCTTAATAACAATTTTTTGTTTTTTTCATGTTTTTTAAAGAATTTTTTAGCTTTATCATGCTCAAATAATTTATAATTCATTTTTAATCTCTTGTTCTAATAAGGTTATTCTTTCATCCAATTCCTCTAATGTTATTTCAGAAACATTATTTAAGTCCCCATTCTCAAATTTTGCTATTTCTTTATTGTAAAATTCAGCTTCTTCATCAGAAAATTCTTCATTTTCTTTATAATAATCAATTAAACGATTTATAACATCATTAAAAGTATCTTTTTTAGACGCCAATTCAGATAAAGCCTTATGTGTACTTACACTTATTTTGATAGTTTTGGTCATCATGGTTAACACCTAATAATAGTATACTTAGTATACTATATAAATATTTCTAATCAAAATTTAGCAAAAGACAAAATAAAAGATTGATGAGAAAATGTAGTTTTAGACATGCTTATTTGTTAATAAATATCCTTATTATTACCAAAAAATTGGATATGATCGTCAAGCCTATTAGAATAATAGATTATTCGATTAATAATTTTTTTATCTTTATCGTTCATATAAAACAACCTCATCCTTATGAATTTGCTTAAGAAAAATATCATCATCAATACCAGTAGTAATTAAATCCACATGACATTTAAATGAATTTTCTAATTCATTTAGTAATGAATAATACTGAAATTATTCTAAATTACTAAGTTGATGAAAAATATTGTACAACCTACATATTCAAGAAGTGCCAGAATATAAACTATAAATACTAAAAATAGTAGAATAAAATATAATAACATGAAAAAATAAATTTTGTTACTAAAATATTTAACATATACTATTAAATATTGAATAATAATCTTTTCGTAAACGAAATATAAAAAAAATAATCCATATTAATAATCATGATACACAATAAAATAGTATGAGACTAATCCAAATTTAAACTAGTAACTTTAATAAACTAAAATAAAAAAATTTAACTATTATAATACCAATAAATCATAAGGAGGTAAATAATGGCAAAACCTATTGGAAACACTCCTGAATTACGAGGAAAAGAAGCTACAGAATTCATTGAAAACATGTTTAAACCAATACCTGAAGAAAAGAAAATAATTAAACACAGGTTAGCAAAGCAAAGAAAAGTTTTATTCTAGCTCTTGTAAATCAAAGTACAAATAGAAAGTTTTTAATGGATGATGTTGAATAATTTTATTTATATTGTTAAGTTTTTCATCACCCTTTTTTAAATTTTTAAAACCATTCTTTTTAACATAGAAATTAATAGCTTTAGCATAACCTTCAACTATAATATAACGAAAACCTACATCCTGTTTGGAAATTTAATATTATATATGATATTTGCAAGAATATGTGATCCTAATCCTTTATTTGAGTATTTTTTGTTAATGGCAAAACGACCTATTTTCACCGCAGGCAATAAACGTTTTCTGTTAGATATATTTAATTGATTTTTAATCTCATTTTTTATTCTATTTTCACGAATATTTTTTAAAACCAAAGTATCTGTTAATAATGAAACATAGCCTATAATTTCACCATCACATAAAATTAATTTTGTTATGTTTAACTTATTCTGTTGTTGTGTTAACGCATCATTTTTTAGAAAATCCGTTAAATCGTTTGAATCGCATACAAAATTAGATAAATCATGTTCATGACTTAATGTTTCAAAATAATAATTATCTTTAATATATTTTATATTCATGTTCATTAATATATTACTTTTATTATAAATAGTTTTGTTAAATTGATTAAAATATTTATATTATTTAAAAATGATTATTTATTAAACACTTTTTTTCAAAATTAATTCGTAATATTCAGGTATAACGAAGTAAATGAAAAGTATTCCAATCCAAAAAGACAATACACATTAACAACGCAAACAGCAGTTTTTAAAATAAATTAATTAATTTAAAATAGTTTAAATATTTCAATCATCATACTATTACATAAATATTACAACATCATTTTTCTTAAAAAGAAAAATAAGAGTTTACAAATGAAAAACCATTTATTGACTAAAAAATAATGAAATACATGCAGTCGATATAATGCAATAATTCTACCTTTCAAATAACCAGTTCAAAGGGATGATACCTTTGTTTTTAAATAAGAAACATTTCATATTATTCATAGGCACCTTGATTGTTTTGATGAATATTTGTGCTGCGGCTAATGCTGATGATTCAAACATTCCACAAACAGCTTCAATAGAACAGCAGCCAAACAGTCCCATAATCGAAGACACTACCTGCCTAAATGATGAAAAATCAGATAACAATCTAAAAAGCAGTTCATACCCCGTTAAAAGTACGGATAATCAGATGAATGTTACTTCAGGCAAGGATCATGAATATTTTAAAACTGAAAACAACAGTCCCATAAACACCAAAATAAGCATTGACCTGCCTGAAAAGATATTAACCAACCAGGAAAATCCAATCACCATAACATTAACAGACATCGAAGACAACAGGCTAAACAATCAGGAAATTACGCTCAACATAGACAATCAGGACAATATGCTGACAACAGATGAAAACGGAACTGCAACATATAACTACCACCCGACAGGCTCAGGAACAAGAATCTTAACGGCAAATTTTAAAGAAAATAATCCATACACACAATCCACCAATAACATGACAATTCATGTAATTCAGAAAATCATATTAACACCCGAAAACTTCAACACATACATTACGGATGGCTTGCTTAACGATAATGTAACTGATGCTTCATATATTGACGTCAACGGCAAATTTGATGGAGAAAAATATGCGTTCACGGTAAACAAACCCGTTAATATTTTTTCAAGCAGAAATAATGCTTTTCTTTGTTTCTATTCAACACAAAAACTTGAGGGAAACTATGAAATACCAAACCATTCATTCATGATAACAAAAGAGGGGTCAGGAACAAACATCACCGGCATAACATTTGAAGAGACAATGATCGTAACAACACACGCAAGTAACGTTACATTTGATAACCTGTCGGTATACTGTATTTCAGGTTATGGTTGGGGTCTTGGCTCAACAAGTATACGCAACAGTGAAAACGTGACAATCAAAAACTCTTACTTTGACACTGTTGAAGAAACTGTATGGTCAAGTACTGTGGTGTTTGCCGCATCACGATACTGTCTGATAGAAAACTGCACAGTAATCGGAACAGGATTTGTGGGAAACCTTGTCTATGCAACAACATACAATGTAAACATCGAATATGAATACGGAAACAGCAATATCACCGTACGGTCAAACAGAATTATCGCTAGAAACATTACTCCGGGACAGCAGACATGCTACAGCGTGTGTCTTATAGGAGACAATCACACTGTTGAAAACAATTACATTGAAAACCTGAACGGATACCTTGTAATGTCACAGTATCATGATGAAATATATTCTGCCGACGGCAGATTCGGATCACTGGTTATCAGAAACAACACCTTTGGTCCCGGAAGAATGGGATTATCATTTGACCCATGCATAATAGAAAACAACACATTCTATGGTAACGTGACACTGAACGTAAACAATAATACCGTGACACAAAACAATATAAACAGGAATGAAAGTGAAAACCCATACCTGCTGGAAAATCCGCATCAAAAAGAATATGATGTAATTATTGATGCCCAGGATTCATACATATATGATGAAGACGTTAACATTAACGTCACCATAATAGACACTAAAACCAACACTCCCGTCGATAGCGGATATTTAGAAGTGTACTCCGATGGAACGCTATACGATAACATATCGGTAAACACTGCCACAACATCATTCACTTACACTAACGAAAGCTGTGGTACACACCATATAAGGGTATGGTATAATAACAGTGAAGTTTCATTCATTCAAAAAGCGTTTAACATGGAATCTGTTCCCATTTCCGGACAGCTTGTACTGGATGATATTGATAGTCCACACATTGGTGACAACGTAACACTGACCGTAACATACACGTTGAACAGGGACGTGGATGTTGACGTTAACATTACATATGATTTACCCGGACAAAAACCGATAACGGTACCTGCAGTCAACAAAACCGCCAGCATAAACACTACAATAACAACCGATTACATACGTGATATTCTGGGTGGAAGAGAGCAAAGCGTTACAATCACTGCAGATACGGGCACTCCTAAAATAGAAATAGGCCGCGTATACGCTAAGTTGGGAGTTAAAAAGGCAGAAACCGAAATAACAATCACTCCCAACGTGGCCAATCCATATGAGGAAACCGTGCTTGCTGCAACAGTAACCACTCCAACAGGCCTGACAATAAGCAAGGGAACAATCACCTTCAGGGATGACGACGGAAACGTTATCGCATCGGGAAACGTGAACAAAAACCGGTTAAGCACCAAAGTAACATTTGACACCTCGGGAAACAGGACCATCACCGCAACATACAGTGGAACAACACATTATGCCCAATGTGAAGCCACACAAACAATAACCGTCAATAAGACAGTTACATACCTGAATGTCAATCCCATTAGCCAGGCATCTTATGGTGATACAGTACTTCTCACCGGTACATTAAAGGATAAAAGGGGTAATGCATTATCCGGCAACACATTAACAGTCAAATCAGACAATGAAAATATACAGGTTACAACAGATGCATACGGTGAATTCACATGCAATCTCACCGCTTCCAATGTTGGATGTAACAATGTAAGCATTTCATTTGCCGGCACCGGCATATATCTTGCTTCAACAAACAGCACCACATTTACTGTTGTGCCCATGAATACCATGATAACAGTCAATCCTATCGGCAGCATGGAAAGCAATACTGTTGTCACAATATCCGGAACGTTCATGAAGGCTAATGGACAGGCACTATCCAACAGTAAGGTAAGACTTGACATTAATGGTGTAACATCTTACGTGAAAACGGACGGTAAAGGAGTTTACACATTAGAGTATACTGCCACCCGGTCAGGAGCAAACACTGTTACTGCCAGTTATGCAGGAAACAGTTATTACAATGCCTACAGTACCTCAATTACATTCAATGTAACAGGTAAGGAAAACGTTATAGTGACTGTTGATTCTATTGGTACTGTACAGACAAACAGTATCATCAATATTTCAGGTACATTTAAACGTGCCTGTGGAAATGTTATAGCAAACAGTAATGTGAGGTTGACGATTAATGGCGTAACATACTATGCAAAAACCAACACCAAAGGCGTTTACAGTTATGCGTATAATGTAACCAAGTCNNNAAGGAGAACGTTATAGTGACTGTTGATCCTATTGGTACTGTTGAAACGAATACCAACATAACGATAACTGGAACATTCAAACGTGCATGTGGCAGTGCTCTTGCCAACAGCAATGTAAGACTGAACATTAATGGTGTAACATGTTACGCTAAAACTAATAGTAAAGGCGTTTACACTTATACCTATAATGTAACCAAGTCTGGTGTGAACACTGTTGCTGCAGGTTACGGTGGAAGCGGAAACTACAACCCATACACTACAACGGTGAAATTCAATGCAACAGGCAAGGAAAACGTTATAGTAACTGTCAATCCTATCGGCAACACACAAACCAACAGCATCATCACCATAACAGGTACATTCAAAAGAGCCAGCGGTTCTGCTCTTGCCAACAGCAACGTAAGACTTAACATTAATGGTGTAACATATTATGCCAAGACTAACAGCAAGGGAGTTTACACTTATACCTATAATGTAACCAAGTCAGGAGTAAATACTATTATAGCAGGATACGGAGGAAGCGGAAACTACAACCCCTACACTACAACGGTAAAATTCAATGCAACAGGCAAGGAAAACGTAATTGTAACTGTCAATCCTATCGGCAACACGAAGAAAAACACGAACGTGACAATAACAGGTACATTTAAACGTGCCTGTGGCAAAGTCCTTGCAAACAGTAACGTAAGACTTACAGTAAACGGTGTAACAACATACGTGAAAACCAACAGCAAAGGAGAATACAATTACACATACAATGCAACAAAGTCCGGAACAAACACTGTAACTGCAGGTTATGGTGGAAGCGGAAACTACAACTCATACACAACCACGACAAAATTCACAGTGATATAAAACAGTGCTTTCTGTTTAGATTATTTGAAGGTGAGAACATATAATCAGGAGTATAGTTTAGTGTTTTTTACTAAAACATTTTTATAATATTTATTTTGGATGAAGCATGAACACCCTATGACACCCCCCAAAATAAACAAAANNAACAAAATAAAAAAGGGTGTCAAAAGATGACACCACTCTAACCCAACTTTTAATATACCTAAAAAAACGTGTTTAAAAATGTTTTCTGAAAAAATAATTGTCGTAGAATCGTGATTTAAAAAAAAATAAGGGTAAAAGGAGGATGTTAAAATATTACATGATTTTTAGGATTGAAACGTTTCAACCACCTTAAATCAAGCCCCATAGCCCAATAAATATTATCCTTAATTCCCATTTTTTGGGAAAAATCAAAGTCAGGATCATCTGAAAAATCTATGTGACTTTTTTTAACTCTTTCCATGTCTACTGGAATTCCCCAAATCTCCATCTATAAAGATCTGTCTTGCTGATTTCTTCTTTTCAGTCATATTACCACCATTTTATAATACTGACAATCTTCTAACACAACGATTTTAAACACCTGAATATCCAATAGAATACTATTAAAAGAATAGACCAGAAACCTCAATAGAAAAAATGTAATCCTAAATATGAAACTATTTCAAACAATAATCCCCCAGAACCTGATTCATTATCACAGAATAATTAAGATGAATATAAATGCATCGGTCAGATAATGTGTGAGAAACGGTATGAAGAGATTCTTGCTTTTTGCATAAGCATATAATTCAAATGTTGTGCCCAGTCCCTGAAGCAATAGTGCCGAGATGACTGAGTCCGTATAATGAAGCAGTCCAAATCCCATACATATCAGAAATGCCGATAATAGAAAGGATATGTTCCTGTTATCAGTAATCCGATAGAACAGTCTCATGAAAAACATCAATGGTATGAACTTTATCAGTTCCTCCGAGGCTATTTGAAATATCAGAGGAATTAATGATTCCGCGTTTATTGTCACAGGATCTACCAGGTTGTTTCCTGTAACATTATACTGTTCCAGAACACTTACCATCACTATTGTGTAGACTATATAACCGATAAACATTAGAACAGCCAGTATTATTTCATCCTTTGTTGGCTTTTGAAACAGTACCATATAATTCCAGTTGGAATAGTACAGTAATGGAATTAGCATTACAAGACAGAAGAATATGCTTCCAATTAGCTCTGAAAATTCAGATAGACAGGAATATACAATGAGCGATAATAGTATGGATATTAACATCACAATCCATTGTGTCATTGATACATGGGGATTACCGTTATAAAATGGAAAGTCCCTGCTGTTGTCAAAGCTTAACATGATTATTATTTATTGCTTTAACCATATAATAAATCTAATCCCCAATTTCTCATGGCGCTAACTTAACCAATATGATTAGAATATTGATTATAAAATGTGCCACTATCGATAACAGCACGTTTTTCGTCTTTAAGTAAGGATAAAAATCAAAGAATGTCCCTACACCCATCATAATCAGACAGTAGAATACGTTGGGATAGGAATTAAGATGCATTAATCCAAAACCTAAGAGTGCTATCAGAACACTGATGCCAACCGAAAGCTTACGATTGCCCGTATACCTGTACATTACTGTCAAGGCAACAAGAAACAGCATTACCCTAAAGAGTTCCTCACCTATTATCTGAATGAATTCAAATAACAGATCCAGCAAACCCAACTCTTGTGAAACCACGTGTGGAACATCCACTATATCTATTCCAAACAAAATCTTCAGCGGGAAGTAAAAAACTACAAATACTATGAAAATATATGGAAGATATGCTATGCATGAGAATATTACTGTACGCAGGTCATCCCAGCCAGGTTTTCTAAAAAATGTACTCATATCGTCCTTTAAAATGTACAGCAATGGAATTAACATTACAAAAGACAGTATAACCTGTTCCTGATAATTATAAAACTTCACCGGACCAAAGATTAGAAACATGAACACCAGTAATGATGAAATAATGATTAAACCATTCCTTTCACGTAAAAGGTTACTGTTTCTGTAATATGGAAAATCCCTGTCCTTATCTTCAAACTTAAAGAATTCCTCCTGACTTAACATAAAACCGTCCCTCCCCTAATTGTGGATTCAATATAATTAATAGTATTTATATCACAGTATAAATATTATTACCAAAGCTGTCTAAACGAGAACAACGTTACAAAAATTGAACAATAAGTAACATAATATCTACAAATATTTATATGATTTAGATAATAGTAATTAATATAAGCCAAGAAAAAGGGGTTTGAAAACTATGATCATATTACCACAATTTATGCTACCTACACAAGCGGCCGGAGCAATGGTGTTGGATGGAACAAGCCTGATTGCAATAGGTTCCCTGATTATATGCTATTTTGTGTACAAAAACCTGAAATCAAACAGTAATGCACAGGCAGTTCCCGTTTCAAACGACAATACAAACATGCTCACAGACAAGAAAACGACACATGATGCAAACAAGCAGAAAATGTCATTTGTCCATCAGGTAACTGAAGAAAACAAAAACGTAAGCGTCAATGAAAATACCATTACAGACCAGGCAGTTGTTAAAAATGATAAAAAAGAGCTTGTTTTTAACCACAGATAGGATGATATCATGAACAACGAAAGCGTAATCTGGAAAATATTCCATTCCTTATGGGCTCTGATAGCCATAATACCATTCTTCGGTGGATTTGCATTCATATACATAGGATTCAGGGCAAACGAAAGAAAATGGATCTGGGAAGGAATCATATATCTTGTACCATTTACACTTGCACTGCTTGTGGGAAACGATGCAGCGATAGAAAACATCGGCGTTTATTTGGCAATAATACTGTGGTTTGTAGCAATCATCAGAACAGTTATGCTTATAAAACCGTACCTTGAAAGGATAAGCAGTAAACAGCAAGAAAAACAGATGGCAAGAAATACGCTTAACCGGAGAAGCTACCCCAATAATGTGCAACAAACAGATACCGTGACAAGGGAAGTTCAGGAAAACACCATAAACTACCATCATGATGATACTTCACTCGGCAATGATACTGTAACCGCTAACGTTTTTGAAATAAACAAGGCAAGAAGGGAAGAACTTTCCATGATACCCGGCTTTGATGATGAAACTGCTGAACAAATAATTAATCTGCGAAACTCAGGAATATACCTTGATTCATTGGATGATATGATTAGAAAATTAGACTTAAAACCCCAACAGATACAATCATTAAAAGAATATTACGATTATAAAGATGAAAAAACTGTTAAAAATCCGAGAAAGCTGGATTTGTAACATGACCGGATTTAACTGTTAAAATCATGGTATCAACCGTTCAATCATCCCCACCAATATAATTCCTCTTTTTAACATTGTTTTTTTCTNNATAATTAATGAAAACATTTTATTTGATAGAATATAACTACAACAATTATGATGGAAGAATACTTTTGATGCAATTTAAATTATGATAAATATAAAAATACTAAAAGATAATTGATAAGCACCAAAAGTGTTTGAAAAGAAAGAAATAGGTTAAGGTATAACGAAGTAAAAATAAAGTGTCAAGAAAAAAAGTAGAATAAAACCAACAAATCTTAGCGTGTAGTTAGATGAATCCAACAATTCCCAGCAGCACAGGCTATCCCCACATCATCCAGATTGATTTCAGAAATATAACTCCCCATTTTCTCATTTTAATACATGAACTGTAATATTCATAGTTAATAAATGAAAACAAAAATTATCATATGAATCCCCATTATCTGAGAGAAGACATTTGACAAAATAATTATTGACGATAATAAACTGTGTAAATCCAGTAAAAGATATTTTCAAAAAATGGGAAAAAACTTCCATCAAAATAGGGAAAAAACTTCCATCAAAAATATTAATAAATAACCAATTAAGTATTACTTTACAAGCAAATCATAACTTAATCCAAAAAATAAGTATACAACTTTTAAAGATTGTAAAAAGCGTTCTTAGAAAATTAATTCGTAATATGCGGGTATAACGAAGTAACT
>MVAA01000015.1 GCA_003266105.1 Methanosphaera sp. rholeuAM6
TGTTGCATCACTTGAATGGAATCTTACATTGTTATGTACTGTGACACCTGCGAGGAATATGTTGTTTGTCACATTTGCATGTCCAACAATTGTACTTGTTCCTCCGAAGGTGTTGTTTTCTATTACACTATAGTTTCCTGTTGAGAATTTTGCAGTTCCTACTATAGTGTTGTTGATATAACGGTTTCCATAGTAGCTTACGTTGTGTTCATCTCCAGGATCTGTAACGTTTTCATAACTGCCAATCCAATTTGTTGTTATACCATAACTTCCATTATAGTAAATTGTGTTGTTTTCAATTAAGTTATTAGGACCGGTAATTGCAATACCATAACATATACTTGCACCTACAGGACCAGTAATATTATTGTTGGTAATTCTATTACCTTTGTTTTGAGTTATGTTGTTCGTAACAGGTCCGGCATTGTATGTGTTTAAGTATATGAGGTTTCCAACTGTTCCTTCACCAATAACTACATTATTGTCTATAGTACAGTTTTCACCCATAGTTACTGCTATTGCACTACATCCAGTATTGTTTACTCCATGGAAGTAACTGTTTTTAACTGTAACGTTAATTACTCCATCACGTAATGCAAAGTATCCAGTATACATTCCAACACCCTGATCTACTGTAACATTGATATTGTCAAATGTAATGTTAGATGCACTTGTTGTGAATACTTGCGTATTATGGAATTTTAGGTTTGTAATATTAGAATTTGATGCTCCACTAGTAAATTCAATGTTTGTTTGTTCTAATGATGGAAGGTTATAACCATAAATGGTATTTAAATCCAATGTAAAACCATTTCCCACAATATTTACAGGTTTATCTATCGTATAATTTTGTAAAGTACGTGATACGTTTTCAGTAAAGTTTAATATATCACCATCATTTACAGAAGAATATAATCCATTGCTGGTTACTATTTCGCTGAAGTTTGCATTGGATATATTCCATACAGTTGGTGTTGTATTTCTCGTTTGACCACTATTTTCTTTTACGGCAACATTTTCTGTTGCTTGTTGCGTATTTTTAATTATCTTATTATCATTTCCATTATCACTGACACTAACTGGCGCATCAACAGTCTGTGCCACATCATTTGCGGCAACGGATGCTGAAATATCACCTGCCGTGTCTCCACTATCCACATCAGCTGCCACAGCAACTGAAGTGAATGCTATTAACAGTGCAATGAAAATAATGAAATATTTATGTTTCATAGTTATTTTCACCTTTTATAATAAATAAGGTATATACTTAAATGAATTTGGTATGTTATGTCAGCTATCACATATTGTTTTGTGTGATTGCCTTGAAAAGTTTAATAATCCATTTATAAGTTTTTTATTGGTAATATAATCTTTATTATAGTATTTTAAAACTAAAAATTTAAATAATATGATTTAACATTATTAATAAAATTACTTTTATACTTTTTCAATTATTTTTACCAATATTTAATTTATTTGTATTAGGTAATAATAAATGTATCTGATAAACAATTTATTACGATTAAAATGACTTTAAGTATTAATAATTATTTTAAAAAAAGAATATTAATTATCTAAAATGTAAAAGGAGATTAAATAGGATATCATAATACTTCAATCTATTATTAATCCATTGTTATAAGTTTTACTGGTTGCTGCAAACTTGGAATAGCCCTTATAAATAAATGTTATATTATGCAATCCTTTCAACTGTTCAGGAGCAGTGAACTTGAATGTTATCTTACCATTTTTGACTGTTGCCACAATTGCATTTGCCTTGTTATCTCTTAACAGTTTATTGTTGAGTTTTATTGTTACGTTACCGTCCATTGCATTATATTTATCTTTACCGGTTTTTCCATTGCTTATTAGAAGTACCAATAATACTGTTTTTCCAACTTTTGTTCTTGTCTTCGTATAGTTGAATACTGCTTTGAACGGATATATTTTGATTTTCGTTGTTTTTGTTATGCCTGCCTGTGTATTGTTTCCGTCATATACGAATTTTAGTGTGTATGTTCCCCTGTCAAATGTTGTTGGTATCTTATATTTGTATTTTATTATTCCATCTTTAATGTTAGTATTGCATATTAACTTGTTGTTAATGTATACTCTTACCTTACCTGATTTTATTAGTTTTTCACCGGTTTTTATTGTTGCATTTATTGTTACCGTTTCCTTTAATGTTGCCGTATAAGTGCCTGTAGTAATTGTTGACTTTGTCTGTATTCCTAACTTGTTTGTACCGGATGATGTATTGTAATCCTTTGTTCCCCTGTAAACAACTTTTATTTGATGTACACCGGCTGTTGCATTGGAAGATATACTGTATGTTCCTGATGCCTTTCCAAGCTTAACGTTTCGTGTAAACAGGTATTTTCCATCAATGTAAAAGTCCGCTTTACCGGAACTTATTTTTCCACCGTTTTCTGTTGTGATGTTTGCCACCAGTTTGGCATCACTCCCTATTGTTTTAAGAACTTTGGCTACCTTGACCGTTGTTTTTTCAGGGTTTTTAGTGAATGTTGCCTGTGAATATACTGTTGTTTTCTGGAAGTTTGTACCCGACAGTGTTAGGGTTAACTGGTATGTTGTGGCCTTGTATACTGTTGATACGTTGAATGGTACCTTGACCTTTCCATCTGTTACCGTTACTGTTCCGATTGTCTGTGTTCCCAGCTTAAATGTTGCTTTCAACTTTTTTGTACTTTTTGTTGTGGCTGTTACGTTTGCTGTTATTGTTATTTTTTCTCCTATCTTTGCATTAATTTTTGATATTTTGGCTGTTACGTAGTATACGAAGTTATTTGATACCTTATTATTTGAGCCGTTATCGTTTACTGAATTGTCTCCCGTTTTTGTCTTGGATTTTAGTGAATTGTTTGAAATCACGTTTTTTGCCGTCTGTTTTTCCAATGCTATTGTATTGGTTGAATTGGTGTTGATTGTGTTGTTTGTAATTGTATTGCCTTTACTTGCGGATTGTAATGATATTGCATCTTCACAGGATGATATTACATCGGAGTGTCCTGCCTGCATGGTTGTACCGTAATCCGTTTTCTTAAGGGTTAACTTGTTGGCCGTTATCCTGTTGTTTGATGAACTGTATGCTGCAATGGCACATGGATTTGTTGCTGTTGCCTTTACTGTGTTGTTGATTATCTGATTGTTGTTTGAGTCAAACAGTTCCATTGAGAATACTGAACATCCGCTTAGTCCTATATTGTTATTTCTTATCGTTGTGTTTGTACTGTTTTCCAGTGTTATTCCATGCGCAAAGTCTCCATGATCTGTTGTGTTTTTTGATATGTAGATGTTGAATTTGTTGTTTTCCACTGTTGTTGCCACACTGTTTCTTCCTGCAATAAATCCTGTTGCAAAGTATCCTCCACTTAGTTTCACGGTATTGTTAATGTATCTGTTGGCTGTTGCATTGTTTGATGTGATTGATGAACCCCATTGTCCTCCCAATACTCCAATACCGTAGATGTATGGAGCCATGCTCTTTATGTCAATGTCGTTTGAGCTGATTGTATTATAATGGCTGTCAAAGTAGACGTCTATTCCCACTATACTGTTTTTACAGTTGTTTGTAGGGAATGTGTACTGTTTAAACATTGATCTTGCCGTTATCTTGTTTTTGTCTACATTGTTGGATGATGAGTATATGAGTACTATTGCATGTGTGTGAAGTATTTCCGTTATTGTTCCAATGCGTTCGTTGAACATTATCGAGTCATCATATGCTACAGGTATACCTGACTGGTTTACTGTTATGTTGTTTTCCCTGATGTTGTTTGAATCGGATGAGTACAACAGTATGGCATTGTTGACATAGTCTCCTGATGTTTTTATACTGTTATATCCTATTGTATTTCCGTTTGAACCATATAGGAATACTCCAAGACTTTCATATTCTGCATAGTTTGTTATCCTGTTTTTTGTCAGTTGACAATTGTTTACTTCTATCAGTTCTATTGCATGTCTTGTACTTGTTTTTTTACTGTTGACTATTGTCACGTTTGTGACTGTTGATTCGTGTGCATCAGAGATTAATGTGATTGTTCCTTCCCTGATTGTGCATTCTTTTCCTATGACATGTACCTTTTTGGTGAATGTGAAATTAATATTGTTGAATACTCCCATGAGTGTTACTGTGGCATTTTGTTTAACTTTAAGGTTTGAAATTCCGTTATCAAACCATTCCTCATAGTTGTCCTTGTTTACTGTGATTTTCTGTCTGGTGTCCTGTTGTGATGATTCATCATTTTTATCCGGTCCGATATATGCTTTGGCTTTTCCGTTTCCCCTGTTTGATGTGAGTACGTTTGATGATGTGACGGTAATGTTGATGTCCTGTGTATCTACGGCTCCTGTTTCCTCAAAGTTTATTGCATAATCTGCCTTTGATACTATGTTGTTATTGTTTACCCGTACATTGTTTATTTTCTTTGTGCGTGTCTGCTGTTTAAAGAGAATTCCTTCCCTTTGTGTGTTAATTGTATTGTTTTCTATCAGTATATTGGTGTATTTGCCCTTTGAATAGATTCCGTAGCTGTCGGATATTATTGTGTTGTTGATGATTCTGGGATTGTTTGCTCTTATTTCAATGGCCTGAGCGTTCTGTGACTTTATGATGTTGTCACGTACAATCACATTGTCTCCACCTATCGTAACTGCATAGGAAGTGTTTTCAACATGAATATTGTTGTTTGACACCACTGCCTTTTCACAGGCATATATTCCTTCATTGATTGCGTGAACGTCATTGTGTGTTATGATGTTGTTTTCGTAGTCCTGGGTGGATATTCCCCTGAATCCTCCTGTGACCTTGTTGTATGAGACTATGTTGTTTGCTCCCATTACCTGTATACTGTAGCACCAGCTGGTTATGTATCCTGTACTGCTTACAGTGTTTCCTGTGATGTTGTTATGGTCGGATGCTCCGCCGTCAAAGTCTGCTTCAGTACTGCCATATATGCTTAAATATATTCCGTTTGCTCCGCCGGTATTTAATGTGTTGTTTGCTATTGTGTTGTAGAAGGATTTTCCCATGACGAATGTCAGGTATCTCCAATCGTCACCTGCTCGTTTAAACTGATTGTTTCGTATTGTGCTGTGATTCATGTTATCTGCTACAAATCCGTAGGAACGAAGACCATACGTTTCAATTTCATTGTTTTCAACAAGCAATTTTGAGGAATTCTTTACCTGTATGGCCTTTAGTAATGTGCCGTTATTGTATATGTTCAAATTTTTTACTGTTGAACCTGATGCATTTGGACCTAGAACGTATACTGTAGAGTTTATTAATCGTGCATCCCTGTTGATACTGGTTAATGTTATCCTTTTATCCACTACAAAATTCATGTTCTTGAATGTTCCCTTTAGGTTTATCGTATCTCCTGCTTTTATCAAATCAGTGCTCTTTAAATACTGTGAATCGGATTGATTTTTAAAGAAGCTGTCATAATTTGAACTTGTGATTGTGATTGTTGTGGCTGATTTTTCCCTATTGTTTCCTGTTTTTTCATTCTTTTCAACCGTCTTATTTATGTTGTTATGCGTTTCATAATTTGCCGAATATCCTATAATGTCGACATCTAGTGTTTGGTCGGCAGGTGTCTGTGTTGTATCCTGCGTTATGGTACTGTTGTCTGTTGCTGAAATAGTACCCAAGCTGATTAACAGTACTCCTATCGTTAACAGTAAGAGCTTAACAATTGTTTTCATTTCTTTCACCAATATTTTTTGAGATTATTCAATTAATTGAGTATATATTTATACAATTATTTATTAATACTTTATTTTTCAGCTTATCCGAATCCTTAAAGTAAAGTTCAGGCCATGATAAATTTCCAATAAAGTATATAATACTTTAGATACATACAATGATAATATGTCAGAAAGAGTATATTCCTATGCAATCAAATTGAATAATGAAATGGGAACAATTGATATTTACGACAGTCAGCTGAGCATTAGCACAAAAAGCATTGACAAAACAATATCCTATGATACAGTACATTCCATGTATATTAGTGAAATAAATGGAAGGGACTTTGAAATAGAATTGGATACAAGGGAAATCATACATCTAATAGTAATAGAAAACGATGTAAGACCCTTTAAAGAAGCATATGCTTACATGGATATGCGTATTAGAAACTTGAGACAAAAAGACAATACCACTTCAAATGATAATGTTTCGCCTGTACTGTTAAATATTAACGTTCCGGTAACCGAAAATAAAAACATGTTGCACACTTTAGCACAACAGACAATATTAAAACAGGACGTCAGTCAATTAGAAACGATTAACGTATCAGAAGACAGTACATTCACAGTATATGAAGACCATATCTGCATTGATAACCACATTTTTACACAAAACATTCCTTATTCTATGATAGGAACTGTTCTGATGAAGGAAAATAATTCAATATTTGAAAAAATAGATCAAAACAGTATCATGACAACAGTAGAAATCCTGTTACGTAATAACAGCAACATTCTGCTAAGCTTTAAACAGCACGAGAAAAACTCTGCTTTCCAGGTGTATAATCTGATGCTTCCAAGGGTACAGAATTTAACATACAATTCCCAGGAGAACATGAATTCACAGTATGCTCCAAATAATAACAGTTATACTCGGCAAAACAGCAACTACAATGCTAACAATCCACAGTATCCAAACAATTACCATCCACCCACCGGTCAAAAAAGTGTTCTGATAGCCATCATATTGCATGTGATCATTGCAGGATTGGGATATGCGTACGTTGACAAATGGGACAAGTTCATCATCGTATTCATATCTATCATTATATGCGGATTCCTCTGGTTCCTGCTTTTGCCTCTATTGGGAATAATAGTCATATGGGTGTATGCACTAATCGATACAATTAGACTGGTTGAAAAATACAATAATGGGGAAAAGATTTAACCGTGATAAAGGAATATCCTGTTTTTAATTCCCCTATGGATATCCTTTTTTTAGACTTGGGAGAGTGTGTATTCGATAAATAATATTTTAGATGAAAAGCTATCCTTTTCTTAATTCCTTTAATAGACCGTCTATTTCTTCATCCAATTGTCTTATTTTTGATGTGTATTCCTCCTGTTCCTTAATGACTATTTTCACATCCTTAGACTCGTATTCCAGTTGATAAACGTATCTTTTAGGATTAAGGTTGTAATCATTTTTTATTATTTCCTCTTTAGATATGATATCACTTACTTTAGGTATTGCTTCACGATTGTTAAAAGATTTCAATATCTCTAAATTGTATCTTGAAGGCATCCCTAATCTATTTCTGCTTCTTTTAAAAAATAGTATGTCTTCCGTTTTCCTGTGATTATTTATTACCAATATCGTTATGTCCCGTGATCTGTAGCCCGTATCATAATCTATAACCATATCCAACAAGTTGTTTTCAATCAAATATTTTCGAATGTCATAAGCATCCCTTTTTACCAAGAGATCCTGTGTGGTTGTAGTTACCATCAGTCCCTCATCATCCAAGTGTTCAATCAGGTTAAGAAGATGTATGTAATTGGGATTTTTGGTGTTGTATTTTGCATATTTTTCAGTTTTGTCACTTTCATCAACCAGTTTCAGCTGGCGACCATACAAATAAGGAATGGATATTATCGTATCGTAACTTTGATTTGTCTCATCAATTAAAAATTCTTTATGGCTTATTGTTACCTTGTTTTCAAGTTCGTGTATAAGGATATTTTGTATTGCATGATAATATTCATCCATATCTCTTTCACATAAAACCGCTTCTTCAAAGTTTTCCAACTCGACAATGTTCTGTGCATCCCTGCATGATGGATCGTAAACTTTTTTGGGTGTATGATTGGTTGATACCATTCGGGAAAAGAGTTTCATTAAGGGAAATTCATAATAATCATATTCTTTAACGTATGCTGGAACACGGTATCTAGTATATGGGTATAACTTTTTTGCATCAATGCTTATCTGGAATATGTCAAGTATTTTCCCTATTTCTCTGTCGTTAAGTAAATTTTCAGGTATTCTTGCATATATTTCTTTAATATAATTGTTTTGACTGTTTTTTAAGGCATTTAATGAACTTTTTAAGTCAGACAAGTATGTTTCATCTTCATTTCTTTGCTTTTCTAATATGCTCTCCAGGAGTTCATATTCCCTGAAGGTAAATCCATATCTTTCATGGAATTGACTTAGATTATCACTGTATTCCTTTTGTTTTTCCGATAGGAATGCGAATGTTATAAATGGTACGATGTCTATTTTTTCATCTATTTCCCGGAATAATCTTCTGATTTTAAATGTTGCGGGAATTTGTTTATCTTTCATATTCATCACCTATTATTTCATCATAGAGTGAATTGATTAACTGTTCATCTGATTCTATTGATTTTTTCTTCAGGTCTATCCGTTGGTTTATTTTTGTTATCAGTTGTGCACTGTTATCCTGTAGGTTTTTTTCTGGTAGAATGATTGTTAATTCTTTGAGGATGCTTGTGTTTACTTTCATGATTTTTGTTGAGTCTATTTGTCTGGTTATTTCATAGTCCACTTTTGGATTGTTCAGGTAGTTTGCCAGGAATGTGGGATTTGTTTTGTCTGGATCTACTCTTATTATTATATACGTGTTTGGTATGATTGCACCGATTTCTGTGGTTATTTCCTTTGCAAAACTTCGTTGCTGTACCTTGTATAGTATGTCATGTTTCTGTGAGTAGAAGTGTTTTTTTATATCGTCGGTTACTTTTTCTTCTTCCATGATAAATTCCTGGTTTATGTCGTCTATTGATTTGTTTCCTATTACTTTCTGTTTTGTTATGTTTTCTTTTTCTGTGTATCTTAGTATTGGCAGTCCCGTGATTATTTTTGCTATATCCTTTAGTTTGTATTCCCGAGTTAACAATGTCTTTACCCCATATAAGTTTATGTTACTTACAATTAAATATATGCTTTTGAGTATATAAATGTTTTTATGTTATCTGTTATTTATTTATATTTTTTTGATGTTAAATGTTAATTACTATATTTATATTATGATTAAAATATTTATGATTGTCTTTATTTTATTGTTTTAATATGTTTTTAAAAGTTTTTTGTATTTTTTATGTTTCATTATAGAACCTAAAATATAAAATAGTTAACTGTTACAAACAAAAAGGTTTATATACTATGAAGGATATAGTATATTATACGTGATTGTGTATGTAACAATTAACCACAATCGCGGGGAGGAAATATGCAAAAGCAAGAGCAAATGATAAGAATCTTTCGAACTGTTGTTTCATTAAAAGAAGCTCAGAGAATCACTCCAGACGAGTATAAGATTTATTACAATGATCAATTCATGCAAAACACTTAACAATATAATAAATAAACTATCAGGGAGGTGATAACATCTAAAAGGGAAAATGCATGTACTCATATTTATTCACTATATACCTCACTTTATTGTAGTTACTATCTTAGGGGACATAACATTCAGGAGAATGGAAACAACCATATCTTCACATCCATTCCAGTGTATGGATGGAATGTTATGTATGATTTTAATTTTTTAATGAAATACGCTGGAACATCAAATCTAAAGGGGGAATGAAAATGTAAGCAAATGAAGATTAATCATTATTTATCACTTTTTAAGATTTTTTGTAGAGTTACTATCAAGGGGAATTTAACATAATCTGTAAGCCACAATATGTTCAAGACATATTGGTAATGTATTATGTTAAATTATAATTTTTTTTTACACAAATTTACAGATTCGATAACTATAAGTAAATGGCCTTTGAATATAGAAACAGCATAATGTCTAGAATGAAAATAAAAATAAAAGATCAAAGGTTATGATTTCAAAGGTTTATATGATTTAACGCTTTGACCGGAAATATAGAAACTGATTTAAAGATTATTTATGTAACACTTATTTTACTGAACTATTGGAAACTGCAAAATTTTATTTGCAACATGTATATGTGGTGGTTAAAGTTTAATGTTTTATATAAAAATATATCGTTTTCAAAAAAAGATAATGGAGAAAAAATATGATTTATGCTTTAACTTTCCTAAAGAATGAAGCATTAATAAGGTTATCCTCATACAACATAACACTACCAGTAATGTCATCATCCTCTAGACGAACATCAACACCAAGTCCAACAGAATCAAATGACTCACATGGAGTTTTTCTAATTCTTTCTATAAGATCATCCTCCCCAAGTTCACCCATAGCATATTTCTCATCCTGCTTACTGATAGCATCCAAAATATAACTTCCTACTAGCTTGTCATGATACCCTGCATACCTGCCTGAATTGTATATTATTTCTAAACCCGCCAATTCTCCATTGATGTATACAATTAAACCGTTCTGATTTTCATGTAAGGGGAATGCATTTTTATACTCATCCATCTGTGAACTTCTCTGAGAATAAGAATCATGCAGTGCATCAGTTTGACTGACCACATTCAGTTCTTTTTGCGTATCTGCAATATTCTTCCAAACCTTATTCTGATCAGAGACGAATGAATTATTCTTTCTAAGGGAATTACTTACACTCATTAGCTTGTCACGTCTTACACGACTGGTTGCCATGTGATTGGAGTAATGAAACTTGGTGGAATTTGAACGCCACCGTCCCGCCTCAACACAACTTACTGGAATTATCTTTTCACTTTTTGCTGGAATGATTATTGTGGAATTGACTATTCTGTTTTGCTTAGAACCTACAATTTCCTCACCATCCAATATCAACAAAGGCACAACTGCATTGTTTACTACCCTGACATTACCTACACTACCGTTGTCATCTATTTCAGTTATTTTAACCAATCCCAGATTCAATCCTATTTCCAATGACATCAAATCCAAATCCTTATTTGGTACATTCAATCCTATTACAGTCATATTTTTATATCTTTCCTTTTCAAACATTTTTATATTACTTAAAACATTATCTATTACTTCACTCATATCCAATATCTCCTTATATAAAGTTTATATCACTGTCATCATCTTTCTTTTCCTTTTCCAATTCTTCCTTATTTAAGATCTTCGCTATAATAACCTCATCTACGATAAATATTACTTTTGCATAATCAATATCAAGTATTTTGTCATATAACCTGCCTGCACTGCATGTTCCTTTGGATACAGTATTCACACTGTTTGCAACGTAACCTGACTTGCCGGCATATCTTAATTCCACCCGTATTGCCTCCATGTCATAGTCATTTTCCGGTTCTTTTACTAGTTTAAGTATGGAACCTATCTTAAATGGCTTTATTCCATGGTACCTGTTTACACTGTTTACCGTAAAATATAATTCCTTTTCTTTCATTAATTTTTCACTGCCTTTTAAATTTTTTATTTTTTTTCTTTGTGTGAATAATACTTTGGAATAAGATATATATAAACTTAACTAATATAATATTCCATACTTTATATAAAAATTAGATGAAAAATAGAAAAAATATACTAAAATGGCTTTAAAGGATATATAATGAGATTATATGTGATTAAAAAGTTATATTTATAAAATAATATTAAAAAATAATATTCCAGAATATTAGTAAGAAATGACAAATCTTGCTAAAAAAACCGGAAATGGAAAAAACAGGAAAAGATAATAATCTCGATCAATTATTTATCTTCATCTTCATCCACTGATGAAATGATACGACCTGTTTCTTTCCATTCTTTCTGAATTTCTTTTTGAGTGTCCTTATCCACTTCAATAACCAAACCTGTATATGAACAGTCATTACATGACCATTGTGACCAGTTCTGTGGAATAATCCACTCAATATTTTCACTTCCACATTGTGGACAAACTTTAAATTTCATGATTATCATTATAACAGTAAAGATATATATAAATTTGCTTTTTCATGGGATAAAAATAGATTTAGATATAAACTTAAGAATAAGAGGATTAATGAAGAGTATGTTTTAAATGATTTCCAAGTAAATAATTACTGGGAAGAGGTTTATTCCTTTTCTTCCCAAATAAGTATCCACCACGTTGTATCATTTTTTAGCAAGTGAGGTTAAAATTTTTTCCATATGAACCGTATGCCATTCATTATGCATGTCTTTTGTAATTTGATAATTATTTTTTAACCAGAATGGAAGTGCACCAGTACTGTTTTTTTGTGTGTGCAAATAGATTTCGGTGTAATCTTTTTCTCGACAGAATGATTCAATGTTTTTCAATAATTTAGAAGCTATTTTACACCTTCGATAATCTTCCTCTACAAACATCCTATATATACTGGCGGTTTTTTCTAGCGTATAATTCTTATTTTCTATATGATAATCCTTATCGTATCCCCTTATAGCAGAAGTACCAACTAATAAATCCTTATCTTTATCAACTGCTATGAAAAAGTTGCTACGTTCAGGATTCAGATAATATTTTTCTAGATTCATGACATCATAATGAAATTCCGGAACATAATCCAATCCATATGAAGATTTTATCATAGTAAATAAGAAGTCTTTGACTTGATATTTTTCTATTAGTTCTGGTTTTAATTCCATTATCTGAATATGCATATTATCACGTGATTATACCCTAAATAACAATATGTATTAAATTTAATACAATCATTATTAAGTATTATTATGGTTAAAGTAATATATAAGCCTATCAAAAGTATTACAAATACTGTTAAAACAATAAAAAAGTTAATAAATAAACCATAAAGATTAAAGTATGAAAGCTAAAGAAACAGGTATTATATTTATGGCAGGAAGCCTCTACTATATCATTGCTGAAATGATTTGCGCAATAGCATTCAATGACACACCGATAAACACATACATCTACCATACAATATCTGAACTGGGAATTCCAAACATTAACTCACCCTTATCCTTCCTGATGAATTCAGCCTTCGTTCTTATTGGTATAACACTTATTGCTGGAAACTGTTGCGGATTAAAGGAATACATTACTAAAAATAGAACACTATTCTATGTCTTTAGCATGATAACAGCTTCAGGTGTTATCATTGTAGGACTGATACATGGAGGAAATCCCTTAACCTCCGGTTATCATACGCTAGGAGCAGTAATGGCAATACTGGGCGGAAACATACTGTTGATAATTACCAGCACATCCATGAAGGAATTTAACGAATACTCAAAAATTACCCTGATATTGGGAATTGTCGGTTTTATCATGTTCTGGGTATTGTTTTTTAATATGGAAAGTGTTTACATGCCAGTTTATGAAAGATTATCCGTATATACCATGATATTATGGAGTTTTATTACTGGATTGTACCTATTTAAAAGTTAATATTGGATAGAAAGAGAAAAAGAAGATGATATAATCATTATATCATCCAAATGTTTTAAGAGGATTATTAATAACCGTATGATTCAACGTTACCTTTCTTATCTACGATTCTATAGTAACCGTCATCATAGTCTACCCTTTCATAACCGTCATCCATCTTTTCACGAGAAACCTCATGTTCCTTAGGATCCCATCCGTCGATAACCTGTTCATCTTCCCTTTCTGAATCCTCTTCTTCAACCGATTGTGTTTTCTTTGTGGTAGTCTTGCTTTTTGTTACATTGGTTTCATTGCTTTCATTCAGTGATGATGAATTTTCATCAACCTTTACACTTTCCAATATGTGTATCATATCTTCCTTACTGTTAGTTGCTATCAGCAGGTTCTTATGACTGTAATTACCCACCCAACTGTAGATACCACTGGATTCGGAATAGTTGTAACTGTATCCGTCACTTGTTTGTAGGCTTGCTCCAACCTGGAAGGCTTCTCTTAATGCAGCATATGTAACTGCTTCTGAAAAATCGTTTAATCCAAAGGTTGTTGAGTCCAATACAAATATTTCAATATTATTATCAGAATCGTTATAGAAACTGTATATGTCTGTTTGCTGTGTGACGGTAATGTTACTTTCCGGCACTTCCATTGTTATACCGTTCATTGTTATGTTTTTGTACTGTGGTCCACTGTTAATGTAATAATAGTAAGATCCACCGGCTACTGTTGCTAGCAGCAATATTATTATTATGCTTATAATTTTCTTATCCATTCTTTACCACCTATAAAGATGAGAACAATTTTGGAATATTATTGATTAATTATGAATTTATTTATAATTCAATATTTTGCCTATTATTCAATAAAAACATTTATATGAAACTTAATATATTAAAATAAACTCTTAAATTTAATTATAAAATTAATTAGGATAATATTAATCTTAAATTTATGAATAAACACGATTATTAAATAATTCAATAATATTTTTTTGTTGTTCAAATAATTATATGGCATTATTAGTATATAAATATATTTATAAATTATTCCATAACTTGTAAAAAAAATAATAGGTTATCAAGGATTGCACATCTTGCATCCAACATAACCCTGATTATACGCTTCCTGCTTAGATGAAAAGAATACCTTGTTTTTTTCGCTCATCTTATCAACAGCTTCACAGCCAGGCACATGTAACTTATGGGATTTGGCATTTCCGATATATCCTGATGAACTTGTGCCTGAAACAGTTTTGTCACTTGTTGAAACGGACTTAGCGTTACTGTCTGTTGAAGTGGTTGCCACATGATTACTGTTTTGAGTTGTGGTTGATGCCCACTTATATGGTGAAAATTCACTTGGCGGAATATACATGACCTCTGCAAGACCCTCCTTCAGAAGCATCTCATTAAGGTTTTTACCGTCAACTATAACTACGGCCAATGTCCTTCCATACTTGTCGGTATATTTTCGATCATCAACGTTTATACCAACTTCCTTATTAAGACATAGCTTCTTAACAAACTTCTTGGAAGCATGATACCCTGTAACACCTTTTTCAGGAGTGTTGACACCGACAAACCTAATCTTTTCACCACTACTCAAATATATTGTGTCTCCATCAACAACAGTAGTACATACACCTTTCTTTTCACTTGTCAGATAGGTATTATTATATTTGGACAGTATCTCCTGTGCCGAATATGAATCATAGTAATTGTCCGGAATATTATGGGTAAAACCTGTTCCCTTATAATTTGCAGATGAAGCCGATAAAAACATTAAAGAAATCAATATTATTAAAATAAATACAATTCTTTTATCTAAATTCATCCAATCACTCCTAAAAACATTTAATATAATATTTAATCTTATTGGTATTTATACTATTTGAGAATACAATATATATTAAAGATAATATGACTGGAGATTTAAAGTATAATAATTAGAATATATATAAATAAGTTTAATAAGAACACTTCTTGGATGTGATTATTATGAAAATATGTCAACGTTGTGGACATGAAAACGAAGAAAATGCAAAATTTTGTGGCATATGTGGACAAAACCTGCAAAATATAGAACAGCCACAAAAAACTAATCAAGATGAAAAAACTTATCAACAACCTGCAGATAACCAAATCAGACAAGAACCGGACAATCAACAGATAGATTTCCAGCCGGCAAACAGCCAGCAAACAAGTAATCAACAGCAGTATAATGCCCCACAGAATACTTATCAGCCAAGCTACCAGACACATGCACATAAAAACATGTGGATTGCCGTTATACTTGACATTGTTGGAGGATTAATATTCTATTTCCTATGTGGAATTGGACAGTTATATCTTGGATTATATAAAAGAGGTATAACATTATGTCTTCTGGGATTAGTTCCGGTAATAATTAATCTGTTATGTCTCATTGCAGATCATGAACTAATCGGATCATTGGTATCATTATTAATAGGACTCATACTATTGGTTTACTCCGTTTATGATGCCTACAAATGTACCAATGCAATCAATGAAGGTCAGCCAATACCATTATTATTCGGTAGCCTAGACTTACAATAACCTCCCATATCTTTATTCTTTCTATTATTTTTTCCCAGATTTTACATAAAAAAAGTTTAAGAAGAGGATTATGTTGAAAGGAATTCCTTCATCATGGAATTATTCAAATGCTTATCCACATCCTTCATTAATTCCGGTATATCCAAGTGCTGTGGACAGTACTTTACACATTGCCCACATTCGACACAATCACCGGCAGCACCGTTTTCCTCGCTTTCGGCAAGTACCAGATAGTTACATGCCGCATTTACGGGATCTCCATTTTGTATCTTGTTGATATGATATGTGTTGTATATTGTGAAATACTTGGAGATAGGAATTTTTACGGGACAGTGTTCAATACAGTAATTGCACTGTGTACATTTGATTGGTGTTAAATCATTCACCAAATCCCGTACCTTGGATATTAACTCGTGTTCTTCCTTTGAAAGCGGTTTAATGTCCTTGAATATGTTTATACTGCTGTTCATCTGTTCAAGACTGCTTACACCATTTAATATCATGAACACATTTTCCAAATCGTTGCAGAATCTCAGTGCCCATGAAACGTTTTCACTCTCAGAATCATATTCCCTGTATATTTTCTCGGCTTCATCCGGCAAGTTTGCCAATGCTCCACCCTTTACAGGTTCCATTACAATTACGGGCTTATCATATTTTGTTGCTATTTCATAACATTCCCTGGATTCCAAGGTTGTACTTGTCCAATCCAGATAGTTTATCTGCAGTTGTATGAAATCACAATCGGGAAATGCCTCCAATGCTTCCACTAGTGCTTCCGGTTCATCATGGAATGAAAAACCCATATGTTTTATTTTTCCTTCACGCTTTTTTTGTCTTACAAATTCAAATGAATCAAAATCGTATACTGCATGGTGTGTCATTTCGTTGATGTTGTGTATCAGGTAATAGTCAAAATAGTCTACGCCACATTTTTCCAGCTGTTCGTTGAAGTATTTTTCCATGTCTTCCTCTTTTTCCACAAAGAATACCGGCAGTTTTGTTGCGACAATGAATTCTTCTCTTGGGTATCTGTCCACCACCGCTTCTTTAAGTACCCTTTCGCTTACTCCATTGTGGTAGGGGTATGCCGTGTCAAAGTATTTTCCACCATTTGCCATGTACACATCCACCATTTGCTTTACCTGTTCTATATCAACCTTTGTTGGATCGTTGTCATCCAGTTGGGGCAATCTCATCATTCCAAATCCGAATTTTTCCATAATTATCACCATAATTATTATTGTGTTTTATCTTTAATTGTCAAATTATCTTTTTATGTGTTCAATTTATGTTATTACATATTAATTCTTTAAAATCTACTATATATTGTTATTTAGTTAATTAGATATATGTATTTATGCTTAAATTTAAAGAAAAAACCCAATAGTAAAAAAAAAGAGATGTTTTAATATATATTATTAAAACATGTGAAGGGGATTTTAAATCATATGACTTAACTCAGGTTGTATACTGAAACTATTGTCCTGTTTTTAAACAGTACATACAATGGTACTATAACTATTACCAGAACAATGTATGCTATCATCACAAGTAACATTAACATTACAAAGAGTGCAGGGGATATCTGACTCACGAGCATTATTATTCCTGTTATAACGGCTACTACTGCACATATACCCAGAAGTATGATGAATGTCGTGATGATTAACTTTATATAGGTAAATCCTACTGTTTTTAGTACGTTGTATATTCTTGTAAAGTTAAATCCTTCCCTGAACGAGCCTGATTCCACCATGCATATACTTGCAATTTGTGATATGTAATAGCTAAGAACCGTCAGAACAACAAGCACCAACGTTAGAATATAATAGTCTATTCTTCCCATATTTCCAACAAACATTATCAGGAGTATTTCCGGCAGGTAATATATGATTTTAAGCACTAAAAGCTTTAATCCTTTGATGAATGTTTCTGCGTTAATCATTATACCTGGCAGTTTCTCGTAATTGTTTATCATTCCGTTTAAACAGTTTTCTATTATGTGGTATGAATAGCTTTCAATGAATATGTATGGAAAGAGTAATATTCCCAGATAGTACAGGATTATTTCATTACTGTTGGTTTTAACATATTCCATGCCGTCTTTTAGTATGTCGAATATCATTATTTTATTCTCCCTCATCTTCAAATAAGAAAACATCCTCTATATGTTCCTTGTTTAACAATTGTGTTATCTTATGTGCAACTATTAGTGATGGGTTGTATTTTCCGTTTTCCAGAGCGTTTATTGTCTGTCTTGATACTCCGACTTTTTGTGCAAAGTCTTTCTGAGTAATTCCCATCTCTTGCCTTAGATATTTTATTTTTGTTTTCATAAACTTTAAATCCCAAGTCTTATATATATTATTATTTATCTTTTGCTTTATTAATAGAATTCCTATCTGGTGGATTGAACCTCTCCATCTTGTAGAA
>MVAA01000064.1:0-26266 GCA_003266105.1 Methanosphaera sp. rholeuAM6
AAAAATAATTTTGTCAAGTACTCTTAAAATAAAAAAAAAAACAAATAAAGTAGTTAAAACTACTTATTCATAGAATGCATCTCTAGCTTCAACAAATGCTTTGATGTTTGCTAATGGGGATTTAGGTGCAATACCACAACTTGGTGCTAATACATCTATTCCTTTTTCTAAAGCTTGAGTTACTTCAGCTTTTACCTCTTCAACTGGTTTACTGAATAAAGTCTGACTTGTTGAAATGTTTCCAACTAATACAGTGTCAGAACCTTCATCTTCTTGTACTTGTCTTGCTGCTGCAACATCTACAGCTTCTTCGAAGGAAGCTCCACTGAAACCAGAAGTTAACATACCTTCCATAATTGGGAGTGAGTTACCACAAATGTGGATAATACTTTTTGCTTCCATTTCACCTGCTAAATCTTCTAATGAAGGTTGTGCAAAGTCAAAGAAGTCATCCGGACTTAATAATTCTGGGGATGAAGTAGGATCTGCTACACAAATTACATCTACACCTACATCATTGAAAGCTTCAACTAATTCTGTTTGTGCCCCTAATGCAATTTCTACTACATCTTCTACTACAAAACTGTCTGTTTTTAACATTTTTACTAAGTCTTCTACACCTAATAAGTGACCGGCTAATGTGAAAGGACCAGCCATACCTACTACTACAGGTACATCAGGGTGTTCGTTTTTGAGAATTTCAATTGATTCTACGATTATTGGTAATCTTCCTTGGTTTGCAAAGTCATCAGGAATGTCTAAATCTTCTACATCATCAAATGGTGCGTGTGATTTTAATGTTGGAGTTGCATCCATATCACCTAAATCAACTTCACAACCAAATGCTTCTGCTTCTGCTGTTAAATCGAAAGGTACTCTAGCACATTCTAATCCTGCTTGTTCGTGTAATGAAATACCTAATCTTGCCATTTCTTGTGCATCTGTGTGTGCTGATGGCCAGGATACTTCTGCTCCAGGGAATGCTTCAATTACTGCTGCTGCAGTTGCACTGATTGCTGGTGTTTTTTCTACTTCTTCTCCACTTAATGCTGCGTTTAAATTTTCTATAAGATCCATTTGTTCACCTTTTATAATAATATTATTATATGAGTTTTAAATTATTTTTTATATAAAACTCAAAGTTTGTTTAATGTTTATAAATATCAACATTGTCATTCTTAAATGTTTCTATCTAATTTATAAATATATTTACATTTAACAAGCGCACATGACATTTTTCCAGATAAACTTTAAATGCAAAAAATAGTACGTGAGTATAAGACTATTATTTTCATAAAAAATTAACTTGATTTTAAAGTACTACTTGTTAATAATATACTATTTATTTTTTACTACATATAAATTTTAAGTAAAACAAAAAATTTAAAAAAATAATTATAATAGAATGTTTTAACATACATAGGTACATATGATATTCAACAATTTTTACTAAAGGTGAATTCATGAAAATAATAGAAAAAGTAGAAGCAATTAAAAAACAAGAATTAACTGCAACTGAAAACCTTGAACAAATGTATAATGTCATTGAAGAAAAAAATGAGGACATTAATGCATTTGTTGAATTAGATTTTCCAAGAGCCGAAAAAGTTGCTAAAGATATTGATGAAAAAATTAAATCAGGAAAAGAAACTGGTAAGTTAGCCGGATTAGTAATTGGTATTAAAAGTAATATTAATGTAGAAGATTTTATAGTATCTGCAGCTTCACCCACATTAAAGGAATACCAGGGAAGTTATAATGCTACCGTTATTGATAGAATCATTAAAGAGGATGGAATTATAATAGGTCTGACAAATATGGATGAATTTGCTGCAGGAAGTTCTACTGAAACTTCAATGTACGGTCCAACAAACAATCCTAGTGCACCAGGCCATATCCCAGGGGGTTCAAGTGGTGGATCAGCCGCCGCAGTAGCAGCAGACATGTGTGATATTGCATTAGGTTCTGATACCGGAGGTTCAATCAGAAACCCGGCATCACATTGCGGAGTTATGGGTTTTAAACCTACTTATGGAATGGTTTCAAGACAGGGATTACTTGATTTGGCTATGAGTTTAGATCAAATTGGTCCTTTTGCAAAGGATACGACAGGTATTGCGTTGATGTTAGATGTTATAGCCGGATACGACCCATATGATACAACAACAATTAACAAGGAACTAACCCCATTTATGGATGATACAACAAATACTACGCTTGAAGGAACAACAGTTGGTGTTGTAAAGGAATTCATGGAAGTAACTGATGCAAAAATAGATTCTGAAATAAACAAGTCTATTGATGAAATGTCAGATTTAGGTGCAGATATTAAAGAGTTAACCTTTGATGATATTGACCTTGGTTTACCTACATATTATCTTATCAACTACGTGGAATTTTTCTCTGCTACAAGAAAATATGATGGTCGTAAATATGGTGAAAGAATTGAAGAAGTCTGTGGACCTGAAGTAGGAAGAAGAATACAGATAGGATCATACATCAGCCAAAAGGAATTTAGTGGAAAATACTACAAAAAGGCTTTACAAGCAAGAAGTCTTATACGTAATGATTTCAATGACTTACTCAAGGATGTTGATGTAATTGCCGGTCCAACCGTTCCAAAGCTTCCTCACAAAATTGGAGAAGAAATAGAAACTATGGATATGTACGCCTATGATGTTTTAACTGTTCTGGCAAACATTACAGGTATTCCTGCAAGCAGTATGAAAGCGGGAGAAGTTGATGGTATTCCTGTAGGATTACAGTTACAAGCAAAACCTGAAGAAGACCATAAAATACTTAGTACAATGAGTGCTATTGAAAAAGTGTAAACTCCAAAAACTTTAGTAAAAATTAGAAAAACAAGTAGATGTGTTTTTACACATCAAAATCTTTTTTTAATAAATTATTAGTTAATCATCAAACAATCCACGTTGAATTGTTGTTACATCACCATTTTTATTTAGAACAAAACTTTTTAAGTATTCTGCATCATTTTTTTCAGGATAATCTATACGATAATGTGCCCCCCTGCTTTCTTTTCGTAATAATGCTGATTTGACTATGAGTTTTGCAAGTTTTATCATGCTGATAACTTCTAACGCATTTATCAAATCATTATTATACTCCTTGTAATCTTGCACATTCATATCTTTAGCTTTCTCTTCAAGATTCGTTAATTCTGTTTGTGCTTGTTTTAATCCTTTTTCATCACGTACTATTGCAACATATTTCCACATTATTTCACGAATTTCGATTTTAATATCTTCCGGATTATATGTTCCCTTGGTCCAGAGAGTGTTTATTCTGTTGATTTCGGAATTAATTTCTTCTTCATCGGGATTTTCTAATTCCGTTTCTTTTGCACGTTTTGATGATTCGATTCCTGCAATGTTACCAAACACTTGAGTATCAGCCAATGCATTACCACCTAACCTGTTTGCTCCATGAACCCCCGATGTTGCCTCTCCTGCTGCAAACAGATTTTCTATGTTTGATTCACAAGTTCTGCTAATTCTTATTCCACCCATAAAATGGTGTGCTGTAGGTGCCACTACCATTGGTTCATTGAGAATATCCACTCCTACATCTTTAAATTGATGTACCATTGTTCGTAATTTTGTTTGTACCTGTTCTTTTGGTAAATGTGTTACTGAAAGATATACTCCACCATCTTCTGTTCCTCTACCTTCCTGTATTTCTGTGTAGATGGATCTTGCCACTATGTCACGTGTAGCCAATTCTTCACGTGAATCATAGTTTTTCATGAATCGTTCTCCTTCAGTGTTTATTAAATGTCCCCCTTCTCCACGCACGGCTTCTGTAATTAACACTCCCCTACGTGATTCTGGTGCCACCATCCCTGTTGGATGAAATTGAACCATTTCCATATCCATCATATCTGCACCTGCTTCGTAGGCTATAACTATCCCGTCACCAGTTTTTTGTACTGCATTTGACGTGACTGGATATAACCATCCACATCCTCCTGATGCTATAACTGTTGCTTTTGAATGATAAACAACAATTGATGAATCGGCCAATCTTATTCCCATAGCTCCAACAATTTTTGTGTGATTTTCGTCGAATAACAGTTTGGTAATCATTATCTCGGAATGAGTTTTTACCCCTTCCCTAATAATTTCTTCTTTTAATCCCAGCATCATTTCGTGTCCTGATTGATCTCCCTTGAAGCATGTTCTTCGACATGTCTGTCCTCCAAATGCCCGTTGATTTAATCTTCCATCATCCTGTCGGTCAAATAGACATCCGTAGGATTCTAATTCTATAAGCATTTTTGGTGATTCCACAACTAAATCATGTACCAATTTTAAATCGTTTAGAAATGCTCCTCCCTTTAATGTATCCAATATGTGCAATTGCATTGAATCTGCTTCGTCAACATAGCCAAATACTGCATTGTATCCTCCTTCAGCCAACATTGTACATCCCGATTTGAATGTTAAACCTTTAGATACCATTATGACATCCTGACCGTTTTTACTTGCAACTATACTGCATTTACATCCTGCACCGCCGGACCCTATTACTAAAACATCACAAGTATATTCAGTATATTCCATATTATCCACCTTTTTGAATTATTTCACCGTATTTTTTAAAATTCCTATTTCTTCTATACCTATAGATACATTATCTCCTTTTTGTAAATGATCTATTCCAGGAGGTGTTCCCGTAGCTATTAAATCACCTGGTTTTAATGTCATTATATTTGAAATATATTTTACTAGCTCTTCAGATGAAAATATCATGTTTTTTGTATTTGAATCCTGTTTTATTTCACCGTTTACTTTTGAATATATTCTTTGATTTGCCGGATTAATTTCTGTAACTACCACTGGTCCCACCGGACAGAATGTATCAAATCCTTTTGCTCTAGTCCATTGTCCATCTTTTTCCTGAAGGTCTCTTGCGGTTATATCATTAATTATTGTATATGCGATGTTTAAATTGTCGTTGTTGTTTTTATTTGTTTCTGACAATATTACTATCCCTAATTCAGCCTCAAAGTCTAATTTTTTTGTATCTTCAGGATAGATGATGGTTTGTTCTGAAGTTATAACGCTTGTAGATGGTTTCATAAATAATAACGGTTCTGTAGGAAGTATCATTTCTAGCTCATTCGCATGATCCTTATAATTTAATCCTACGCAAACTATTTTTGTTGGATTAACCGGCATTAATACTGTTATATCCTCCAATGAATCCTGTTGATTATCTTTGTAATATTTTTTTATTTTGTCTTCACAGGATATTGCTTCAATTATTGAAGAGTAATCTAGACGATATATTGTTTCATCTTCAAGTATTCCAACATATTCTTCATTATTTGAAGTTTTGTACTTAATATATTTCATATAAATCAGTTTTATAGCTTTTATTCCAATATTCTTTCAATTGGTAAGACCAATAAGTCTTTAGCACCTATTTTTCTTAATTTGTTGATTGTGTGGAACACGTCGTGTTCATTGATTACTGAATGTACTGCCACGATATTTTCCTTTCCATATATTTCAGATATTGTTGGACCACTTAACCCTGGCATAGCATCTTTAACTTTTTGTAAATCTTCCTTTTTAACATTTGCCATGATTAATTTTCTACCTTCGGCTTGGATAACACCTATTATTCCTGTTCGTACTTCATCTATTTTTTCATATTTTGTTTCTAAACTTTCCTTATTAGCTATTAAAACTACAGAACTTTCAAGTATTGTGTCTATTTCACGAAGATGATTCATTTTAAGAGTTGTTCCACTACTTGTTAAATCAGAAATTACATCTGCCACTCCTATTAATGGTGCTACTTCTGTTGCCCCGCTTAATGAAAATATTCTTGCATCAATATTATTTTTCCTGAAATATTCTTTTGTTAATACTGGAAATTCTGTTGCCACCGTTTTAACTCGTTTAAGATCTTCCTGTGTTTTAAAGTCTGAAGTTTCGGGTGCTGCTACAACAAGTCTTGTATAACCAAAATGTAAATCTTCAAGAAATTCTACGTCCGCTTCTTTTTCTTTAACCAAGTCATAACCTGTTATTCCCATGTCTGCAGCCCCATCATTAACGTATTCTGGAATATCTGCAGCCCTGGTGAACATTACAGTTATTTCCGGGTCAAAAGTGTGAGAAAAAAGTTTTCTGTTTGAGTTATCTGTTAACCCAATTCCTGCTTTTTCCAGTAATTCTACTGCAGGACCACTTATACGTCCCTTAGAAGGTAATGCTATACGTATGCTCATATTATTTCCTCCTACTATTTTTTAGTAAGTTGATAAAAATTATTAATGGAATATTATTTAATTGTAAATTATAGTTATAGTTATGTTATTCAAAAATAATAAAATTATTTAAAATTCTTTAAATAAAGGTTAATATAGAATATTCAGAAATTAGAGAAAGGTGTTTTTATTAATGTTAAATTTTGAAGGTGTTGTTAAATCGGGATTGAAAAAGGCAGGATTGTTTATGCAAAAAGAGACTTATCAAAAGCAATACCAGGAAAAGTTAGGTTTCATACCATTTAACGGTACACTTAATGTTGAATTAAAAAGTGACGTTGAAATAAACCTTAAAGAAAAATATAATCATCAATTAAAAATTATAAAAGGTAATGAAAAATTAGGTGATGTTTATTTCCTTGATGCCACCATATCAACAGAGAAAATTTGTAAAAAAGGAGCAATACTCTTTCCCACAAAGACTGTCCATAAAATAGATACTGTTGAATTCATAGCAAAAGATAACTTACGGGAGACTATGCATTTAAATGATAATTCTATAGTAATGATATCTATCAAAGAGTTTTAAAACAATAATATGAAAAAGCATATTAAAAAGAAAAGATAAAAATAATTTCAGTAAAATGTTAATTACTATTGAAGTTAAAAAATCAGTTAAAATAAATATATGATAACATTAACAAGACGGATGAATATGAATATCGTATTCCTGGAGGGATACAATGGCAAACGACTATGAACTAGTTACTTGTGCAACTGTAAATAAATCAATGTTAAGAAAAATTGGAGAAAATCAATACTTAAAAATTATACCACCTGAAAAAATAGTGCAAATTTCAACCATTGAACAAAAGAAGATTACTGAACCAATAGTTCAAACTGATGAAACAATAATAAATGCATACCCCCAAGAAGTAAAATTATTTAAAAATCAAAGCCAAGACACGAAATACGAAACTAAATGGCAAACTATTAAAGGAGAAACATTTGATATACCTGCATCAAATATTAAGACTATTTACTCTCTCCTTCAGGCAAAGGGGTTAATAGTAGTTGACAATATGCTTAATTTATCCAATATATTAAGCATGATAATAAAACAAGACACTTTAGAAAAAAAATTAGAATCCATTAAAGAAGAAATCTAATTTTATTTTAAGGTAAAAATAGAATCTAAAGAATTACATATTCTTTAGCAAAACTTTTTTTGAATAGCAATTATTTTTTATACAACTTTACTATTTCTTCAAATGACAAATATTGTCTGAATTTAGGAATTTCTGCTAATTCTACGAATTTCATCACATCCAAATCCTTATTAACAACATCTTTAGCTGCTTTTGTAAAGTTTTCTAGTTGAAGATAATCCTCCGGAACTCTACCTTTGTTTTCAACTTTGGCTTTTGTTATACTCCAGATGTTTTCTCTTTCAACACCAGACTTGTTTGATAAAAATTCAGACACATGATTAACTATGTTTTCATCATAAGTTCTGTTCAAAATTATTCCCTTGGTTTTAATATCCATTTTCTTTAACAGTTGAATGTGTGCTTCTATATCAATTGCTGCAGTTTCAATTCCACCTTTACTAACACTTGAAACCATTATAACAGGAATATTACCCGCATATGCTATTTCTGCAGTAGAATAAGGCACTTTTTCATTTAATAAACCTGTTGCAGCACTCATTACACCTTCAACCAGGACTAAATCATAACCTTTTCCTTTAACGTTCTCAATTACTTCGTCCAATGGTGTCCAACCTATGTTTCCTATTTTTATTGATGCATAGTCATGTAATTTTTCCTTATTCATATATAATGATGGAGATAAATCCCTAATATCCGGACCTACCTTAACTACATATGTATGAATTCCCCTTTCACGGAGAGCACCCACTATTCCACTTGCAAGGAACGTTTTACCGGATTCTGAACCAGTACCCATTAACATTATCATTGGAGGTACTTCTGGATGTTCTTTTACTGGAACATACCTGTTATTAGGATCCACAGCTATTTCATGGAACAATTCATCATGTAATTTTTTGTTTCTCTGTTTAATATCTTCATATTGATTTGTTGCATCCAGATAATCAAGTATGTTTTCTACAATCGGTGGATTGTTATCCAGTAAACCGTGAACTGTTGTTCCCAGGATATTCCCTTTTTTATTTGTAACACCGGATAAGACTCTTGATGGCTTATGTTTATAATTGGCTCTGAGTATGTTTGAATACATTACGTTTTTGTCATTAGACTCTATTTTACCATATGTATGACAGTGAAAACCTGTAACTGTAGTGTCTTTTAGTCCTTTTGTAAAAAGGGTTGTGTCATCAACTATTTCTGCGTCAATTTTGTTTGTGTTTATTAATGGTTCAAATGTCACATCAAGTAATCCTAAACCTTCCCGTATTATTGGTACTGGTGAATTTCTACCTACATCCACCTCTTTTCCCAAAATTTGGAAACCTGCACACATACCTAGAATAAACCCGTCATTGTCATTTATTAGATTTATTTCTTCTGCCAATTCCTGTGTCAATGATTCGGATTCCATAATTGTTCCACCAGGAATTATTAAACCATCCAGTTCTTCATGAGCTTTTTTTCCATTTTCCAGTTTACCATCTGCTCTGACAACATCTGTTGGTAAATGTCCAAAATGTTCATATAATGTTAATACGCCATCTACTTCTAATATTCCTATTTTTACCATATCATTCATCCACGTGGTTTTTTTAAGTTTCTACTAATAGTATGTTAATAGTAGTATAAAGAAGTATTTAAAATAATCGTTACTGATTAAAAAAATGGTTAAAAAATGTAAAAATAAGTTGTAAAAAGATAATGCCCTGACGGGGATTTGAACCCCGGTAAAGGGATCCGCAGTCCCTCGTGATATCCGCTACACTACCAAGGCATATTATAAATAGTTATAAAACCCTATAAGTATTTTTGTTGTTTATTAATATTAAATTTTACGATTTTGTTAAAAAGAGGAATAAGGAGATTTAACCTTATTCCAGATATATTGCAGGTTTGTATGGTGTTGCATTTTGTGCCTTATTTTGTGGGTCATATGTTGGTTCATCATAAACTTCTATTTTAGCGTTTAGTTCATTTTCCAAGAAATTTTTGGCATCGTTGATAATTGCTACCTCATCTATTTTTCCAACATAGTTTATTTTATTGAATGATTTACCTGTTTTTGTTGCAAATTTAGATAACTCTTTCTTGTTATCATATATGTTTGCTTTCATGGATCTGCTAATTATTTCTCCGATGTTTGGTTTTCCCACTTCTTGTGCAATATCATATACCTGATACTTCCAGTTTGGTGCTGTGTATAAATGCACTGTTTCCGGTTGAGTTTTCGTGATTTTAATAATCTCTTTTATGTCCTTTGCTAAGTCCTGTATAATTTCCTCACTTTTTTCTATTTTTGCATCAATTACTGACTCATCCGCTTTTGGCCAAGCAATAGAGGACATGAATATGTCGTCATCATTGTACTTATCCCATATTTCTTCTGTCGTGTATGGTACAAATGGGGACAGTAATCTAATCCATGTGTTTACTATATAAGTTAATGTATCCTTCTCTTCTTGTTCTATTGTGGTAATCCTGTTTAGATAGTAATCAACGTCTTTTCTAAATAGGAATAGACTGGATTGTAATGCTTTTCTTGTTTGGAATCCTTCTAAAGCTTCTGTTGCTACGGCAATTTTTTGATTTACCTGGCTTACTATCCATTTGTTGATTGGTTTTTCTACTGTTGGTATTTCATTTTCCAGAGTTAATTTTAATGGTTCTCCAGTTAATGATTCAATTTTTTCTGGGAATTCCTGAATTAATTCTAATCTTCTTTGAATACCGTTTACTTCTTTTTCTCTCCAATCNNAAGTCTTGCCATGGTTCTGCTGATGACATTAAGAACAGTCTTACAGTGTCTGCACCATATTTATCTATTGCTTCGCTTAATAAAATTACGTTTCCTTTAGATGAGGACATTTTTTGTCCTTCAAGTAATCCCATACCAAAGACTGTGATTCCTTTAGGCCAGTATTCTTTAGGGAATATTGCGGCATGATGGAACATGTGGAATGATAAATGGTTTCCAACCAAATCTTTTGCAGATAACCTCCAGTTTAAAGGATACCAGTAATTGAATTCTTTTTGTATTTGTTCTGTTAATTCAGGATCTATTTTGTTTACGGAACCATCCTTTGCCCCTTCCTGATTCAAGAACACTTTATTGAAGAATGCATCATTTAAATCTTCTGAATTAATGTTTTTCATGTATTTTGCTATTGTATAATATGCCATATAAATTGTTGAATCGGTTAATGGTTCTATTAACCATTTTTCATCCCATGGCATATGTGTTCCTAAACCTAACCTTCTTGAGCATGCCCAATCTTCCAGCCAGCCCAGGTAGTATTCGAAGTTGGATTTTAATTCTTTTGGAATTACATTTACCTGTTCTAGACATTCATAGGTTTTCTGTGTCCATTCTTCATCAGAATATTTTACAAACCATTGATCATCCAGTTCCTTAACTACACATTTTGCACCACAACGACATATTACTGGTTTTTCTGCAAATTCGTATAATTTATCTGCGATATTTTCATTGAGTAATTTTTCTATGACATCATTTCTTACATCTGCAACTCTTCGTCCTTCAAATTCGCCTGTATTTTCGTTCATTATACCTTTTGCATGTTCGGATTTGTATGCTTCATTTGTTGCTTCTTTGAGTTTTTCATCGTCTTGACTTTGAACATTGAACTGTTTAATGAAATCTTTTGCAGGGAATTCTGAGTATCCTTTAAGTTTTACTAGACTAATCATTTTAATGTTTTCGATTTGTTCCTGTAGATTGTATTGGTCGATTAGTTCCTTGTTGTTTTTAAGGTCTTCTAATGCTATGTAATCTGCCGGTGCGTGTGCCGGTACTGAAAATACCACTCCTGTTGCATAATCCGGGTCTACGAATGATGCTGGAAATATTGGTAACGGATCTTTTGTTATTGGATTTGTTACTGATTTACCTATGTAGTCTTTTGGATTTACTTCTTCAATTATTTCCATTGACTCTTTCTGGTGGATTATGTTGGCATATGATTGTTTACTTATTACCCATATTTCATCATTGTACTTTACTCTTACGTATTCTTCATCAGGGTTTAACCAGAAATTTGTTGCTCCGTACAGTGTTTCTGGTCTGAACGTTGCAGCTACCAGGTATTCATCGTTGATTGGGAATTTGATTAATGTTAATTCATTTATTCCCACTCCTTCTCCTTCAAGTAAGTCATGATCCCCTACAGGATTATCATCTGATGGACAGTATTTTACTGGGTGTGAACCTTTTCTTACCAGTTCTTTGTCTTTTAGTTGTCTTATTTGCCATCTGATAAATTGTTGGTAATGTGGATCTATTGTTCTGAATTCCCTTCTCCAGTCTATTGAATATCCCATGTGTGTCATGTCATCATGATATTCTGAACTGAAGTACTTAACTATGTATTCAGGGTCCACAAATTTTGCCAATTCTTCTTCAGGTACCTGGTGTACATTTTTGTAGATGTCTAATGTCCATGGATCTTGTCTTTCTATTCTTTTTGCTATTCCAACTACTGGTGCTCCCGTAACGTGCCATGCCATTGGAAACAATACATTGTACCCCTGCATTCTCTTAAATCTTGCATATACATCTGGAACTGTGTATGTTCTTCCATGTCCTACGTGCATTGCCCCACTTGGGTAAGGAAATGCAACTGTCACATACATTTTTTCTCTATCATCCGGATTTGATTCGAATAATTTCTTTTCTTGCCATTTCTTTTGCCATTTCTTTTCTAATTCAGAAACCATAGGTTAAACTCCGTATTCGTTTTTTATGTTATAAAATGATAATAATTACAATTGTTTATAATATTAATATTTATGTTATTTACAATATTTTAATTTAATTAATTAATGAGTAAAAAATAGAAGTTTATTGGGAAGATTATTTTTGTAGTATTGGGGGAGTATTTCTTTTGTGTTCAGAATTTTCATATAGTTTTATTACCCGTTCCACTTCGGATATTTCTATTTGTAGTTTGTTTGAAATTGTTTGTGCATCATTTTTTTCATCAATATACAGATACAATAACCTGTCCAGTACATGGTATGTCATACCTAACTCTTTTTCATCNNACTTCTTCCTTATATAAGTTTCCTATCGGAAGTAAATCCACTCCGCCATCACCATATTTTGTGAAATATCCTACACTTAACTCTGTTTTATTTCCTGTTCCAAGTACTAATGAGTTATAAATTGCTGCATAGTAATATAATATGCTCATTCTGATTCTTGGTTTGATGTTTGCTGATGCCAACGTTGCATTTGCCTGAGGTATACTTTCATTGTTACATGAGTTTAGAAAATTAACATGAAAATCTTCTATTGATATTATATCACCATATATTCCCAATTTTTCTTTTACAAGTAGTGCATCATCCAAATCCTGTTTTGATGTTGTCTTGGAGGGGAGAATAAATGCGCGTACATTGGATTTTCCCAGAGATTTCACTGCCAGGTATGCTACTACTGCAGAGTCTATTCCACCACTCAATCCTAATACAACACCGTTACAATTTGCATTTTCTACATTATCTTTTATGAATTTGCATGCTTTGTCAATAAATATTTTTGCATCAAAATCAGGTAAATTAATCATAATCCTTTGCTTCCCAATAGTTTTTTGCTATTGATTAATATCATTTTCATTTCTATTATAATTAATGAAATTGGTTAGATTAAGTTTAATAACAAAAGTTTATTAATGAATATTACAAAATAGTAGTTATAGATTGTAATGAAAAATAGAATAAATAAAGTTATTTAATTAATGGAGGAATAATATGACATTCACAGACTTAGTTAAATTTAATAAGAAAAGTACGACATTCATATTTATTGGAGGAAAAGGAGGAGTGGGAAAAACAACCATTTCTGCTGCAACAGCACTTTGGTGTGCAAGAATGAATAAAAAAACATTAATCATATCTACAGATCCTGCACATTCATTAGGTGATTCGTTTGATAGAATTATTAAACACGTTCCCACACCAATTACTCAAAATTTAGAGGCTATAGAAATTGATCCTGATAAGGCAATGGAAGAATATCAGGAAAAGATGAGTGCACAACAGAAGTATAATGATGCATTAAGTATGTTTTCCGACCAGTTGGATATTATGAGTTCTTCTCCGGGAATTGACGAGGTTGCTGCCTTTGAAAAGTTCATGGAATACATGACCAGTGATGAATACGATGTTGTTATCTTTGATACTGCTCCAACAGGACATACACTAAGATTATTATCTTTCCCGGAAATGATGGATTCATGGATGGGCAAATTAATTAAAACAAAGACACAGTTGGGCCAAATGGCAAGTAAGCTTAAAAATGTGATACCATTTATGGGTTCTGATGAAGAGAATGCTGCGGAAATGGAAGAGTTAAATAGAACCAAGGAAGAAATATTGAAAGCCCGAGCAGTATTGACTGATCCTTCCAAAACTTCATTTAAAACTGTACTCATACCTGAAGAGATGTCAATTTATGAGTCTAGTCGTGCAATGGATGCACTTCATAAATGTAATATGACTACTGATGGAGTTATTGTAAATAAGATTCAGCCAGACAACAACCATTGCGAGTTCTGTAAAGCCAGAAGAGAAATTCAAGAAAAACGTTTAGAAACTATTAAAGAAGTTTTTGGTGGACAGATTATTGCAGAAATACCTTTACAGGCTCATGAAGTAAGAGGTATTGATCAGTTGTATGAGATTTGTGATTTATTATATGGTTCTGATCCGGGCAATGGTCCAATTGCTTTATGATTACATTTCACCATTTACTTTTTTTTTATTTCTGATGTATATGAAAGTTTTAAAAAAAAAGAGATTTAAACTCCTTAAATAAAAAATAAAATTGAAAAAAATAGCTGTTTTTATCGATATTTCTTTCTTTGATCCCAGATACGTTTCATGCTTTTTCTTCCACCGGGTGTCGTGTCAAACATGTCCATATCCCTTGTTAATTCGGCGACTTTTATACTGGCCTTGGCACCATTTTTAATTAATCTTGTACCATGCGGTTCTTTCATATGTTCCACTGCATATGGAATGTCATAGGCAGTAATTACATTTATATCTATGGACTGGGCTAAATCATTACTAGCATGTTCGGTATGAAAACCCAATAATTTTACTGCCGGAACAGACAATGCTCCAACCTCTATTGTTACTCCCATGCCGGCACAGTAAATAACTCCCTGTGAAGCGTTCATTAAACTAATTAAATCAACATATCCATCTATTACATATACCCCTTTTCTTGTAACGAACTGACTTATTGACCTTGCTTCAAAACGATAAGGAACAATCAGTATTGTTTTATCCAATTTTTGAACCTGTTTTATTATTTCGGGAATATCTGATGCTCTTGTATCTCCACCCAGGAACAGAATGTAAAAATCATTTACGCCATAATGATTATAAATATCCTCTTTTTCAATTATTGGAACCCTATCAACATATTCTGCTTGAGGATAACCTTTTATATTAACCGTATTGTGTATTCCATACATCTTCTTTAATATTTTCTTGGCATGGTTGTTTGGAACCGTTATTAAATCAGCATAAGCTATCATTTCAATGGGGTTGTATAAATCCTGTTCAATGTGTAATTTTGGAATATTTAATCTCTTTGCCGCTGATATCCCTTTTCTTACATCCCCTGCATTTCCACAACTTAATAACATATTCACGTTTTGTCCTTTCAGAGCACGATAGGTGCGTAATGTATCTTGTAAGACCAATTTACCTATTGTCAGGTCACTTCTTTTTGTTGTGGTGTTTCTTCTACCATGACCTATAGATATTACTTCACTACTGTATGGACGTAATAATGTATCTGCACCTTCACTATGGGTTAATGCAACAATATTATCATTTAACTTTTCAATAACCGGAATTAATGTTTTAGCCGGCGCCGTTTCTGCAACTACTGCGATATTCATTTACACACCTCCCCTTATGTTGTTTACTGAATATAGTATTATTATGATTGATATTGCAAAGAATAACCAAACAACCAAATCTGTTGGTCCCGTTTCAATCCATATTAATACATGGGCAAATAACATTGCATATAATGCGACGAATATGTTTCCCAATGACTTTTGAACGTAATATATGAAATTCATTACTGCACCCAACATTATCATTTGGATAAGCATTGCATATAATCCAAAATCCAATAATGCCGGACCGAAAATCATTGACGTTGTTGAATGAGCATATCCTAATGTTGTTGAACCTACTATTACTCTAGGATCTGTTGATTTAAAGAATCCCATTAATGTATTATAGAATAACTGCCCCTTGGTACTGCCCTGTAATGCTACCGCATGGTCCAATACCTGTAATGTGTATCCTGCCCTGTAAAACAACAACTGTAATGGGTTTAATGTCCATGTTTGCCATTCTATTGATTGAACTGCAACATATCCAACAATCAGTAATAGTATGAATATTCCAACTATTGCTAAAGACAAATATTTCCAGTTTATTTCTTTTGTATAGTATAAAGTAATCAGTACACTTATTACTATGGCCATTACTGTGGTTCTATAACCGGTACATACAAATAAGATTAACCCTATCAGGAATAATATGTAATATTTCCTATTACTGTATTTTGCTATTAATATGTTGATTGAAGGTAAGAATATCAGATAAGACAATAGCCAAATTCTTGTTGCTGCATGAGCCTTTAAATATCCACTAAATAAAGGTATTCCTCCAAGATATATTAAATTAACTACTTGCAGTAAAATCCCAATGATTACTGATACTAATACTATCCTTTCCGAAAAGATTTTATCAATTTTTCTTTCATCTAGAGATAACTTTTTATCTTTCAGCAAATAGTTTGTAATGACAATACCTATAACGTAAAATATCAAACCCAAAACTATTACATAAATAGTATTTATATTAATACCAACCAACTCTTTCAAGTGATTTTCAAATGCTATTTCTGAAAAAAGCAGATAAATCAGCACTAAAAATACAAAAACTATTGGTGAAAAAATATCATATTTTTTGTAATTCATAACAATCAACCATAAAGTAGTTAATTAGCATTTAATAAATACTAAACTATATAAATATATTTTTATAAACTGATATAAACATTTTATTTTAATTAATCCTTCTTGTGAATAATATGTCCAATAAAGTCCTAAAAAATAGTTTCATCTTATTAATCGGTAATTTACTATTTAGAGTTGGCGGCTACATTAACAGATTGTTGATGAGTAGAATGCTTGGACCTGAAGGTTACGGTTTATATGGATTGACCTTACCGTTTCAAGGTATTTTTCAAATATTGTCTGCTGGGGGATTGCCGCCGGCAATATCCAAATATGTTGCAGAATATAATGCTCAAGATGAAAAAGCCTTGACCAGGCAGGTTATTCTGACTGCAACCAAGTTCATGGTTTTGATGGCTATCCTGTTAAGTATAGTTTTACTATTTTCTTCAGATTTTATTGCCAATGAAATATTTCACAAACCACTGGTTGTTTGGCCTTTAAGGGCTGTTAGTTTAATAACCCCGTTTAGTGTTGTTGTTGGTGCTATGCGTGGAGCTTTTCAGGGTGTTTATAAGAATGAGTATACTGTTTATAACAGGATGGCGGAACAGGCAGCAACTATCGTATTTGCTGTTGTTTTTGTATACTGTGGATTGTATGCTATGGGTGCTGTTCTTGGTAGTGCTTTTGGTTTTGTTGTATCCGCCATTACTGCCGTTTACTTATACAAGAAATATATAAGTCCTATATTTTACTCTGAAGATACGTTAGACCTAACTTTCAGGGAAGAATTAGATTTACTGTGGATGTTGATTCGTTTTGCTGTTCCTGTTGCCATTACGGCATTATCTGAAATGGCAATATATGATATTGGAACGCTTGTTATTGGAGTTTTCATGTTATCTACAGATGTTGGTTTTTATAATGCTGCAGATCCGATTTCCAGGATTCCTCTGATAATTTCATTATCGGTTTCCACTGTATTATTACCGGCTACTGCTGAGGCTTATGCTTTAAAGAATCATAGATTGTTACAGGAGTATGTTGTTGATTGTTTAAGATACAGTATACTGACTGTTTTACCTTTATGTGTTTTGATTAGTGTTTTCAGCACACCTATTATCACATTACTGTTTGGCAGTGTTTATGTTCCTGGTTCTGGTGTTTTAAGCATATTAGTTATCGGCATGTCATTTTATAGTATTTTCATGATTAGCAGCAGTATTTTGCAGGGTACTGGAAACCCACGATTACCTATGTACATACTGTTGATTGGTACTTTGGTTAATGTTGTGTTGAATACCGTTTTTGTTTATTATATGGGAATTATTGGTGCTGCTATAGCCACTACAATTACAACATTCATATTAATGATTGTAATCATGTATTTTGTTATTAGAAAGACCAATATTTCAATACCTTGGACAAACATAGTGATGATTGTTTTAGCGAACATTGTTTTAATGCTGGTTTGTTTGATAATTCCTAAGACCATTATTGGTTCAATTGTTGGATTAATAATTGGCAGTGCAATCTATATCCTTGCACTAATTAGACTTAAAGTACTGACAAAACGAGATTTAAACTTCTTTGCACAGTATCTTTATAGGATTCCAATCATTAAAGGATATACAAAAAAAGTAGTTAAATATATTGAACAGAAAAATTTAATATATAAAATAGAGGATTAAAAATAGTTTATACATTATGGAGTGTAAAAAAAATGGTTAAAAATAGAACTGCAAAATTAAGTAGAAAAACAAAAGAAACGGATATAAAAATTGAATTAAACATTGATGGAACTGGAGAATATAAAATCGATACCGGATTAAAATTCTTTGACCATATGCTTGAATCATTTAGTAGACATGGATTTTTTGATTTGACAATAAAGGCTGTTGGAGATATTGATGTTGATGATCACCATACAATAGAAGATACTGGGTTGTTACTTGGTGAATGTTTTAAGGAAGCTTTAGGTGATAAAAAAGGTATTGAACGTATGGGTTTCAGTATTGTTCCCATGGATGAGTCTTTAGCACAAGTTGCAGTTGATATTAGTGGCCGAAATTATACTGTGTTTGATGCAGAATTTAAGTATCAAAAAATAGGAGATATTAATTCCGAAAATGTTAAACATTTCATGGAATCTTTTGCAAACACCAGTTTAATGAATATTAATATTAAAGCTGAAGGAGATAATGATCATCATATCTGTGAAGCAATATTTAAAGCACTTGCCCGTTCAATTAACAGTGCTACAAAAATTACTCATGACCAAATTTTAAGTACAAAGGGTAAATTATAATTTTAACCCATTACACTCTTTTTATTTATACGTATCAATTAGTGATTGTCTTACCCATACTGAACCATCTTTTGCATGAGATGTTCTTAAAACAGTATCATTAGATTTTTCTATTTCTCTAGCTTCATCAGCCAATTTTGCTGCCGCCAACATTAATTCATGTGATGCTGTAACTATAGGTATATACATATCCGGCTCATCAATCTTAAAACATGCAGTGATATTCATTTCAGAGACCAATGTTGCCATGTTATATGCTGCAATCGCTTTACCCATTGCATAAGGATTTTTAAAACCTGCATTAAATACTGCCAGTTCTGCCGTTACGACAAGTTCAGGTAATTCGATAGGTTCTTCTTCCTTTATTGAATTTATTACTTCATCTATCTTATGATTTACTAACCTTAATGTTCCTGTAATGGATAATACCTTCAGTACATCAGCATTGAACAATGCCATTTCTGTTGGATCTAAGAATTCACGTCTTGCACCAATCATTGCATCTGCCCTTATGAGAATATAACCTAATTTTTGCTCTTTCATTTTGTTTATTGCTTTTTCACCAGGCTGGTCTCCAACAACTATTGTAGGAATTCCTGTTTTTGACAAATAGTTTCTGATAACGCCAGGTTGTTTAGAATTCGGATTTGGACTAATGAATATTATTAAATCAGGATTATATTCAGATATCCTTGGCATAATATCTTCAACTTGTTCTTTTTCCATTTTTGAACCAGAACTTATTGTTCTTACATCAATATCTTCACGATCAGCACGTTCGTCAAGTATTAAATCAATTATTGTGGATGTTCCTAAGTTTCCTATTTTTATTATTCCTATTTTAATTACCATGTTTTCACATCAATATGTTAATATTTTTATTCATTATTTTTCAATATGGATTGTGTAAAGTTATATGCAAAATCGGGCAAACATGATGTATGTGTATGTATATAACTAGCTACTGTGTTATTTTTCATTAATCCATCATATTGTCCTGTAATACCAACGCCTCTTTTCATTTTAAAGGCAAAATCCGCTTCATTTGATCCTGTGTATTCAACTTTTGAGTAATGGAATTCATGACCATGATATTGTGTTCCTTTTTTTAGAATTGGGTTGTNNCCATCGGCAATTTATCTATGGATTTGGTTAAATATATTAATCCACCACACTCTGCATATATAGGATGATTGTTATCTGAAAAGTTTTTTATCGATTTAAGCATGCTTTTGTTTGATGATAACTCTTCCTTGAATACTTCAGGGTATCCTCCACCAATGTATAATGCATCAACATCAGGTAGTTCGTCATCATGTATTGGACTGAAGTACACTATTTCGGCATTGTTTTCCTCAAGTGCTTCTATATTTTCCTGATAGTAAAAGTTAAAAGCTTCATCAAATGGTATTCCTATTTTTGTTTTTTCCCGAGTTTTTGTTGTTGACCATATTGGTTCATATTCTTCCTTTAGAGGTTTAGAATTATCCATTATTTCAGTGAGCATATCCAAATCTATGTTGTTTTCTATTAGTTCTCCCAATTTTTCTATTAATCCTTTAATCCTCTCTTCTTCTACGGCAGGTATCAGTCCCAAATGTCTTTGTTCCATTGTTATGGATTTATCCCTGACAATTCCTCCGATGACCTTAGTGTTTGCAAGTGTTTCTACTGCTTCTTTGGTTTTAAGGTAATGTTTTTGACTTTTTACATTGTTTAATATGACTCCCTGTATGTTAATCTTTTCATCCAATGCCTTAAAACCCAAAGTCATAGCTGCCGCACTACGTACAAGACTTCTGCTGTTAATTATTAAAATAACTGGAGCATTTAATGCTTTGGCTATGGAAGCAGTTGTTCCAACATCAGTTACAGGACTTATTCCTTCATATAATCCCCTAACACCTTCTATTACACCATAATCCGCTTTTATTTTTTGCATTCCGTGTTTGAACGCTTGTCTGATTTGTCCTTCAGACATGAAAAATGAGTCTAAATTTCTTGCATCATATCCTGTTGCACATTTATGATATGATGGGTCTATATAATCTGGTCCTACTTTGAAGGATTGTATTTTATGTTTTTTTGATAATGCTTTCATTATTCCAGTGGATATTGTTGTTTTACCCACCCCACTACCTGTTCCGGACAATACTACTCGTTTCATATGATAACCCTTGATTTAAATTATCATTAAAATGATAACCGTTGATAATAATATATCTTTATATTATAGAATATAATTTTTTAGAAGATATTTGTATTAATTATCTGGTGATAATCTAATTATTGTTACTTATTATTTAGTGAATAATGAAAAGCTAAATTTTTACGAAAGGGTTTTACTAAACTGTGTTGAAAAATTTTTAAAAAAGAGAATTTTAAGAAAAATAATATTAATTATTTGTATTGTAAGATTAAAAGATATAGCTACCGGCTAAAACAAATAACCTGAGTATTATGAAAACAATAGCAACAGCTATTATATTCCTAGAATGTTCATAAAACATTTCTGTATCTTTTTTCAATAAATATAATATTATTCCATAGACCAATCCAATCCAACTAAAAAATATTGATAAGAAGTAACCTATTAAAACTATTATTAAATCTTTATTAATTTCCATTTTTTAAACACCACTATAATATCATTTAATAATTTATCATATACAATATTTTAAACTATAGTTAATGTTATTACTTTTCTTATTTAAATATTTTTTCAAAAAAGAGGAAATTTTTCTATTCAGTTTCTTTAATTATAATCTTTAATTTTAATAATTATTACGGTTAATAACAATTTATTACCCAATAATTAAAATACTAAAAAATAGAAATATAACATTGTTAAAGTAGATTAAAAATAATATGAAAACCATAACTTAAAGTAACATATTCAATATGAGGAGTATAAATATGGTTAATGAAAGAATTGTCGCATTATCAAACCAATTGAGAGAAGAAGGTGTGACAGTTAGTGTAAGAAGCACACAGACAGCATGTGAAGTATGGGACTTAATGAAGGGTTCTACAAAAATAGAAGACATGCAAAATGCTTTAAAAAGTGTTTACATTAAAGATAACCATGATGAAAGAAAATTTGATGAAATATTCGAAGAATTCTTTACCGAAGAAACGCATAAAAGTGAACATACAACATATGAATCATATGATGACTCCAATGATGATTCAGTTATAGAACGTGAAGATATTATGGGAATGCCAAACTCAGTAGAAAGTGATTTGCCTATAGACCAAATGATACCTCCTGAGTTTAACCCTGAAATGTTACAACCCCAGAAAATACATGATAAAGAGTTAATGAGAATGGATATCAATCATCTAAACACTTTTGATGAGAGAATAGTTGATTTGTGTAGAAATTTGGGAAAAAAAATTGCAAATACCCGATCCAAAAGAAAAAAAAGACAACAATCCCATATTATTGATATGCCATGTACAATTCGTGCAAATCTTAAAAATGGTGGAAAATTAATTGATTTGAAACCATCAAAACCAAAAATCAATAAAACAAAACATGTATTTCTTAGTGATATAAGCGGATCATGTGACTGGATAAGTAATTGGTTCTTTTCTATAATATACGGATGTCAAAAATCATTCGATAGAATAAGATGTTTTGAATTCGATAATAAAGTTATTGAAACAACAGATGCATTAAATACTGAATCATATGAAGTATCGTACGAAACCATAACATTGAAAAAGATTCAACAGGGTATGATACACGGACAGTCTGATATGACACAATCATTTAAAGAATTTCTTAAACAAAGCAACCTGAATCACCGAACTACTGTTATAATATTAAGTGATTGTAGAGACTGGAAAGGAAAAAGAGAAGATGGAATTTTTGAAAGTGCTACTGTGCTTAAGGAAATAGTTAATTTAAGTTCAAAAGTGTTAATATTTAATCCAGAACCAGAAAATAAATGGAATACACCAACAAGTTGTGTGAAAGATTATCAAAAAGCTGGAGCCCAAGTTCATGAAATAAAAAATCTGGAAAATCTGGCAAAGCTGATTACAAAATTATAAAGAGGGAATATAAATGAAATATATCATTAGATATGGAGAAATAGGTGTAAAAAGTCCAAAAATTAGAAGAAAATTTGAAAACAAGTTAATGTCCAATATTCAGACAGAACTAAAGTGTAGTTTTGAAAACAATCAGGGAAGAATTACCCTAATCACCGAAGAAAATGATGAAACGGTTAAGGACATTCTAAACAGAGTTTTTGGCATAGTTTCATACAGTCCAATAATGGAAACTCAAACAGATAAAAAAAAGATTGCTGACTTGATTAATGATATGCTGCCTTCTGTTATTGAAAGTGGAAAATTTAATCCGGATAAGGATACTTTTGCCGTCAGATGTAGACGTGTGGGAACGCATGACTTTACCAGTCAGGAAATGGCCGCTTATGCCGGTTCGGTAGTAATTGATTCAACAGGTGCTAAAGTTAATTTATCAAATCCTGATTTCACATTATACGTTGAAGTACGTGAAGATATAACTTACATTTACTATGAAAAGATTAAAGGATTGGGCGGTATGCCTGTAGGTAGTCAGGGAAGAGTGGTTTGTTTAATCTCTGGTGGAATCGATTCACCTGTTGCCGCATTTCAAATGCTCAAACGTGGATGTGCTATTACATTGTTACACTGTGATAACTACCCATTTACTGAAGGTTCTGTTGCTAAAGTTCTCAAAAATGCGGATAATCTAAGAAGATTTTCTTTAGGTGAAGAGGTTAGAGTTTATTCGATTAAATTTGGACAATATTTGGAACATGCCCAGAAAGATGCTCCTCCAAGAATGACTTGTGTTTTATGTAAAAGTGGAATGTATCAGTCAGCTGCAATTTTAGCTAAAAAAGAAAAAGCAAATGCGATAGTTGATGGAAGTAGTATTGGACAGGTTGCTTCCCAAACACTTGATAATCTGGAAGCTACCAGATATCACTGTAGAATGCCCATATTCAGTCCTTTAATCTGTTTTGATAAGATTGAAATTGAAGAAATCGCTAAAAAAATTGGCACTTATGAGGTATCCATAATACCTGATAGTGGTTGTAGTGCCGTTCCAAGATATCCTGAAACTCATGCAGATCTTGAGTTATTTAAGAAGATTGTTGAGGAAATCAATCAGAAAGAGTGTTTAGAAAAAGTAGCTGAGAGTATTTCCAGAATAGATCTGTGATATTCAATACTTTTATCTTTTGGTGAATACTATGAAAGAAAAAGAATTGTTAATAGAGAACATTGAAAAAATACATATTACCACGTTAGGTGTTGGAAGAATCAAAAGGAACCTTAATTTGGATACTGATGACGTTGTAAAATATTGTGTAAATGTAATTACTGATGAAAATAGTGTTGTGAATAAAAATGGAAAAAATTATTATGTAAAATTAAAAAATACTGAAATAACAGTTAATTCTTCCAGTTTTACTATTATTACAGCCCACCTAAAAAAAGAATAATGATAAATATTTTATAATTTATCGGCTAAATGTTGACCTAATCTTCTTGATAACGCAAGAATTGTATAAATTGGTGGCAAACCAGGTGCTTTCGGCAGTACCGAACCATCCGCAACATATAAATTTTCTATTTCTGTTTCTAAATTGCTGTCCACAACATCCCCTATTCTAGCAGATGCTATTAAATGAGCTCCCCTCACATGGGTTGATGATATGCTTTCAACATCTGCTCCAGCCTTAACCAGAATACTTCCTGCTATTGCAGCTCCTCTTGCCAGTAATGATGCATCTTCAAAATCAATCCCCTTGACAACCTCATTCATGTACACATGTCCTTTTAGATTATCAGGTATTTTTACCATGAAGCTTATTATATCATCTACCGTGGCATCAGGATGAGTTTCCTGTATTTTAGGAAGAAGGAATTGACTTGTATGTGATGCTATGACAATATGTGGTAATCTGATGAATTTGTTCATCTGTATCTCATTATCTTGTTTAGCTGCCTTATAATATCCTCCAACTGTTATAAATGGATCTACTGCAAATGTTTCACCGGCTTTAATGCCCACTCCCCTTAACAATTTAGGAGTTACCATTCCACCGGCACCTAATACTACAATATCAGCAGGATATTGTTTTGCTTTGTCCGTTTTTACCCCTTTTATTTTATTGTCTTCAACAATCAATCCAGTTACTGATTCATTAGTAATTAATTTTGCCCCATTTTCTTGTGCTACTTCTAAGTCGGATAAACTGCTCCATTTTGCGCCATGTGGACAACCCCATGCACATTTTCCACACTGTTTGCATTTTGCCGGGTTTATTCCCTTTGGCATTGCTTGCATTTCCAATCCCAGTTCTGCTGCCGCATCTTTTAAAAGGTTGTTTATTTTTCCGATGTGGCTTTCAGGCATTGTTTGAATACCTATTTCATCTTTTAATTGTTTAAGTTGTGGAGTAATATCTATATCATATTCCTTCAGTTCATCAACCAGTGAAGGTACAAAGTTTCCAGCTATAACTAATGATGAACCTCCAACCACGTCTGTTTTTATTAGTTCCATTTCGTTTTTATCCCATACATCATAGTAATTGTATGCTTCGCCCGGATTACTCAATGGACCTTTTTCTATGATAGTTATGTTTGCGTTAGGATTTTTAGATAGTTCTCTTGCTACACTTAATCCTCCTGTTCCTGCCCCTACAATAACTATTTCAGTCATTTTATCACCTAATTATTCATTGTTTTCTTTGTTTCTATTTTTTGCTTTTTGAATAGGTGTTAAATACAGTAAATTTCTTTTTTCTTTTTTGTTTAAATTATCAGTATCTATTTGATTTAACTCATCTGATGCTTCAAAGTAATGTTCATCATCATTTCTTTCTGCTGTTTTATTATTTATAAAATCGGCCAGTAAGTTTCCTATAAATGATGCCAGACCACATATCATAATAGACACCAGCACAGGCACTAACCATCCTATAAATAAGTTTGTTGCAACGGTTGAAGAGGAAACTGTTATTGGAATATACTCTTCAGGCATGTAATTTATTAGGAATAAACCTGCCGGATAACTGAGTATGTAACTTATGGTCGCATACAGAATACCTGTAAAAATTGCATCTTTTTTACTTCCACATATTATTGGTGTGAGTATACCAATGGCCACAAGTATTGTTAAGTAACCTATTCCCATTCTAGACAACAACAATGCCATTACTGCTATTATAATTATACCGAATTTTCTTAAAATGTCCCATATTGACATTAAATCACCTATTTCTGTGAGACTATAATTTACAATATTTAAAAATAACAATGATATAATAAGATTGTTATAATTATATATATCATAATTTAATTAAATACTTTTAATATGGTATTGTCCGGAATTCAGGTGTTGAATTCCAAAGTCACTATTTTATATCAAAGCTCAATTACAGGCAGTTCCTTTCTTGAACATTGTTTAATATTTAGTGTTTCTTGCTTAGATGAATCTACTGATTCATAGTAGCACAAG
>MVAA01000064.1:26437-26601 GCA_003266105.1 Methanosphaera sp. rholeuAM6
ATTAGTGTTCTGTTGTGCCATTGTGCTTTATATTTTAGTTTGTTAAATAATGAGTTCCAGCATTGCGTTTGTATGCTTCTTGCTAGTCTGTGGTTTTGCATCATGTTTTTGATGTTGAGTGTTTCTATGCATATTATCTGGTTTTCTCTTATAATTTTTGATGA
>MVAA01000120.1:0-2371 GCA_003266105.1 Methanosphaera sp. rholeuAM6
TGTATGTTGCTGTTACGTTGTTTGTTCCGAGTGTTGTTGTTTTGATTTTGAGTTTCCATACTCCGTTGGCATCTGTAGTTACTTTGGAATCTGCACCGTTAACGTTAACTGTTATTTTTTCGCCTGAAATGCCTGTACCTTTGGTGTCAATAAGTTTACCGTATATGGTTAGGTTGTCGTTGAACTTGATGTCTGGTATGGTGTCAATTGTTAGTACACAGTCTTTGCTTGCCTGTTGTACCGTGTTGTTGAGTTCTTCTATTATTGCGTCTTTGTCTGGTGTTACTTTGATTGTTGCTGTGCTTGTGCTTGTCATGTAGTCGTCGTGTCCGTTGAATGTTGCTGTGATTTCCCGGTTTCCTATTTCTGTTGGCGTGTATTGGATGAGTATTATTCCGTTTTTGGCTGTTACTGTTTCGTTTTCATTGTTTACTGTTATTGTGATATCTTCTGTTGTCAATTGGTCTTTTCTTGTTACTAGGATTATTACTGGTGTTGTGGTGTTTACTGTTGTTTCACTTGATGTGATGATTTCTATGTTTGTGTTGATTGGTATGTTGTTTTCTATGATGTTGGATGCATCTTTGAGTTTTACACTTTCGTCTCCGGCATTTTCTGCTGAGAGTAGGTAGTTGTCTCTTATGACATTTTCTTTACATGTTCTTCTGCTTTCTATTGTGTATTCTTCTTCGCTTATGATTCTGTTGTCTGTGAAAACATTACCTGATCCGTCAAGTGTTATTGTTCCTGTAATGTTGTTTTGTATGAATGTGAAGTTGCTTACGTCGGATGGTATGCTGATGTTACCGTTTATTATGTTGTTTTCTACTAATGATGGTTTTGCATTTTTGCTTATTGCAAGATTACCGTTTACTGTGTTGTTTTTTACTGTTGATTGTCCGTCAATTCCTATGCCAGCTGCTGTGTTGTTGTATGCGATTGCATTGTTTACAGTGATTGTTCCGTATGGCACGTAGTTGTTGTATATTACATCTCCTGCAGCAATACTTGATGTTCCATATAGTTTGTTGTTACTTATGATGTTGTCTGAGATGTTGTATAGTCCTGCTCCTTCACCTGATCCTGATCCGCTTCCCCACTGGAAGTTGATTCCTGTACCGTTGAAGGTAAGTGTGTTATTGTCTACAAGGTTGCCGCTACCACTTAATACTATTCCCCAACAGATACTTGTTGCTGAAGACATCATTTCCAGTGTGTTGTTTGCCAGTACATTGTATGAATTGTATACAACGTCTCTTGGTACGTCTACGTTGTATGTGGTTAGGTATAGTAGGTTTCCACATCCTCCTCCACCGACAATGGTGTTGTTTACTATGGTACAGTAGTTAGCATATGCAAGTACGAGTGTACTGCTTCCACCATTGTTTCTTGTGAAGAAGTAACTGTTTTTGACTGTTATGTATGTGGAGTTTGCTCTTATACTGGTCTGTCCTACACCTGAACCAACTGATTGGTTGTCCACTACTGCACTGATGTTGTCAAGTATTACGTGGTCTGTGTTGTAGAGCCATAGTTGTGTGTTGAAGAAGTATATTCCTGTTACATTTGTGTATGATCCGTCTTTGTTAATTGAGAACATGTTTCCAGGATTGCTTCCACTTAAGTCACCATTTGTAGTATTTAGGCATACGTATGCGTCTTTTGTTGTTGATATTATGTTTACCGGTTTGTTTACGCATAGGTTGTTTAGGTTTGGTACTCCTCCTATTGCTCCCTGGAAGTCAAGGGTATCTCCAGGATTAACAAGATCTGAGAGTTTTCCACCGTTTCCTGCATCGAAGTAGTATTTAAGTGTTTTGTTTGTAACTACTATTGTTTTTGGTTCGTATGTTGGTTCGAAGTTTGTTTCTCCGCCTATGTTTTCGATTTGTCCTGTTATTTTCGTGTTTTTGTCCACGTATAGTGTTCCCAGGTTGTTTAGGAATATGTTTTCTTCACCTACATCAACAGTACAATCGTTCAGATAGAGTGTTCCTAGGTTGTCGTTTTCCTGGCTGGTAATTGTACAGTTGTTTAGTGTTATGTTTCCCTTGAATGCGTATGTTTTGTTTAGTGTTGTATCGGTTATTATGTAGTTTCCGTTTATTGTGTCTATGTATGGAAGTATTCTTGTTATGTTGTCTGTGATTATTTCACCGTTTCCTGCTATTTTACCGTTTTCTGAGAATACTGTGTTTTCATCAATTGTTATCTGTCCGTTGTTTGTGATAATTGCAGTGATTGTACAGTTGTTTAGTGTAATATTTTTATTGTTTATTATTGGGGCAGTGATTGTACAGTCGTTGAGTGTAAGGTTTCCATTGTTTACCTTGTTAGCATTAATTGTCTTGTTTGTTAGTACAATGTTTCC
>MVAA01000120.1:2389-3633 GCA_003266105.1 Methanosphaera sp. rholeuAM6
GATATGATTAATGTTCCACCGTTTGATATTGTGCTGTTTATTGTTGCATTGTTTAATTCTAGTCGTCCCCTGTTTGTTACGCTGTTGGTGGTTGTCGTGTTTCTTAGGATCATTTCAGCATTTGCATAGGTCTGTACTAGTCCGGTTAGTGTTGAGTTTTCTATTGTCAGTTTACCATAATTTGCTATTGCTTTGGTGTATGTTCCAAGTTCTACTGTTGCTTCTTCATAGAATTGTTGTATGTATGGGAAGAGTTTTGCCATGTCATTTGCGTAGATGTGTCCGCTTCCGGTTATTGAAAAGTTTGGACCGAATATTACATCATCTTCTATTGTTAAAAATCCTTTGTTTGTTATGCGCTGGTTTACTGTACAGTTTTTTAAGGTTAAATTTCCATTATTGGTTACTGTTTGTGTTAGTGTTGAGTTTTCTATTGTTATGTTGCCGTTGTTATTTATTGCATGTACACTGGAATCTTCTATTGTAAGGTTTCCATTATTGGTTATTCTGGCCTGTATTGTACAGTTTCTTATTGTGAGTTTGCCGTTATTGGTTTTGACAGAAGTGATTGTCATGTTTTCCAATAGGAAATCTCCATTATAGGTAGGAAGATATGGGGCAATAAATGCAGAATCGTTACATAAGACGTCACCATCACCGCTTATACTGAATGCTGAACCTAGGATTACATCGGTGGATATGATTAATGTACCTGAATTGACTATTTGATTGTTTAGTGTACAGTTTTCTATTGTCAGGTTTCCGTTGTTTCTGAATATTCCGTTTAATGTTGAATTTCTGATGGTCAGATTACCATTATTGGTTCTTGCATCTAACGTTTCGTTTTCAACAACATAATCCCCATTATATTGGTATATATATGGTATCATTCTTTGAGTGTTGTTGATGCTTATTATACCAGGTTCACTTTCATATATTTTACAGTTTTCACCGAAGATTACATCATCACAAATTGTGAGATTACCATTGTTATCTAATTCCTGGTTTAATGTTGTGTTACGAATGGTTAAATTACCACAATTTCGTTTAATGACTGAAATAGTCATGTTTTCCATTACATAAGTTCCATTATAATCTTCAATGAACGGTATCAGATCATAAGTATTGTTACATAATATAACTCCATTACCCATGAGTCTTGCACCTTTGGTGTAGTAATCATTGTATGTTGTAATGTTTGCCCTTTCGGCTATTATTACATCATCTCTTATCACTAGTGTTCC
>MVAA01000120.1:3660-4506 GCA_003266105.1 Methanosphaera sp. rholeuAM6
CTATTTGTTTGGTTGATGTAGAATTTATAAACTCAATATGTTTGATGTTTGTACTTCCTGCCTCGCTTATTTGGTCATTCATGGATGAATTTATGAATATTAATTTTCCATCATCACGATTTTCAATTTTGAAGTTAATTGTTGAATTGATGAATGTTAGGTTTCCATAGTTTTCCGTTCCATATGTGAGTGAACCTTTTGTTATTGTAGTGTTAATTACTGTTAAATTACCATGGTTGATTAAGGCAACAGTGTTTGAGTTATTAATAATCATATTGCCATAGTTTCTGATTGGTACTGTAATATTCTTATTATCAATATTTCCTCCATTAAAATAATATCCCTGTTCTTCTAGTTTACTAAGAAAAGCAGTATTGTTTGTGTGGAGATCTCCATTATATGCGTATTCAAATCCTTCTCCTGCTATGGTTTTATCATCAATTATTAGATTACCCGCACCGTTTAAAGTACTGTTAAGTGTGGAGTTAACAATATTGAACGTAATTCTACTGTCTCCAATATTTAGTTTATGGTTTAAAATAACATTTTTTAATGTATAGTTACATCCATTTCCAATACTTAATGTATTGTATGTGGAAGATGTCATTAAATTTTGGTTGTTTCCATTAATTATTATATTTGGGGTTGTGGTTCCTGCATTTAACCATTGGCTATTGGTTAAGTTATATGTTCCTTCGTTAAGATTGATAACATATTCATCATTATCTGAATCTTGTACAGCACTGTTAATTGCTGCTTTAAGTTCCTCGTAATCGTTTACTTCAACGGTTTTGGTTGCAGTTTTAACGTTTTCTTGCGTCGTTTTATTAATTATTTTGTTATTGT
>MVAA01000120.1:4561-4717 GCA_003266105.1 Methanosphaera sp. rholeuAM6
GTTGTATCATCTGCTGCACTTGCTGCTGATGACAGTCCTATTATGAGCATTAGAAGTGCTACTATAAAGAATATTTTCTTTATGTCTGTCATGTTCTTTTTCGTCCATATTTTCTATGATATTCAAAAGTTTTACATATTTAGTAAAATGTTTTTT
>MVAA01000120.1:4867-5039 GCA_003266105.1 Methanosphaera sp. rholeuAM6
ATTTTTAAAGATTTTAAAGAGGTTTTTAATAATTTTTTATAAAAAAAGTAATGTTGTGATTAAGATTAAAATAATCGTTCTTAATCTTATCACATCAAATTTGTTTATTTGAAGATTAGGTTTAAGCAACAGTAAGAGTGGTTTTACTGCTGGTATAACTGTTGTAGTTTGC
>MVAA01000148.1:0-1327 GCA_003266105.1 Methanosphaera sp. rholeuAM6
CAAGCGTTGTTGTCTTGACTTTGAGTTTCCATACTCCGTTGGCATCTGTAGTTACAGTATTATCCACGCCGTTAACGTTCACTGTTACCTTTTCACCTGCAATACCTGTTCCTTTGGTATTCATAAGTTTACCATATATCGTAAGGTTGTCGTTGAACTTGATGTCTGGGATATTGTCAATTGTAAGTACACAGTCTTTGCTTGCCTGTTGTACTGTGTTGTTCAACTCTTCTATGATTGCGTCTTTGTCTGGTGTTACTTTGATTGTTGCAGTTGAGGTGCTTGTTATGTAGTCACCGTATCCGGCGAATGTTGCTGTGATCTCCTGGTCTCCAACAGTGTTTGGTGTGTACTGGTAGACAATTATTCCGTTTTTGGCCGTCACTGTCTCGTTTTCATTGTTTACTGTTATTGTGATGTCTTCTGTTGTCAATTGGTCTTTTCTTGTTACAATTATGATTACTGGTGTTGTAGTATTAACAGTTACCTCACTTGCTGCAATTACTTCTATTTTCGTGTTTATAGGCAGATTGTTTTCTATGATGTTTGATTCGTGTTTGAGGTATACACTGTCGTCTCCGGCATTTTCTGCTGATAACAGGTAGTTGTCTGTTATTACGTTGTTGATACATGCTCTTCTGCTGTATATTGTGTATTCATCTTCGCTTATGATTCTGTTGTTTGTGAATATGTTGTTTGATCCGTCAAGTGTTATTGATCCCGTTATGTTGTTTTGAGTGAATGTTACGTTGGATACTCCTGTTGGCAGGTTTATGTTACCGTTTATTATGTTGTTTTCCAATAGTGTATTTTTTGTATTTTTGGTAAATAACACATCACCGTTTATTGTGTTGTCACTTAATTGTGATTGTCCATCTATTGTCATACTGGATGCTGTGTTGTTGTATGCGATTGCGTTGGTTACACCAATTGTTCCGTTTTCTACATAGTTGTTGTATATGATGTCTCCTGCATAAATTCCACAACTACGATATAATTTGTTGTTGCTTATAGTGTTTCCTGTTATGTTGTATAATAATTCTCCTTCTCCAGTGTCAGATCCGCTTCCCCATTGGAAGTTGACTCCGGCACCATTGAAGTCTATGATGTTTCCATCAACAAGGTTGTCTGTTCCACTTAAAACAATTCCCCAACAGATATCTGCTTTCTGTTTAGGTCCATGTAGTGTGTTATTAAGTATCAGGTTATGTGAATTGTATGTTACATTTCTTGGTACACCCACGTTGTAGGTAGTTAAGTATATGAGGTTTCCAACATTGCCTTCACCTACAACCGTGTTATTAATCAGACTGCAATAGTTTCCCCA
>MVAA01000148.1:1365-2633 GCA_003266105.1 Methanosphaera sp. rholeuAM6
AGTGTTACGTGGTCCGTGTTGTAGAGCCAAAGTTGTGTGTTATGGAAGTATATTCCTGTAACGTTTGTGTATGCTCCTTCTTTAACTATTGCAAAGAGGTTACCTGGGCTTTGCCCACTTAAATCACCGTTAGTGGTATTAAGGTCAATGACGGCATCTTGTGTTGTTGAAATAATGTTTACAGGTTTGTTGACGCATAAGTTCTTTAGGTTTGGTATTCCGCTTATTGCTCCCTGGAAGTCAAGTGTATCACCAGGATTTACCCTTGAAGTCAGGTTTCCACCATTGTCAATGTCAAAGTAGTATTTGAGTGTTCTGTTGGTTACCACTATCGTTTTTGGTTCATAAACCTCCTGGTATATGGTTTGTCCCTCAATGTTTTCTATTTGTCCGATTATGCTTGTGTCACTTCTGACATATACTGTTCCCAGGTTGTCTAGGAATATGTTATCCTCTCCAACGTTTACAGTACATTTGTTTAAGTTCAGTATTCCATAGTTTGTGTTATCCGGTTTTGTGATTGTACAGTTGTTTAATGTAACGTTTCCATCAAATGAGTAAGTTTTGTTCAGTGTTGTGTCTGTTATTGTGTAGTTTCCATGTATGCAGTCAATGTATGGCAGTAACCTGTTTATATTGTCCGTGATTATTTCACCTTTTCCGGTAATTTTACCATTATCTGCAAATACTGTGTTATCGTCTATTGTTATGCGTCCGTTGTTTGTGATTGTGGCATTTATTGTACAGTTGTTGAGCGTCAGGTTTTCCTGATTATCTTTTTCAGTGCTTATTGTTTTATTGTTTAGTACAATGTTTCCTGTGTATGTTGACAGGAAATCTGCAACTCGTTGGGTGTCATTGATGATTATTTGACCAGAACTGGTTGGAGGAACGTTAAAGTTTTCTCCAAGAACTGTATCATCGGAAATTATTAATATACCATTATTGTTTACTTGGCTGTTTACTGTTGCATTGTTCAGTTCCATGCGTCCTATGTTAGTTATTTGTTGGCTATTGATTGTTGTGTTTTTGAGTGTCATTTCAGAGGTTGCTTCTCTGTTGACTACAAATCCTGTTAATGTTGAGTTTTCTATTGTTAACTTTCCATAATTCATAATCTCCTTATTATATTCTCCTAGAATAACTGTTGCTTCTTCATAGAATTGATTCATATATGGGAATACCTTTGACATATTATCCGTTATAACATGTCCAGTTCCGGTTATCTGAAAATTTGCACCAAATTCAAGATTATCATCCAATATTAA
>MVAA01000022.1:0-9787 GCA_003266105.1 Methanosphaera sp. rholeuAM6
TCTAAGAAATAAGATATTAATTACTCAAAACAGCTTAAAGGAGTATTTAATGTTTGAAACAAATGATATTCAGCATAACGGACAAATAAACAACATGACCAAATTACAATACAAGCAGAGAGTTGACCTAGTTATACTAAACAATTTCAATAAAACGCCAAACATGGATTCTCTTATTGACAAGGATACAATAATTACTAAAAATCTGGGAGACAACATATTTTACATAGAAGACCTGCGGAATGATTTATATATCATTATCACAGAAAAAGAACGCCTGGTAATAGAGGGTAGAGGTGCAAAAACTCAGTTGAAATATCATGAAACAAAAACTTCATAATAAAATCCAATTATTTAATAGAGATTAATAATAAAAATATTATTAGATTTATTATGTTAAAAGAAATGAACTACATTACCAGTGTGGTAACGGGAATATTTATTGCAAGTGCAGTACTCTTTGTCAGTAGATTGATAGGTATGCCCATTACGGGAATAGTGTTGGCAATAGTATTGTCCTCATTTGTTACATCATTCCTATATAATCCAAGGGCAAAAGCCAAAAATAACCATACAACATTAAGGGGAGTATCAGCCAGTGTTATATTTTCAATAATATTCAGCATAATGTTGGCGATATACTATATTCCAAGTTTAAGTGGCTATATCGGAACGTCCGATATGTCTGTTGCAGTGGCAATAATCATTATTCTCTTAATCACATTATTCGGTGGATTGTTGCTTGGAACAATAGCAGGAAGTATAGGCTCTACGTTCAGAGACTTATTTTCCGTTTATTCGTCCGAAAAAGAATAAAAACTCCCTTTTCTTATTTTTTTTTTGATTATGCTTAATCATTTAACTGTTTTTTCTTCGATAAAATATTAAAAATTAAATAGCAAAATTGACATAGATACATTTATAGATTATTTGCTAGGGATATGAATGAACACTTATAAACTCAATAAGTTAAAGCCGAACGAACTTAAAACAATCGGTTATTACACGGGATATGTTTGCATTATCTTATCCTTACTGATGATTGTTCCAACACTATGTGGAATGATATATCATGATCCTGAAAGATTCGTGAATTCATTTGTCATATCAGGACTAATCTCATTCATCTCAGGAATATCGTTAATATCATTATTTAAAAGTAAACAAAATTCAAACTTGTCATTAAAAGGATCATTATTATTTGTATTGGGAATATGGGGTGTTCTTGCTGTATATTCCGGATTGCCATATTATATATCGGGAGAACTGGGAATCCTGGACTCATTTTTTGAGGCAATGTCTGGAATTACAACGACAGGTTTTTCATTAATTCCCTATGAAACATACCCTTATTCTATAACAATGTGGAAAGCATTAATACAGTGGTTTGGAGGATTAGGTATAATTGTTTTGTTATTGGCGCTTATACCTTCATCAGTCAGCTTGAAAAGATTGTTTTTTGCAGAGGGTAGAACTGAACAGATGACACCGAATGTTAAACATACTACAATGATATTTCTAAAGTTGTATCTGATAATCACCACCATTGGAATTGCATTATATTTAATAGTGGGATTAAATCTGTTTGAATCGGTGTGCTTCACATTCACGGCCTTTGCTACGGGAGGATATTCCATATATACAACAGATACGCATATATTTGATTCTCTGCCACTGCAGATAGTTACAATGTTTCTGATGGTACTTGGCAGTACAAATTTTGTGATACATTACAGGATTCTTAAAGGGAATACAAAGAACCTTCTGAAGGATGTGGAATTAAGGGCTATGATAGTTATTGTTTCAATAGCAACTTTATTGCTCATCTTTTCATTATATACTCAGGGATGTTATAATCAGGATATGCTGGTCATTTTCCGTCATTCTATTTTCCAGGTAATATCGTTAATGTCATCAACAGGTTTTGTATCACAGGATGTAATTCATTGGCCACAGTTCAGTTTCTTTCTGTTGATATTGTTGACATTTGTCGGTGGAAGCATATGTTCGACAAGCGGGGGAATTAAGCTGTATAATATTGTGGTACTGTTTAAGGCAATACTATGGGAAGTGGAGGAAATGATGCTTCCTAATAATGTAATTATTCATAGAAGAATAAATCATGACAATAAACAGAGGGAATTATCTAATAAGACTATTAAAACAATCTTAATATTTATCTTATCTTATATTCTGATTTATTTGGCCAGTACCTTTGTCATACTGTTTTACTGTAATGATTTAACAGTTGCAAGTACTGTTGCTGCGTTATCGATAGGAAATACTGGAATTGCTGTGGATTATATATCTCTTAACATGCCTTTAGTGGTTAAATTAGTGTTAATTATAGATTTCTGGGTTGGCAGAATTAGTGTATGGCCGTTATTCATTGGAGTGCTTTATTTAATTAATCGTGCAGAAAGTAAAATAAAGAATATCTAATTCCATAATCTTTTTTTTTGTTTCAAGTTTTTTAATATCATTTATTATTCATTCAATAATTACGCTTGTAAATTTTCGTGTAAAAAGTTTTAAAAGTAGTTGGGTGGTGATAAGTTTATTTTCCGTATTTGTATGTTTTTTCAATTTTCATTACAGTTTATCGTTTATATTATTAATTAAATATACCAACGGTAACAATGCAGGCCAAATACCTATTCTTCCAGCTAAGAAATCAAATATCAATACAATTTTCACTGCAAACGGTATTGAAGGATTAATGTAACTTGGGCCAAGACCCGTGTTTCCAATAGATCCTGCGACGATGGAATAAGCTATCTGGAAATCATTACAGAACATCAGTACAATCATGGTACTTACCACAAACAACAGGAGGTATACTATGAAGGATGTTAAAACCTGCTTTATTGCGTCGTCATTTAGGATAATTAACTTGTTGTCATGGTATACTTTTCTTTTAATGATTAGGTGTTTTGGTAAAAAAATTGACTGGATTTCCCACCATACGATTTTAATCATTATTGCTATATTGTAGATTTTGATTCCACTTGCTGTAGAACAAACGGATCCTCCTATAAACATTAAAAGTATCAGAACGTGATAACTTAGTGCCGGCCAGTTGTTTATGTCGGTAGTCTGAAATCCGGTTGAAGTAAGAATTGATATAACCTGGAATAGGGCATGTCTAAATGTTACCAGTATGTCCTGATTATAGAAATTATGTTGAAGTAAGCCAATCATTACAATTATTGTTGCAAAGACTATGAAATATAGCATATATCTGATTTCAAGATTTTTATGTATATTTCTCCATTTTCCTTTCATTATATGATAGTGTAGGATGAAATTTGTAGCACCCATTATCATCACAATCATTGTCACAATTTGAATTAAAGGATTTGAAAAGTAATTCAAATTATTCGGGTCGGCTGAGAATCCACCAGTACCTAATCCTGAAAATGAATAACATATGGCATAAAACACATCCAATCCAACCAGTACATAAAGTGATATGGCTATAATTGTTAGTATGGCATATACTTTAATGAATATGACAGAAGTATGTCTAATGTTCGGCGTCATTTGTTCTGTTTTTCCTTCTGCGAAATATAATCTTTTTAAGTTAACAGATGACGGAATAAGAACTAATAGTAAGAAGATAATACCCAATCCACCAAACCATTGAAGCAAACTTCTCCAAATTCTGATGGAATAAGCAACAGGAGCTGCCGAATACATTGTAAATCCTGTTGATGTAATTCCAGACATTCCTTCAAAGTATGCATCAATGAATGACAAATCACGTGAAAATAACATTGGCAATGCACAAAATAGTGCGGAAAGTATCCATACTGATAAAACAAAAATTAAAGAACCTTTCAATGATAGATTAGACAGGTTTTTTGAATTGAATGAAAAGTACAATATTATTCCGGTTGCTAATGATATTATTGTTGAGTATATAAATGAATTAAGATAATTTATGCTGTCATGGTAGATAATGGATACGACAATTGGTATTATCATAAATAATGCAATGCATATGATAACAAATCCAGTATAATGACCAATTGTCTTAATTTCATCCATTTTTATCTTTTGAATATCCATTGAGTTCATTTATATCACACGTTGGTAATGTTATCTGCTTGTAAATAATTATTGATTATCGTTTTATAGACGGTAAAAATAAGATATTATGATGTTATATCTTTAAAAATCAGCTTCCATTTATTTTTAAGTAAGTACAATACTTTTTATCTACTATTTATATTATTATTTGGAAATATATAAAATATTCGGTGATATACTCCATTTTAATTATTAATCAATAATATAACTGTATATCCTATTATTAGACTTTTTGAATTATTTAAGAATGAATACATATAATAATTAGACTGGAAGTAATTTAAGATTGTTTTTGTTAATCAATAAATAAATTAAAAAAATATTTTTAAAAAAAGAATTTGTAGAAGAGTTTTATACTTCTACATCAATAACATCGTCAATGTTTATTTCAGGATAGTTTTTACTGGTTGCACTATCAAGACCAATCAACATGGTACTTCCATTGTGTAAGATGGATGTAAGTGATGGTGTAATTACTCCAGTTAATCCTAATCCCATGAATAATGTATTGAATACCAGGATGTATTTGTAGTTTCTCTGTATTAAATCTAGCATTTGTTGACTGATTACTCTCATTGTTACAAGGTCATCTAGACATGGTCTTAGTAAGGTGATATCTGCAACTTCTCTTGCAAGGTCTGATGAATCTTTCATTGCAACACTTACATCAGCTGCACTTAGTGCTGGTGAATCGTTGATTCCATCTCCAACCATTATAACTTTTCTGCCTTGAGCTTTAATTTCTTCAACTACTGAAGATTTGTCTTCAGGTAATACTTGTGATTTGTAATGGTCAATTCCAAGTAATTCTGCTGTTGTATGAGCAGCATTTTCAGAATCTCCCGTGAGCATTATAACCTCTTTAATTCCTAAGTATCTGAGTTTGTTCAAGACATCTTTTGCTTCTTTTCTTGGAGGATCGTCAATACAGATTATTCCTTCAAGTTTTCCATCTATTGCAAAGTAAATGATTGAATATTTGTCGGCATTTTCCTCTACAATTTCCTGTTTTTCTTTGGTAATTTCTACTGATTCATCTTCTAGTACAAAGTGTCTACTACCTAGAACAGTTCTTTTACCGAAGAGTGTTGTTGCAATACCATGTGCAACAATATATTCCACTTCTGAATGTAGCTCTTCACCGTGCTGCAGTCCTAACTCTTCAGCTTTTGATACGATTGCTGTTGCTACACTGTGTGGGAAGTGTTCTTCAAGACATGCTGCCTGACGTAACAATTCATCATCAGACAGTTTACCTAATGATATGTATTTTGCCACGTGTGGTTTTGATTCTGTTAATGTTCCTGTTTTATCGAAGATAATTGTATCTGCCGTTGCAAATGCTTCGAGGTATCTTCCACCTTTTACCACTATTTCCCTTTCTGATGCTTCACGCATTGCTGAGATAATGGATATTGGTGTTGCCAGTTTAATTGCACAGGAGTAGTCTACTGTTAGGGCTGCTATTGCTTTGATTGTACTGCCTGTCAGTAGGTATGTCAGTAATGTTACTGCAAAGTTCCATGGTACAATAGAGTCTGCAAGATCTTCTGCTTTACTTTGTATACCTGCCTTTGCTTTTTCACTGCTTTCGATTAAATCTATAATTTGATTGATTCTTGTTTTTTCGTTGAGTTCGTCAACATTCACTACAATAGTTCCATCTTCAACTATTGTTCCTGCAAATACTTTGTGTCCTACTGTTTTATGTACTGCTAATGATTCTCCAGTCATTGTAGCTTCATTTATTTCAGCGTCGCCTTCAAGTATTGTTCCATCTGCCGGTATTATTGTACCGGTTCTTACCACTAACTGATTTCCTTCTCTTAAATCGTTGAATGGTATTTGAACTTCTTCTCCTTCTTCGGTTTTTATCCATACTTTGTTAATGTTTAACATTAAACTTTTTTCAAGTGAATGTTTTGTTTTTTCTATTGTGTAATCTTCCAGGATTTCTGATAATCCTAACAGGAATACGATAGATCCAGCCGGACCCAACATTCCCTGTGTGAATGTTATGAAGATACTTGTAGCATCCAACAGGTCAACATCTAATCTTAAGTTCTTTAGACTGTCAAATCCTTTAACAAGGTATGGGAGTGATTCGTATGCTATTTTCACTGCATGTAATGGCAGAGGTAATAATAGTTTACTTCCGAATCTTATAGCAACTTTTTTAATAATCTTGTTAATGTATCTGCTATCTGTGTCACGAGAAAGTTCTTCTTGTGTCGGTTCTGCCTCAAATAAGTCTGATTTTTTGATATTTGATATTATTTTAAGTATTTCTGTTTTTTTGCCGTTGTATTCTATAAAAATACTTCCATTGACTGATGAAACTTTAACAGTTTTGATTTCTTTTTTTTCTGATAAAAATTTGGATAGGCCATATCCTTCTTCTTTAGAGAATGCATTTTTTCCTGCACGAACACGAAGGATATTTCCTCTATCATAAACTATTTTAAATTTCATGTTCTCATTTCCCACTATTTTTTTGTAGAAAAAAATTAAATGAGTTTAATCGTCATCAATGTCAATGTCTATGTCTTCTATTTCCAAATCTTCAATGTCATCCAGGTCTTCCGGACCGAATATTTCGATTTGTTGTCTTTCTTGTGCTTCTGCGTGAATGTCTTCTGCATCTTCTTTGATGTTTTCAATGCTTTCTTCTATTGAATCTTTGAGTTCTAATGCTCCTGCTGTTATGTTTACTGCTGCTTCATGGGCAAATTCAGTTTCTGAGAATTTTTTTATTGCATATGCTGCAACTAGTCCTGCTGCAAAATATACTACTTTGTCACTTGATAAATAACTTAATGCTTGTTGTGTGTATCCGTTTCCATCATTATTAAATACCATATTGATCACCTTTTAAATATACTTATTACTAAAATTTTAGAAGAATTATTTATTCTTGGACATTTAAGTTCTAAAAATATTATATTTAAATTACTTTTTTCCTGTTTTAAAGTAATAAACCATTTGATTCATGGAATTGAATTTTTTACTATTTTAGTTTAATTTAATTCCATTTTTTTTGCTGGTTTTATATTTTTTAGAGCTTCATGTTTGTTTAAGAATTTTGATAATAGTTCTACATATATTCATATGTTCATTATTATTTTTAAGTTTTTAATTCATATTGAAAATATTTTAGTAATTGTTTTTTTCTCCTTTTGTATGTTATTTATTACTCCATATTATTTTTTCCGTTTAAGGATTTCTATTGTGGGGTAATTATTTAAATATAATTTTAATACCTATACCCCTATGGGTATACTATATAGTATAGTATAACAAGTATATAAATGTAACAGTATTAACACTAAAAAACACTTAAAATACAATCAACTAAAACATAAAAATCTTTGAATTACACTTATTGAAAAATAATATAATACCAATAAATGACATATCCATTATTATAAATAGACAAGTAAGAAAAAAAATATATATTCAAATTATTTGAGAACATAACAAACAACAACACCATAAATAAAATATACTGGGCGATAAAATGGGAGAAGAAAAAGGAAAAAACAGTAACATAGAACTCCTGACCGGTGACTATAAGGTAGCTATCAGAAAACTGGCATGGCCGATGATGGTAAGTATGTTTCTTATCATGGCATATAACCTCGCAGACAGCATATGGGTATCGGGACTTGGAAGTGATGCACTTGCGGCAATAGGTTTCATCACACCACTGTTTATGATACTTATTGGACTGGGAAATGGTATAGGAGCAGGAACAAACAGTCTAATAGCAAGATTTATCGGAGCAAACAACATACCCGAAGCAAACAACACGGCACTACACAGTCTGCTACTGACAGCAATAATAAGTATACTGGGTTCTGTAATCATGTACTTCATACTGCCGACATTACTTGAACTGATGGGAGCAGGAACATCAACAGCATCGGCACTGGCATATGGGGAAATAGTATTTTCATTCATGATAATATTCATATACAGTAACGTGGCAACGGCAATACTGCGTTCAGAAGGTGACGTTACAAGAGCAATGTATGTAATGGCAATAACGGCAATATTCAACATAATACTTGATCCCATATTCATTTACATATTGAACATGGGGATAGAGGGAGCTGCTTGGGCAACAGTAATATCAGGATTCATAAGCTGTATGGTGCTCATATACTGGATGCACGTAAAAAAAGACACTTTTCTAAACTTGGAACTTAAAAATTTCCACTATGAAAATTCACTGACATATGGAATACTCAACGTAGCAGTACCATCAACGGCAGAAAACCTGATATTCAGTGCACTTGGTATATTGGAAAACTATCTATTGGTACTGGTATCCGGTACAATGGCAGTGGCAACATTTACTGCGGGGATGAGATTAATACAGTTGTCTATGATACCACTCATGGGATTTGGAACGGCATTACTTACAGTAGCAGGAGCATCTTATGGTGCAAGAAACTATAAAAAGTTACAGGATTCATTCATGTACACAGTAAAGCTGGGGCTGGCTGTAAGTACGGTAATGGCAGTAGTATTCTATTTCTTTGCACCACAAATAAGCATGGTATTTGCTTATTCGTCAAGTGCCGAATTAGCACCCGGAATTGCTGAACTAATACAGATAATGATAATCTTCATATATGCAGTATGTCTGGGATTGTTATCGGCCATGATGTTCCAGGGAGTAGGAAAAGGATTCACATCATTTATCCTGACATTCATAAGAGCACTGCTGCTTGAAGTGTTGTTTTCTTATATCTTTGGTGTCATTATGGGAATGGGTGAATATGGCATATACTATGGAGTTGTAACAGGAGGATTCATCGGTGGAATATTAAGTTTCACATGGGCAAACTTCTATCTTAGAAGACTGAGAAATAATTATCAACCCCTTGAAGAATAAAATGTTGTAACGTATTTCTTCATTGATAATTAATGGGAAACTGTAATAATGTTGGAATTAATTAAGATATATGAAAATGTCACATGACATGTACATGTCGTATACTAAAAAATATATTCTATAATTATTTTAAAAAGTTTAAACGAAAAAGAGAAAAATAATCTTGCAAGAAGGTGAAAAATATGAATAAATGGGATAATGAAAAACTGGAACAGATGACACAGACACAAAACGAATTCACAAAGATTAAACTAAACTATGTTCTTTTAGCTGAGAAATACTTTGAAATAATAGAAAAGACGTATGAAAATGGGGATCTGATACCGTTATCATTTAAAGATGTGGAAATAACATACAAAGGAAAAATAAACGAAGATATTACATTGCCCGAAATAAGAGAAGAAACAGAAGAACAAATAAAAGAAAAAGAACAGGAACGACAGGTAATGCATATAAAACATTTTTCAAGAAGTATCTCACATCAGGAATGGTTTAATTATCTTGATGAAGAAGTAAACAATTTTATAGAAAACTACCCTGAATATGAAAACATAATTATTTAATTATGTTAAAACTTTTTTTTCTATTTTTATAATTTAATGATATTTTTATCGTATTAATATTACCATTTAAATTCTAGTTTTTATTTATTATTTAACAAATAACCTACCTCATATCCGTTATTTAAACAGAAGATTCTAGGTAAATAATATCTCTAATTACATACATTTATATATTATAAAAGAAAAACTATATATCACATTAATGATTTTGCTATTCATTAATGAATACTTT
>MVAA01000022.1:9797-10765 GCA_003266105.1 Methanosphaera sp. rholeuAM6
TTTTCGTAATACTACTCTTAGGAGTATCGATAGCGTCGGCAACACAAGTTGCAGATGTAAACAATACGCAAGGAGTAATAGACAATAATGGATTATCCACACCCGACAATTATGATGTGGATAAAGTGGTACAATCCGCTACTAGTACAACTAGTACGGATGCAGACGTAGAAAAAGACAAAACAAGTGATAACACAAACAATACAAATAATACAAGTCGACAAACAACAAATACAATAAATACAAACAAAACAAAAACTACAAACGATATTACATCAAAAAATATCAGTCTAACAAAAAGTATTCAAAGGAACGTGAAAACAGCAGATGGAACCGGAAACACATTTTCCGACTTACAATACCTAATTGATCAAACATCAACCGGAACATTAACCCTAAGTAAAAATTATATTTTTACACCAGGTGTTGATGATCAAACAGGAAGTAATTATATTGATGGAATAACAATCACAAAATCAATAACCATTAATGGTGCCAAAAACATAATTGATGGACAAAACCTAGCCAGAATTTTCAACATCACAGCAAACAATGTTATCATAGGAAACATCACACTAACAAATGGTAAAGCTACATATGATGCCACATCAAATGCTGATGGTAATGGTGGAGCAGTCCGATGGGAAGCTCATGACGGTTTACTAGAAAATGCAACACTAATAGACAACCGAGCAGAAACTAGTGGAGGAGCTTTATTCTGGGATGGACATTACGGAATAATTCGTAATTGTACCTTTGAAAACAATGAAGCTTTAGGAGTTCATAATGGAACAAGCAAAATCCTAGGAGTGTTTGGTGGTGACGGTGGAGCAGTAATCTGGTATGGATCACATGGATTAGCAGATGATGTTACATTTAACAATAACAAAGCTGCATACCGTGGTGGAGCAATTTTTATAGAAAGAGCTGAAGATGATGAAGGAGAATGTAAAAACACTACAGTTAAA
>MVAA01000054.1:0-7922 GCA_003266105.1 Methanosphaera sp. rholeuAM6
ACAGTAATGGTAAAGTAATAGCAAACAGTAAGGTGAGAGTAAACGTTAACGGATACAGTACCTACGTTACAACAGACCACGATGGAGTATGGTCACTCACCATAAAAACCAACAAGACTGGAGTAAACAACGTAACGGCATCATTCACTGGTAACGCTAACTATGCTAAATACACTGCCAATGCTACTTTCAACGTTACCAAACAGGATCTTATAATTACAACTGATGTATCATTCAAACAGGGTAATTTCACAATCACAGGTTCTTTTGTTGACAAAAACGGTAACAAACTTGCAAACAGTAAGGTCAGGGTAAACATCAACGGTAAGGCTGTATATGTAAAAACCGACTCAAACGGTACTTACACTTACAGTGAAATGATTACCGCAAAAACAATCAAGTACAACGTTTACTATGGTGGTAGTGCAAACTATAACTCATTCACCACAAGTAAGACCACTCTTACTGTAGCTTAAAATTATTACTAACTCCCTAAAATTATGTTGAATAGGATTTTAACTATATTCAATTCCTATTCAACTTTTATTTTCCTTTTTTTTGAATAGTTAATCAAGGTAAGAGAATATACTCTTCCAATTTAGAATACAATAAATGTTTTTCCCTCTTTTTCATACAATATGGTATCATCCGGACATGATATTAATTTCTTTTTCATGAATTCTAGTCTATAACATTTCTTTTCCAATAAACATTTTTTCGGACAAGTTTCCAAAATATATTTATAATAGATGATTCATAGATTAAATTATACTTTTAAAGCTTATAAAATGAGTTTTTTAATTAAAACAGTTTAACATTAGAAAAAAAAATACTTGGAATAATCCAGGAGATGCTTATGAAATTTAAATCGCTTATAATGATAGTGTTGCTTCTATTTACACTTTGCAGTATCTCAGCTATTCATGCTGACACGTACATGATAAAAAATTCATCCTTTACACTTCCTGATGGATATGGTATGTCAGAACAGGGTCCCCAAACATTACTCTACAATGATAAATATGTTCTAACCTTCTTTGAAGGTCCACAAATAGGTGATGATCAGATAAAGGATAATCTTATAGCCAATAACTATACATTTATTGGTGAAGACAATTATGATTTTGATGGTGTAAATATTAACCAACAGAACTATAACAAGAATGGTGTAAACACTTGCGTATACTCTTTTGAAAAGAATAGTCACTTCTATGTAATAACATTGAACGTCTATGAAAATCAGGAGGTACCAGAGTACGAAAATAATCCAGTTACTCAGATAATTGATTCACTGGAAGTAACAGGTTAATAGGATATATAACCATTCAATAATCCCCCCCTTTTTTTAACGGATGACAGTAATCCCGTTATGAGATATGTGTCATCCGGAGATTATTATTTTATTTTTTGTTTTCATTGTCTGATAATATAATCCGATAGTCTATGATTAAATAAATTTACTCTTTTAAAAATATTTACAGTGTATGTAGAAGTGGTAGCTAATCCATTCACATGGTTAATGTGATTAATATTGGAAGACAGGGGTGTAAACGGTTAATGATGATTATAGTATATCATTAATGGTATTATTATAGTATAATAATGAAAAGTAAGTGTAATCAACTATGCATTGAAAAAACAATGCAGAAAAGTTATTTGTCCTGTTAATTACAAAATAATAATGTTACAAAAAAATAGATTATAGGGAAGAAACTATGAATCTTCCACTACAAGAACCTGTTTAATCAAGTCTTCATCTGGAGCAGTTATGCTTACTGCCTTATTGTTAAATGCATAAGTAAAACAGGTAAAACTTTCATTGCCTGAAAGATAACCTGGATATCCCAGCAAGGTTTTCCTATCCCTACCTTCACATATTTTATAAAGATTGTCAGCATTCACATCAAAATAATCATAATCTGCAATGTTAATTCTTATTTCGTCACCAGCACTGTTTTCATAAACTTCCTCGGTATATATTAAGCTGGTGCTTCCATTACTCTTTGTTTGGTTTACGACAGTTTTTGAATTATTTTTTTCATAGCCGTCAGGAATATTAAATTCAATTGATTCGATTGAAACACCCCTTTGCATATCGGCTCCTCCGCTTTGGCCTAAATCTGTTGTCATTGCTATTGTTGCCAATATTACAAGTCCTATCAGTATTATCAGGGGAATAATTACATTTCTGATATTCATATGTTTTCACCCCCATTCTGGAATATCCTTCAATATTAATGTTCTTTAGTTATATGTTTTATCATAAGGAAATATCTCTTATGAGATTAAAAATGTAAGTTATTGCTTATATCATTGAGATTATTTTTGAGTTAACTTTTTTGATTATCGTAAATTTCCTGCCTGAATTCCATGATCCGATGTGTCCTTTTTCTTCCAGATAATCCAGCTTTCTGGTTAATTTATCAAAGACTATCATTGCCAGCTTAATGTTCTGTAATGTAAACAGGATTCCTATCTTTTTTCCTAATCCTGAAACTGCTATTTTTTTAATGTTGAGTACCATCATAATCGCTCCCATTATAGTTTATATTATTATATTTTCTTTTCCAATCTTAATATAAAACTTTTAATATATAAATGTTACTTAAAAATATACAATATAAAAAACAGAAAACAAGGCTTATAAACGCTAAATACCACACAAAAAATAATCAAATGAATTTATAAAAATTAATGACACGTCAAATAAAACAACAATTAAGAAATAGAATCCAAAAAGCAGTTTAAGATAATAACCATCCACAGATAAATATAATAAAACACTTCCATGTCAGAATCATACACTACAGTCATATCCTCTAAAAAATAGGGGAAATAATAGAGAAAATAATTATTATCACAAAACCTTCATAATCATATCCCATTTATTTCATTGACAATCTCAACAAATTCACTGAGAGCTATCTTCTTCCTGTAGGGCATTCCATCCGTTGTCAGATTGTCGTCATTGGACACGTAGTCATCAGGATATTCATCAAGATTTCTGAGGAATCTGTTGGTTCTTTCAAACAATCCTATCAGTTCATCCCTGTTTGTTGGATAGGCCATCTCCAGTCGTGGTATCTTCCTTTTTCTAAGTGAATACAAAAGAAACTTGGGAAAGTTTCCCTTACCCACTCCACCATAGAGTAGTATTGCACTGTTTAATCTGTCATACATTCTTGTCCTATTCTTCGGTGCTCTGCCAAGTATAATGGCAGCTTCAGCCTCCCGTATTATATGGTCTGCCAGGGTAAGTCTTCCCTTAATGCCTGAGGGTACTTCATTGCACACGTACTTGTTTCCCGCCTGTACCAATGTACCGTTAAGCGTATAGGGTGGTGCATTATAGTCAATAACCTCATCATCATAGGGATCCTTCTGTCGAGCCTTTTCTGGAGTAATGTTAGTCATCTGTAGGGGAGTGTGTCCGTTTTTATAGATGAGGTTAGTAAGCAAAACCCCACCCTCAGGTACTAGAGCTATCTTCATGTATTATCACCGTCCATAAACATTTCAACAATCGCTTTCCAACATTAGAGGAGTTTTAAACAGACATGATACAACTGCACAAACCAGCATCAACGGTATAAGATTTACCGGAAATATAATCATCAACAGTAATACCACGGCCATAGGCTTTTTTAGAATGTTTGCCATCAATGATGTTGTAACAACAGACATTGAAATGATGGGATCCACATTAACTAAAAGGCTCATGGCATAACCCATGGCACATCCGGCAAATATCATTGGAAAGAAATGTCCTCCCTTAAGTCCTGTTTCAATACAGACGTTTGTAAGAACTATTTTCATGAGACCTGTCAGTATGAGGATGACAATTCCTATCTGTGCACCGTTATCAAGCAGCAGATATATCTGTTCTTCACCAGAAAACATGCTAAGTGGAAGAAAGCTTCCAATAACTCCAAGAATCAGTCCTCCAATTGCGCATTTAAATATAATGCTGATTTTCATGTAATTAAACACTGTCTTAACAAGCTTGGAACTGGCAAAGTAGAAGTATGAAAGAAGAATTCCCAAGAGCATCAACAATATGGTGTATGGATAGTTAATGTTTGCAAGGGAAGCTGTTCCAATACTGTGCAATCCTGACTGATTGTGCGTAAGATGATTCAGATAGATGAATATTCCAAAGGAGCTTAGTATGACAACGAAGTATAGAATATTCTTTGACGTTTTTGGCAGTTTGCTTTCTTCCTCATTTTCCAGGGGTTCGACAAAACCGAATATAGGTGAAGCAAATATGGTACCAAGGGTTGCCGTAATACCGATACTTGTCAATTCTTCCAGTTCATTATTAAATATCTTAAGCTTATCGGATACCCATGTGCATAAACCTGCAATAATCCCGGTTAATCCGGCTTCAGGTCCAATACTGGCACCGAATATCAATGGCAACAGGGCAGAAACAATGGATGGAAAAATGTTTTCATAGGAGTACCTGTGATCCTTCTTAACCTTCTTCATAACAACAGCCAGTTCTTCGGGAGAATCCCCAAACCTATCTTTCCAAAGACCAATTAACAGTCCACCAGTTAAGCACACAACTATTGGATAGTATCTGAAATTAATCAGTCCCGGCAGATAATCCCAGAAGAATGCAATGCCAAGATTCATCACCATCATAAAAGACCATATAATCAGTCCTGCAACAAGACCAATTATTATGGTATATAACAGTAACACCAGGTTATGTTTTATTCTTATCAAAAATAATCACCAAATGATTGTTTAACAGATTATATCATTGATTCTGTGATTGAACATTAATCAGAAAGTCTTAAAAATATCTTTGTCGGATGAAATACTTAAATCTGTTGATGATAGAGAACAGTATGATTTCAGCTAGTAGAATCAACACAAAAAGCCTCCAATTAAAGTAATTTATAAATCATTTAAAACATATAATATAAATGAAAAGTAACAACAACAATGGACGGTATATGAAAATGGAAATGATGATAAACTCACAGAAAATAACAGGCAATGAAAGAATGGAAGTATTGAATCCATACGACAACACAGTAGTAGACACAATACCCCTTGCAGACCAAAAAACAGTATATGATGCAATCAAATCGGCAAAGAATGCCAGACAAGATATAAATAAATTAACAAGCAGACAGGTATACTACAGTCTCCATGACGCATGCGAACAGTTAAGACAAAACAGGAAAAAAATAGCAAGGACAATAACACAGGAAACGGGAAAGCCAATCAACGCATCATACTATGAACTGGACAGATCCATAGAAACCCTAATATTTGCAGCAGAAGAATCCAAGAGAATATACGGAGAAAACGTGCCGATAGATGCCGGTCTGGGCGGACAGGACGTAATGGCATTTACAAAGAAAATACCATTGGGAACGGTTGCAGCAATAACACCATTCAATTATCCTGTAAATCTTGCAATTCACAAGCTGGCACCTGCACTGGCAGCAAAAAACACGGTAATACTAAAGCCATCCAGTCAGGCACCACTATCCGGATTGATGTTAGCACATATACTCGCAGAACACTTTCCACATGGAGTGGTAAATACATTGACAGGTACAGGAAAAATAATAGGAGACATACTTGTAACGCATGATGATGTAAATAAGATATCATTCACTGGAAGTGTACCGGTAGGAAGACAAATAGCAAAAAACGCCTGCATGAAGAAAGTCACACTGGAACTTGGAGGAAACGATCCTACAATAGTGCTTGAAAGTGCAGACATTGATAAGGCAGTGGAGGAAGTGGCAAACGGAGCATACCTATTCTCAGGACAGGTATGTATGGGGGTAAAAAGAATAATAGTTGAAAGCAAAATAATCGACGAATTCACGGATAAACTTGTTAAAAAGACAAACAAGCTAAAAGTTGGAAATCCAATGGATAAAAACACCGATATCGGACCGCTGATAAACCATGAAGCAGCAGAAAAAGTAAACAGGCTGGTGGAAGATGCAAAGGCTAATGGTGCAACAGTGGAAGCCGGTGGAAAAATGGAGGCTAACTTCTACTGGCCAACAGTAATAAGCAGAGTAAACGAAGAGATGGAACTTGTCAAAAATGAAACCTTCGGACCCGTTGCTCCAATAATTGAAGTCCATGATATTGATGAGGCAATAAGGATGGCAAACAATACACCTTACGGTCTAAATGCAGGAGTCTTCACAGAAAACATACATGAAGCATTGAAATGTGTAAACATGATTGAATCAGGAAGCGTGTTTGTAAACAAGGCATCAACATTCAGAACAGATAACATGCCATTTGGAGGATTTAAAAACAGTGGAACTGGAAAAGAGGGAATAAAATATGCGGTTGAGGACATGACAAGAACAAAATTAATAGGATTTAATTTAAATTAGTGTCTGATGGGATATGTTAATCATATTTGGTAGAGAATGGAAGTTTATGAAGAATTTTCATAAATTTTAATTAATAAATTAAGCTATTTTATATTGTATTTTAAACATATATGTTTATTAAAAACAGTTTTTTGAATAGTCCCTTTTTAGTAAATAATTTTGTTGATTCCCCGATAATTGTACTTACCAATATTTGTCATATTTTATGCAAATATTTATATTAAACTTAGGTCAATAATATTATATAGGTTGGGATTGTCATGGAAACTATAGGTGATCGACTTAAAAAGTTAAGAACTGAGTATAAATTTACTCAAAAAGAGTTAGCTGAATATCTTGGTTTTGATCAAAGTCATATTGCTAAGTTAGAAAACAATAAACGTAATTTACAAGCTGATACTTTAGATGACCTGTGTAATTTATATAATTGTTCTGAAGAATATATTTTAAATGGAGATATGAATTATGTCAAACCATTCTTTAATTTTAGATCAAATCTTCGTTCTTTAGATTTGAACACGGTTGCTGCTATGAATACGATAGTTAGAAACATGACCTTTTTATCAGCTTTATCTGAAAAAATGAATGATAAGATAAGTTATGATTCAAAAATAAAGGATGATGTTAGTTTTAAGGCCAGTAACTGTAGAAGAATATGGAAAATAGATGAATATGATCCTATAGATATTATCAGCATATGTTTAAACAAGTTTAACAATATTACTATTGTATTCTTTGATGCAAATGAGAATATGAGTGGCTCAAGTTGTACAGTAAATGATGAAATGATAATATTTGTAAATTCTAAGCACAGTCTTGGTCGGCAAAGATTTACCATAGCTCATGAATTATATCATTTGTTATTCGGTAAGAATGAATTTGTAAATTGTGCAATAAACAGTAATTCTAATGAAGAAAAAGAAGCTGATGAATTTGCTTCAGCATTATTGATGAGTGATGGAGCTCTCTTAAATTTCCAAAGTGATAATGAAATTGAAAATTGGGATTTGGATGATATACTATCTTGTGAACAGTATTTTCAAATTAGCCGTAAATCTATGTTAAATCGACTTGAAAAATTACTAAATGATAATAGATTTTACGATGGAAAATTAACGAATAGAATTAAGTATAATGCTAAAAAAAGAGGTTTTGATGAGAAACTGTATTCGCCTTATTCAAAAGATGAAAACCTATTGTTAGGAAGTTATATTAGATTAGTGCAGGATGCTTACGAACAAGGAAAAATAACTAGAGGAAAGAAAGATGAGCTTCTAAGGGATGCATATTATTATGATTTTATAAACAATGAAAATATGGAGGATTTAATTGCCTAACAAACCTATATTCTATGATACTGATTGTTTAAGTTGTTTCATTGAGGTAAATAAGGTTTGGATATTGGAAGAATTATACAGAAAAATTATCATACCCAAAGAAGTATACAAGGAATTTAAAAGACCTCAAGGAAATAATCGTATTTTAGAAATTAATAAATTAATGGAAAAAGGATTTATCCTAAAATGAATACCTCAA
>MVAA01000054.1:7987-8140 GCA_003266105.1 Methanosphaera sp. rholeuAM6
ATGGAAGTCAGCATTCTGGAAAACAGGCTACTTTATCACCACAATAGGTGGTGCAAATAAGGAAACAATAGAAAAATATATTCAAAAACAGAGGAAAAAATGAAATTTGTTAACAAAGGATTGAAACTTCGCATTTACCCTGATGAAGAGATT
>MVAA01000135.1 GCA_003266105.1 Methanosphaera sp. rholeuAM6
CTGTGTAATTGGAGTTCATTTATCACTATGTTATATTAGCAAACATCCCGCATTTACCGACTTATGGTTTCAAGGAGTAGTCACCGAATCACTAACAAGAGCAGGAGTAATCTTGTTTATAATGATATCCGGATTATTGCTATTGGATAGGGAGGAACCTTTAAGTAAAGTACCTCAAAGATTAAAAAGAGTTCTTGTACCATTCTACTTTTGGTTATTCTACTTTTTCATGAAAGATGTGCTGGTTGATCATAGCTTACTTAATGTAAATTCAATGAATACATTTCTTATTGAATTATATAATGTTATAATTGATCCAACTAAAATATCAATAGAATACTGGTATATTTATATGATAGTGGCATTTTATTTGATGCTACCACTAGTATACAAGATGATAAAAAATGTATCAGAAAAAGAAATTGAATACTTCCTAGTAATCTGGTTTATAGTATTGTTATTAAACTTCTTCAGATATAAGATATACATACTAAATTACATGACCCTGTTTACTGGTCACATAGGCTATTTCATACTAGGATATTATTTAAGTAAAAAGGATTCAAAATACACTAGAAGCAAAAAATTTGGATTGCTCCTATTCATACTTGGTACCATAATGATCTTCCTAACAACATATATACCCGCACTTATGGCAGGTCAAACAGAGAACAGTTACATATTGGCAGGTAATTTAGATCCGGGTTCATGTATAAAAATAACTGGATTATTCATCATATTCAGGAATATAGATTTTAAAACAGTATTCGGCAAGTTTACAGAAAAAATAAATTCAATTATACTTAAATTTGCAGGTTTAACCTATGGAATATACCTTATGGTAAATGTACCACTGGATTTGATAAAGGATTATGGATATTTCAACCTTGAAATAAGTCCATTCATTAATATACCCATCATTATAGCAGTATCAGTAATTGCATCAATTTGCATACTCTTAATAATGAATAAAATCCCAATACTGCAGAAATTTACTGGTATGAAAAATTAACCACCTATTCTTTTTTGTATGAAATTGGAATGAAATTAATGAGAGACTATTATTTAGCGTTCAAAAAACCTCCAATAATCTTAATCCAACTTTCTGTTAAATAAATAAATCATGTCTTTGAACAAATAATTTCATCCAATTGCTTATAATTTGTAATATCATAATATTTTGGAGATTCAAGAGATATATAAATAATATATTTTTCCAGAATATCCCTCTCTTTGAATTCTTCAATAAAACTTAACATAATATATTTTTCCAGTTCTTCTCATACCATTGAACCTCCCCATCTTTAGAAGATGGGGATTCTTGGGTTGTTGAAATCTCATGATTCCAAAGATTACCAAGCTATCCCCCTCGTCCCGAGGGTTCATAATATTATTTTTATATTTATAGTTCTTCTTAATAATTCCTTTATCCATTTTATTGTCTAAATTGGTTATCTTTAGACACTAGCAGTTACAACTATTTATTTATAGTTATTAACTAAGCTAAACTTTTATTCATAGTAGTATTTATAGTTTTTTTTTAAAGAAAAATATTTTTTTATTTTATTTACCACATCTATCTTATTTTTTTTCATCCCCTACCTTAAGAGGTAGGTGTATTCGTTTTAGGATAAATACTTGCACAAAATCTGATTCCAATAACTCATGAAGATCTTGAATATACTTAGTTCTTTTAATAATCAATTCAACCATAATACAATGAAATTAATGTATATATTATATCCCAAACAACTATATAATAAGGGTAAAACCAGAAAAAGAAATAAAAATAAATAAAAATTAAAAGTTTACATGTAAAATATAAATAAATTTAAATGAATTCAAAGTGTACCTTGAATTAGAAAAAAAATAGTGAAAAATAATAACAGTACATCAAAGAAATAACTGCATTATTCAAAGTTTTCACTTGACTATGACTCCACATAATTAGAATATAAATCAAACAACAATTTCATACGTTCCTCACCATTTCTAAAAGGTTTACCTTGATAACATTTATCAACAAGAGTATCCAATTGTTGATGTGTTTTCTTTAAATCAGGAGGCATTAACAAAGGATCATATAAATTTGCTAGAGTATCATCATATTCATCTCTGATTTCGAGTAATTCATCAACTTTACTTCTGATTTTATCTTTTAAATCATCTTTAACATCAGTTGGAAAAGGATAATTATTATAAACCAAAGTATTTGAATACCTATAATCCCCTTTTAATCGTCCACATACATATCTCATCCAAGTCATGTGCATCTTAGATGTGAGAATACCAAAAAGATATTTGTCATCTGAACTAATCAAAGAAACCGTATTATTAGAAATAATATCTTTATCCACAAAGCTTAATGGAATATAATCCCTATTTTCAGAAGTAGTTAATGGAATTACGATATAATCTGTTTCAGGTTGTCTGATTTCAGCAAATAATGTCGGGTATTCTGCTTTTTGTCGTGTTTGTTTTCTAGTGCTGGCTAATCTAAAATGTTTAATGTTGTTGATTCTTTCTGTTAAAATTATTGATGCTTTTAGGTCTGATGGTTTAGCATTTTCTAACCAGAAACACCACCTGTTTTTTCCATTTAAAAATTCCTTTGAACTAATCAATGGTTTTATATACTGTTTTAGGTTTGGTTCTTGATTCAATACCTCTTCTTTTTCTTCATCTGATAAAATTAAATTTCCATCATCATTTGGCATACTTCCAAATTTTATAGGTTCAACATCACTTATAGGTTTTCTACGTGTTTTTAAGATTACATTATCATATTCAACAAGGTAATTGTTTATTTTTGTTACTTCATGTTTTACTGGTAGTGCATCTGGTTTTTCATATGAAAATAGGTATTTTTGTTTTTTGTTTATCTGACTAAAACCTATTATAACTACAAATACTCCTGCTTTTTTCTTTATTTCATTACCCCATTTAAAAGATTGGTGTGCAAAATTAATATGTATTTTATAGTCTTCAAGCAATATCTTCCATAAAAGAATGGCTTGTTCACCTTGAATTATACTGTTAGTAGATACAAAACCAACTCTTATTTTAGTACCAATTATATATTCTACGGCTTTTTTATACCAACAGGATACATAATCAAGTATACCTGTGTTTTTATATTCTTTAAATACTTGTTTAACTTCCTCTTTCTGTTCTTTAGTTTGTAAATTTTTACCTACAAAAGGAGGATTACCCAGTATATACACATTATCTGTTGGTTCAAGTATTTCTTTCCAATCTATTTGTAGTGCATTTTCGTTATATATGTTTACTGATGATTTTAGTGGTAAATCTGCTTGGTCTATGTTGAATTTTCTTTTATATTTCTGGTTCATCTGATGTTCTACTATCCACATTGCTACTTGTGCAATCTTTGATGGAAATTCTTCTATTTCTATACCATAAAAGTTTTTAATTTTTATTTTTGTTATATCACTGGCAAAGTAGTGTGTTAATGATGATTGTCCTTCTTCCCTTAATGTTTTAAGGATTTCATATTCTAAGAGCCTTAATTCCCTATATGATACAATTAAGAAGTTTCCACTCCCACATGCAGGATCAAATACGTTTATTCTTCCTATTTTATCATGCAATTTTTCTAATTTTTTTGGATTGGACTTGTTTTTATTATATTCTTCCCATAATTCATCCATGAACAATGAATTAATAACTTTTTTGACATTAGTTTCACTTGTGAAATGTGCCCCAAATTCTCGTCTTAATTGTTCATCCATTGTATTTTGAACTATTGATCCAAATATTGCAGGTGATATTTCACTCCAATCAAATTCACATGTATTGATTAATGAGTTTTTCATTTTTGGAGTGAAATTTGGGGGAGCTATTCTTTCTTCAAATAATCTTCCATTCACATATGGAAATGCTTTTAGGTACTCGGGTAGACTATTTTGTCTTTTATTTTCAGGTGTGTTTAATATGCTGAATAATTTTTGTATTTTTTCTCCTAAATCTTCATCATTAAATCTGTTAATGTATTCATAGAACAGATTTGGTTTAAATATTCCCGTATCTTCTGCATATAAACAGAATATTATTCGTATAAGGAAAACTTCCAGATAATGTCCTGTATAATTATCTTCTTCTAATACATCATGTAACTGTGCTATTATTTCTGATGCTTTTATATTCAGTTCTTCTTGTTTGAATGTTGTTTTGATACCATCAGAATAAATAAATTTGAATAATTGTATTTTTTCTCGCAACTGGTCTATCATTATCTCTTCAGTATGACAGTCGTTTTTGAAATCTATTAATCTTATGTTTTTAAAGTCTGAGACTATAATATATCGTGGTTTTTCATGTTTTTTTGGTAATGAATTGTAGTAGTCAATTGCTTGTTCAAATGCTTTATCCAAGTCTTTTCCTAATGATTTGTGTTCGATGATTAATTGATTTCTCCAATAGTAGTCTATGAATCCTGGTTTTCCTGTACTTTCTCTAACTACTAGAAATTCAAATTCCCCCACCTGATTTGCATCTACTCCAAATATGTCAAAGAAGTCTTTCCAGTAACTTTGTGCTTGTGATTTTTCTGATTTATCGGATTTGTGTTTTTTTATGAAGTTATCTGCACGATATTTCATTTCATCATTATTTAACATTTAGTCACCACTATTTTTATAATATTTAATAGGTTTTTTACCTGATTCTTTATTTA
>MVAA01000061.1 GCA_003266105.1 Methanosphaera sp. rholeuAM6
ATTTATTTATTCTAAAAACGATGATAATGAAAAGCATAATTTGCACTTTGAATCATGCACTTTTATTAAAGCAGAAGAAACGGGAGATTACAATCTGACAAAAAATCTTAGGAAAATGGTGGAAAATAAGTGGGACAAGGAAAAGATAGTTTATTATTTGAAAGAATGTAAGCTTCCGGGAGATGACATCACACTTAACATATTGGCTGATGAAATTATCAGAAATCCTCCCAGACAAGGTTATTTGACTATATCAAATGCTTTTCAATGGAGGTTAAAATACAATCATAAGGATAAGATGGATGAAATAGCTCATGATTCCAAAAAAGAGTATGGTGATTATCAAACTCCCCTATACTTCGCATATGAAGTTATAAAATATGTTCAGGACAAATATGTTATTTCTCCCGATTTAATTGTTGAACCTACATGTGGAACTGGAAACTTTGTGATGGCATCCCATGATTGTTTCCCAGAAACTCCCATTGTGGGCATTGACATCAATAAATCTTATCTTGATGAGCTTGAAAATGAAGTCGGGTGTGTTTCATTGTACAATGAAAATATTTTCAACTTTGACTTTAGCAAGATTATTAAAGACAATAACTATGAATATCTTGTTATTGGCAATCCTCCATGGGCAACAAATAGCACTTTATCAAAGATGGGTTCGGATAATGTTCCGCTGAAAGAGAACTTTAAAAAAATGGATGCTTTCAGTTCAATGACGGGCATGTCAAATTTTGACATTTCGGAAAGCATTATTTTAAAAATTATTAATGTTTTTAAGAATTTGAATTCTTCCATCATGTTTTTATGTAAATATAATGTTGCCTGTAACATATTTGAACATTTGGTTAAGAATCAGATAGCCGTAAGTAATATGGGCATTACCAAGTTTAATTCAAGAAAGGTGTTCAATGTCGATACGTCCTCATGCATCCTTTTCATACAGTTTAATGATAATAACAAGAGGGTTAACAGCTGTAATGTGTATGATTTAGAAAATCCCCTAATATCTGACAGGATTGGAGTGATTGACGATAAGTTTTATTCTAATTTGAATGATCTTGTTGATATTGATGGTGAATGCTGTTTTGAGTGGAGACAGGGAATTAAACATGATTGTTCAAAGGTTATGGAGTTGGAAATTTATGGGGATAAATATAAGAACAAGAAAGATGAGGTTGTATCTTTAGAAGAGGAGTTGCTGTATCCGTTATTTAAAAGCAGTGATATTAAAAAGCCCGTTACAACTCATAGCGATAAGAAAATTATTGTCACACAGCATAAACTTAAGGAGGACACTGTTGCTATTAGGGACAAGTATCCTTTGATTTGGAATTATCTTATTGAGAACAGGGATTATTTTGACAGAAGAAAAAGCAGCATATACCGTAATGCTCCTGATTTCAGTATTTTTGGTGTTGGTGATTATACGTTCAGGGAGTATAAGGTTGCCATTTCAGGTTTTTATAAACAGGGAGTTTTTTCATTGGTTCACAGTGCTAAAAGTGCAATGTTTGACGATACCTGTTATTATATTTCCTTCGATAATTACGATGAAGCTTATGTTACTATGTTGATTCTTAATTCTTGGGTTGTTAAAAGCTTTTTGAGGAGCATTGTATTTCTGGA
>MVAA01000078.1:0-52316 GCA_003266105.1 Methanosphaera sp. rholeuAM6
GGTTTTGTTGAATATGGTGAAATGGTGGAAACGGCCGCAGTACGGGAGGCAAGGGAGGAAACGGGATTGGATGTGGAGTTGACGGAACTTGTCGGCGTGTATTCAGATCCCGACCGTGATCCAAGGGGACATACAGTAACTGTTGCATACAGAGCAAGAATTGTGGGGGGAAAACTTAAGTCAGACTCCGATGCAAAGGATGCGAGGTTTGTTACGGCAGGTCAAATCAATAGTATGGACCTGGCATTTGATCATAAAATTATATTACGGGATGCAAAAATAATATGATTAACTTTATTGTATAGTAGTAACAAATAGTTATATGATAATAAAACAAATTCAAATAGGAGAAAAGATTTAAAATGGAATTTTGTCCAGACTGTGGAAAAGTGTTATTTCCAAAAGATGGTAAGTTCTCATGTGATGCCTGCGGTTATGAAAAAGCGGTGACCGAGGAATCAAAGAAACAGTACGAGGTTGCAGAGAAGGTTGATAAGGAGGATACCATCATAGTAACGGATGGAAACGTTAAGACTTTACCGACCATCAAGGTCATCTGTCCGAAATGTGATAATAAGCTGGCTTTCTGGTGGCTTCAGCAGACCAGAAGTGCCGATGAATCAGAAACAAGATTCTTCAGATGTACCGAATGTGACTACACCTGGCGTGAATACGATTAGATTATTATTTTAATCGTAAACTTTACCCTCTTTTTAAATTCAACTATTTTTTAAAATTTATAATTTTTTAACAGTAACTTATTTATTTATTGAAAAAAATATAATATAATCAGTAGTAATATATTACTTTATTTTTATAAAAATTCGGTTAAAGTGAGTAGTCATGGCAACAAAAAAACAAAAATCCATTAAAGAGGAACAGGTCAATGAAGATCCTTTCAAAGAACTTAATGAGATTGATGATGACCTGACTATAGAAACCGAAAAAGATTTTTTTGATGAACTAGAACAATCCAATTTAGAAAATGTTCCAGAATATGATAGCAAAAGTGGAAAAATAATTGACGGTTCAGAAGCTGCTTCTCAAACAGAGGAATCTGTTGAAGAGGTTGAAGATAAAAAGTCTTCCAAAAAGGCTAAAAAGGCTAAATCTAAAAAGGCTAATGAATCATCTCTTGAAAAAGCGGATATCAAAAAATCTAATGTAAAGGACAAGATAAACCTGTCTAAAGTTAAATTATCCAAACCTAAATCATCAATGCCGAAACCTAACAGGCAGGCTAAGAAACTATCTTCAGATAAGAAGAATGATGATACTAAAATAATTGACAACGTTAAGGTAGACAGTGAAGGTGTTCCGTTACTTAACCAATTTGATACGGATAAAATTAAGGAGTCAAGCTTTTTCCCTAGGATTACCATGTCTAGGATATCATTATCTAAAGTTGTCATGATTGTTGTCGGTTTGATTGTTACAATTACGGGAATATACCAGGCAATGAATGATGTTGTTCGCATATCCGACCATGTAATGTATGGAGAACACGGATCGTTGGCTTATGGTTTAATATTCTTCGGTATTATAATCATGATTTTGGCATTCTATAAGGAAATTATGAACATGGCCGGTTTGAACAATCTGGAAACGGTTATTGATGAAGAATCACAGTCCAAGCCGGAAGCCGAAGACAAGAAAACAGAAAAAAAATAGTTTTAATTCAATTTTTTGATTATAGAATTTATTTTTAAATCAAATTTTTCCATACCCTTTAATATCATACTCCTTTTTTATCATTATAATTATATTCCTTAATACAGCCATTCAAAAAAAATAGGATTTTCACATTTTTCATAAAAAATGGGAAATGGTTAAGGGATTTAATATTTCATCCCAGTAAACCTTTGCAGTATGGGTATTCTGTTCATGACATTCAGCACAACATACGTTACGACTATTATGACGGCCAGACACACCGGTATGTTAATAAACGGACTAAGCTCAATTGACCATATTCCATTCAACGGTATCAGCAGGTGTATCAGGTAGAGTCCGAACGTTATTTCTGCAAACTTTCTCATAAACTCGTTGACGGAATCGCTTCTTGTTTTGAACACCGTTTTGAAATCAACGTTCTTAAGCATCAGAAACATTCCCATGGCCTTAAACACTGAGCTGGGTGCCAGGTTAAGATATCCCACATAATCCATGTTCAGCTGTCCGCTCATCCATGTAGGTATGAGAATGCTAAGAAGCATCATTAACGTACCTGCAATGAAGAGCGCCAAACCCAGCGTGAAGCTGTTGGCATATTTTGAATCCGTCGTGTTAAGATAATATCCAAGTACGAAGAATCCAAGATATCCCGTGAAAAGGTTAACGTATTCAAGTATCATTATCCGGGTATTGAAGTAGTTAAGCACCAGCACTGCAAACCACACTACTAAAAAGTATTTTATTTCCCTTTCATCGGTGTTGCTTATCCATTTGCGGATAATCGGCAGCATCAGGTAAAATCCGATAATCATGTAAATGTACCAGAATTCTATTGATATGATGTTGGGATTTAATATGCAGTTTACAAATCCACCTACAAAGTCGTAGGCAGAAGCAGCAACTATTGAATGGTCAATGAATATCATTTTCAAATAGAAGACAAACAGCCAGAAGACAAAGGGCACCATTACCCGTTCTATGCGGTGAGGCAGCCTGTCTATTGACTGTGGTCTGTCCAACAGCAGTAAACCCGAAACAAGCACAAACAGCAGTACGCCGGATCTTGTTATGGAATAGAACAGTGCTCCCTGATACCATATTCCTGAAAACAGGGGAGTTTTTGACAGGTAATTTCCGCAAAGGTGAACTCCCATCACACCAAGAATCCCTATTACTCTCAAATAATCTGCGTATACAATTCGTTCCATCTAATCATTTCAATCCAATTGTTTTATTATTTCAATCATTAAAATCATATAATGCCCTAAGGCATTATCATTGCAATGTTAAAACATGAAGATAACTCTATTTTTCAAGGCATATAATAATTTTCCCTCTGCACTAAAAAATACCGGAACACACACAAAGACAATAAAAAAAGACATGTTACACAATATAACACAAATAATGTAACACATAACGCCAGTATCAAAAACAACACTCTAAAACATAACAGACACGAAAAACAGCAAATATGACACAATAAAAAATTTCAGTAAATGCACTGATGGGAAGCGTTTAAAAAAATTTAATATCAATGTTTGTCAGAAATTAATAATATAACAGAAAATTTTTGAAAATCATAAAATAATAGGAGAGTATGGCATAGTGTTCAAACTAGTATTAAGTGACCCAAGTATTTTTAAAACAAGTTTTGATGCAATATCATCAATTGTCGACGAAGTACAGATAGAAGTAGATTCCGATGGACTAAGATTAAATGCTATAGACAGAAGCCACATTACTTATGTCCATCTTGAGTTAAAGGAAAGTTTATTTGACATATATGAATGTGACAAACCAATCAAACTAAACCTTGACACAGAGGAACTGATGAAAGTTCTTAGAAGATCAAAATCCGATGATGTCATGGAACTGACAGTGGATGAAGGCAGCCTTATCCTCACATTTGAGGGAGCAGTTAAGAAAACGTTCAAAGTTAAACTCATAGACCTTGAATACGACACGCCTGCACAGCCGCAGATAGAATACCCCGTAAACATATCAATACCAATATCAACACTCAAGGAAGCAATACAGGATATTGAAATTGTAGCAGACAGGGTTTCATTCAATGTCGATGAAGATAACCTTACCCTGGAAGCTGTAGGAGACTTCTCCGATGCAAAAGTCGAATATCTTCACGGCGAAAAAGTTTCCGAAACTGCAAAGGCAATATATGCAATAGAAAACATCAAGGAAATGTTGAAGGCAGAAAAATTCGCAGACAACACCTACGTCCAGCTGGGTGATGACATGCCATTGACATTGGTCTTGGAACTATTAAACGATGAAGGGGAATTGTCATTCTTATTGGCTCCTAGAATCGAAGAAGATTAAACTCTCTAACAGACAAGAATTAAAACAAATTTAACCATGTAATAGGGGAAATGTAATTGGATACTTTTTTTCAAAAATTAAGGGATATTCAGAAGAAGGAAAGAACGGCGGGAACATTATCCGAGATTGATGATTCTTTCTATACTGATGCTTCAAATTATCTTCAAGAATTATTAAAAAGGGTTAACAATAATCCTCTATCATTGGAAGCATACCAATTACGTGATGCTCAGAGAATAACAACGGAAATTTGTGAAAGAAGAGAATTTAAGATTGTCAGTACTGCCGCAACAAACGTTCAGAAGGATCATGACGTATTCAAGGGACATAAAACGGATTCCGAATTGTATGACGTGATTCCATACAACGTTACCCCCGAGGAGGAAGAGTTTTACAGGAAAATAGTGGACATGATGGTAAGCCATCGTGAGCAGCTGATGGAAAAAATAATAATAAACAAGCAGGCCGGGCCAAAGGTCGGCTTCAAGTCTTCACATAAAAAGGAAGAAAGAAAAAAAGAGCAGACTGATGATGCTCAGCTTCAAAGCAATGCACCATCACAGAAGCCACACAATACAGAAAAGTCAAGGCCAAAAACACCAGTGCTTGATGAAGACCAGATTGCAATGATGTTTGGTAAAGCTCCCGATGACGTGTTGCTGGATGAAAACAACAATCCCGTCAAACAGGTTAAGCGTGACATTAAAACGCCATTCAAGCCACCGGAACCTCCAAGGGAGGACACGGTAACACTTCAAAACACCGAAGAAAAGAAATCTGAAGCAGTACCTGAAGATGAATTTGAAGCTCAACAGAAAAAAGCCGAATCCCACAAGACTAAAACGGAAAGCAAAGCCGATAAAAAGGCCGGATTGAACGATCTGGAACTTGTGGAATTTAAGCAGGAAATAACCACAGACATTCTTGATGAAAATGAAAAGACCTACGGTCCATTTTCAGTTGATGATATTGTGTTGCTTCCAAAGTCTATTGTTGAAATACTCGAAAGCAACAACATGATAAACGTTGTCTGATTCAATATCATTATCTTTTTTTGTCAACCCCCACATATTCCACTTTTTCTGAAATACTTAATTATAAATATAGATAATTAACATAATATAATATAGATAAATTATTGATTGTTCTATGTTTAATGAACAATAGGATTAACTATTTATACACGGGTTCGGGACTATAGAATCAGTTATGTAGTCATATAAGAGCTTAAAGTGTAATTTAATACAAACAAATGTATTAAACATAATATTTTTAAAGAATAAATTTAGAGAAATTATTTTTAATTTATTCAAATATTTTATCGATAAATAAAGTAGCACTTACTTTAATAAAATAAAATTAAATTAAAGGAATAATTTAATTACGTAAAAATAAGAGGTGAAAAGATGAAAATACCACGAGAAAGAAGGACTTACTGTCCAAAATGTAAAACTCATACGGTACACGAAGTGCACACGTCAAAAAGAAGAAAAGCAAGCGAACTTAAATGGGGGCAACGTCAGTTCAGACGTGTAACCGCAGGTTACAGGGGTTACCCAAGGCCGTTACCATCAGGAAGCAAACCGGTTAAAAAACTGGATTTAAGATACAAATGTAAGGAATGTGGAAAATCACACATTAAAGGTTCAGGATTCCGTGCAGGAAAAGTTGAATTTGTATCAAACTAAGTAAATGGAGGAATGTCAATGGCTAAACAACAGAGCAATTTCTTGAAAGTCAAATGTGGAGACTGTGAAAACCACCAGGTTATATTTGACCATGCTGCATCAACAGTAAAATGTGTCATATGCGGCAAAACCCTAGTGGAACCAAAAGGTGGACGTTCTAAAATTTACGCTCAAATCGTGGAAGTATTAAACTACTAAGAAAAAACACAACAGGATTACTTATTCCAGGTGATTATATGGTTAGAATGAGCAAAGAATGGCCTGAAGAAGGTGACCTGATTGTTGGAACCGTTCATAAAGTTTTAGGTTACGGTGCATTTGCAAAATTAGAAGAATACGAAGGAAAAGAAGCATTTATTCACATATCCGAAGTATCTTCAGGTTGGGTTAAAAACATAAGAGATTTTGTAAGAGAAAACCAGAAAATTGTAGCACGTGTACTTAGAGTAAATCCTAAAAAGGGTCATGTTGACGCTTCACTCAAACGCATTCGTGAAGATCAGAGAACCCGAAGAATTCAGCAGTGGAAAATAGAACAGAAGGCAGAAAAATTATTGGAAATATCCGCAAAATCCATAAACAAAACATTGGATGAAGCATATGAAGAGGTAGGATATCTGATAATGGATGAATTCGGAGACCTGTATGAAGGATTTGAATTAGCGTCTGATGAGGGTGAAGAAGTTTTATTAGCAATAGATGTCGATGAACAATGGGCAAAAACTATAACTGATGTAGCTAAGAAAAACATTTCAACTCCGGAAGTGCAAATCACAGGTTATGTTGACATAACCTCATACAAGTCAAATGGTGTAGAAATAATCGTCAATGCCCTGGAATCTATAGAATCCGATAATGTTGAAGTTCAATGTGTTGGAGCACCTAAATACAGAGTGATGGTCACAGCACCAGATTACCCTACAGCCGAGAAAATATTAAAGGAATCGGCTGAAAAATGTATAGGAATGATTGAAGAAAATGATGGAGAAGGAAGCTTCCATCGTGAATTGGATGAATAACATCCATCACAAATTCCTATCCAAAACAATTTACTTTTTTTTTTAACACAAAAAACATAAGAAGCATAAAAAAAACATAAAAATACTATTTTTACATAAATACTTAAAACTACTTTTGGAGGAACGCTTTTATGCAGATAGAAGATATTAGTCCGCAATACCACACAATCAAAGCCTTCAGATTCACGGACAACACAGTACTTGAAAACGTGAAGGTGGAATACCTGACTTTTGGAACACCCGAATATGATCAGGAAAGCAGGATAACAAATGCAATAATCTACTTTCATGGAACAAGCGGAAACTACGCGTCAATAAAAAGAATAAAGGAGGCAATAGGAAAAGACCTGCCATTTGACACGGACAGGTTCTTCTTCGTATCATTATCCGCATTGGGAACACCGGGAAGCTCCTCGCCAAGTACCGATAAGCTATACAACAAATACCCGCAATACTGCATCCTGGACATGGTGAACTTCTGCAGGACATTTCTGAGGGAGGCATTGAACATAGAAAAACCGTTGGGACTGATAGGTAACTCGATGGGAGGATTTGAAGTGCTTACATGGGCTGCAACATACCCCGACGAAGCGGCGTTCATAATATCCCTCGTTAGCAGTTACAAGGTTGGCGGACAGAACTACGTTCTCGGAAAGCTGATGAACGACATCATAGAATCCGACCCCGATTTCAACAATCCCGAAGCCCAAATGAAACGTTCACTAAAGCTTTCCAGCAAGGCAATGTACTCCTTCGGACTGTCAAGACAATACTATATGGACCTGTCAAAGCAAGAGATAAACGCTTACATGGACGAATTTGCACTGGAGGATTCACAGGAAAACGTTTATGACGCATACTACCGAAACAGGGCGGCCATAAACTATGATATCTCAGACAGGCTCAAAAACATCAGGGCTAAGACACTGATTGTGGCCATACATGAGGACCAGTACTTCCCGCCACGGCTGGATGCAATACCAATGAACGGCATGATAGAGGATTCCAGACTCGTAGTATTCAATTCCTACATGGGACATATCGGTTCGGGGCAGCTGACAAAAATTATGGATGAACTGGAGGAATTCATGTCAGAATTCAAATAAAACAGAGACATACATTGCAAGTGTAAAATATTATTATTCAACAACAGAATAATCAAACTAAAAACTTTAAGTAAAAGCAGCCGAAATATAATAATATGAAATTTCAGATGAAAAGATGTAAGCTTTGCAAGGAATATACACTACAGGAAAGATGTCCACAATGCAATGAGAAGACGGGAATAATATATCCTGCAAGATACTCTCCACAGGACAAATACGGAAAATATAGGAGAATATTAAAAAAACAACAACAAGGAGAAAACTAGAAAATGACAGATAAAAATATAATAAAGGAAATAGAAGGAGTAGAACTGGACAATCCAATAGTACTGGAAGGACTTCCGGGAATAGGATTTGTAGGAAAATTTGCAGTAGACCAGATAATAAAGCATGCAAACGCAACAAAATTTGCAGAACTCAAATCCGACTACTTCCCGCCACAGGTAACAATGAAGGAAAACGGACTCATCGAACACATGAAAAACGAATTCTACTACATTAAGCAATTCGGAGAAAAAAAACAGGACATAATCCTCTTAACAGGAAACACACAGGGATCAGACTTTGAAGGACAAATAGAAATATGCAAAGTGCTCATGGAATACTTTGAAGATCTGGGGGCAAAGAAAATCTACACACTCGGAGGACTAGGAACAGGCGAACTGGTGGAAAAAAACAAGGTCTTTGTAGCAGCAAACAACAAGGAAATGCTTGACGAAGTGCTTAAGATAAAAAACATAGAAGTAAGAAAGGACGATGGCGGAGCAATAGTTGGAGCATCAGGACTGCTTCTATACTATGCCGAAGAAAAGGGCATGCCCGGACTTTGTCTGATGGGAGAAACGCCGGGATTCTTTGTGGACGCAAGTGCTGCCAAGGCAGTTCTTCTAGTGCTTTTCGAACTTCTTGACTTCAGCATTGACCTTTCCGAAATCGACGAACAGATAGAAATAGTAAACCAGAGAATAGAAGCATCCCAGAAACTGCCTCCATTCGTAATGGACCAGCAGCATGTACAGACACCGGACGACCTGCAGTACATAGGATAAAAGCTTCCAAAACCTCCCCACCACAACTTCCCCATTATTCTTATTTTAAAGTGATAACATGATAATAAATGCAGACCTGCACGTGCACGGCAAATACTCGATGGCAACGTCTAAAAACATGACGCCAAAAACAATGGCGCATGAGGCACAGAAGAAAGGACTGGACATGATAGCAACCGGAGATGCCCTTCATTCAAAATGGCTCAGGCTGCTTGAAGAAACTCTCATGCCATACAACGACACGGGAATATACACAACAGAGGACACAAAGACAAAATTCATAACAACAGTCGAAGTCGAAGATAACCAGAGAATACATCATCTGATAATCATACCTTCAATAGAAACAGCATGGCAGATGAGGGACGAATTCAAAGCAAAAGACATTGACGCGGACGGAAGACCAAAACTGAGAATGAACGCACAGGAAATAATGGACATCACACTAAGATACGATTGCATGATAGGACCTGCCCACATATTCACGCCATGGACGGGAATATACAAGTCATACGACACGATAAGAGAATGCTATGATGCAAGGCCCGACTTTGTGGAACTGGGACTATCAAGCGACACCTACCTTGCAGATGCGATAAAAGAGTTGCATGACTACACATATCTTACAAACTCGGATTCACATTCGCCGTGGCCGCACCGTATGGGAAGGGAATTCAACAGAATCGAAGTGGAAAAACTGTCATACAAATCGCTTTACATGGCAATAAAAAACAACACGATAACAGAAAACTACGGCATAAACCCTAATATGGGAAAATATCATGAAACCGGATGCACAAGATGCTACAGAATCTACACAATACGGGAGGCACAAAAAAGAAACATGAAATGCACATGTGGCGGAAGAATAAAAAAGGGCGTGAAAGCAAGGATAGACGAGCTTGCCACACCCGAAAAGAAGAGTCCCGAAAACAGGCCACCTTACCGGTACATACTGCCGTTGGCACAGCTTTTAAGCACTCTCTACAACAGGGGCATAACAACAAAATACGTTCAGACAAGATACGACACTCTCATAAGAGAACATGACAATGAAATAGAAGTGCTGATAAACACACCAATAAGTCAGATAAAAAAAGACGACAGGGAACTTGCAAAGGTCATAGAAAGCTACAGAACAAACAGTCTGGAAATAGAACCCGGACGTGGAGGACAATACGGTAAGGTAAGGCTAAAAAAAGAGAACGAGAAAGATTAAATGATCACTTCCTCATAGACAATGTCCAAGGCCTTCGGAATGGCTTCACGAACACTGTCACTTAATCCGTATTCAACAAATGGTGAAGATACCTTCTCCGGCTGACATGCAACGATAATGATTTCCACTTCTTCAAGCTCATCCAGGGGATCGGCCACTGAAACAGAATGCGGGTCCTGGTATTTGCCCTGTGGAACCTCCTCCTTGGAGAGTATTTTGATGTCGCCGGGCTTTCCGCCAAAGTTTGCAATGTCCAGTATTATAATCTTTTTCCACATTGGATTCGGCAACGAAAACAGGTAATGCGGAGCACTGGTACCTGCATCTATCGGCATGGTATTTTCAGGCAAAGGCCTTTTGTCCAACTGTTTTTCAAGCTCTTCAATACATGCAGGACCGAAACCGTCATCCTTAAAAAGCACGTTTCCGCATCCCACAACTAAAACTTCTGCATCATACGTCATTTTACTAATCACCATTCCTCTTTTATATTATTAATTTAAGTTACTTCTATTATTTTATACTATTTGTACACGGACAGTAGCAACTTCTAAGCTTTTCTTCCTCGGCGTCACTAAGGGGTTCTTCAAGCCCGCAATAATACCATGCAAGTTCATATTCACCGCTTTCAGGGTTTTCATACAAAGCATAACCCTCACAATCATCCCACATTAACATAATCCATCTATCAGTACCAAACGATGTTTTATAAACTTTACACACAAAGCGATTATTATCAACATCATCACTAAAATAAGCAAAACAATCGGGGATACTAAGCATTTGCTTAGGCGTCAAATCATCATGCTCAAACTTATACCCGGACAACAAATCTTCAACCTCGCATAGACGCAAAGAACAAAAACGNNAAAAAAAGAAATAAAGAAAATATTAAAAAAAGGGAAAAAAACTACTTATTCAGGGACTCCTTCACCTTATCAAAGAAGCCATGCTTAACGTGGGAAATCTCCTCACCGCTAACACTGGCAAACTCCTTAAGCAACTCCTTCTGCTTATCAGACAACTTCTTAGGAACAACAACATGAACAGTCACGTAGAGATTGCCCTTACCGGACCAGTTCACATGCCTGACACCCTCGCCCCTAAGCTTGAACTTGCTGCCGCTTTGAGTACCCGCAGGAATCCTTAAGGTGGCATGGCCCCCATCAATGGTAGGAACCTCAACCTCACTGCCAAGACAGGCCTGCACATAACTTATAGGCAACTCATAATACAGGTGCTGACCGTCACGCTCAAACAGCTCATGAGGCAAAACCTTAATGGTAATATACAAATCACCCGCAGGAGCACCATTAACACCGTCATCACCCTCACCGGTCACACGCAACTTGCTGCCCGTTTCAACACCCGGAGGAACAGGAATAGAAATCTTGTTAACAGTAGTGGTCAAACCCCTGCCGTTACACTCACTGCAGCGAGTCTCAATAATCTTGCCCTCACCATTACACTCAGGACAGGCAGACACCGTCGAAAAACGGCCCAAAGGAGTATTCTGAACCTGACGGACATGACCCTGACCATTACATTTGGAACACGTCTTCACATCACTACCCGGCTCGGCACGACTGCCATGACAATGAGGACAAGTCTTCTGATGACGAATATCCAAATCCTTAGTAACACCAGTGGCAACCTCCTCAAGAGTAATCTCCATAGTCTCCATCAGATCACGGCCGGCACGGGCATTTGTCGGAGCACCGCCAAAGCCGCCACCGAACAAATCCTCGAAAATACTTCCAAAGCCGCCCTGAGAGCCGCCAAAAGTAAAGCCACTGAAAATATCCTCAAAGTTAATGTTGTTAAAGATATCCTCCTGACTAAAGCCCTCCATACCGGCATGACCAAACTGATCATAACGTTGACGCTTATCATCATCAGACAAGACACCATAAGCCTCACTGAGTTCCTTAAACTTCTCCTCAGCATCAGGATCATCCTTGTTCACATCAGGATGATACTTCATAGCAAGCTTCCTATAAGCCTTCTTAATAGTCTTCTTGTCAGCGTTTCTGTCAACGCCTAAAATTTCATAATAATCTCGCTTATCTGCCAATTTACATCTTCCCCCAAAAATTAATATTTTCCAATAAAAAAAATTAGCCGGAGACAAAAATCCCCAACCAATTCCCCTAAAACATCAAAGTCACGATAGGCCTAAAAAGCAAACCTATTTCTTCTCAAAGTCAACGTCAATACTGTCATCATCATCAGTAGGCTGCTGACCATTATCCGCATTAGCCTGAGCCTCCTGCTGAGCCTGAGCAGCCTGAGCAGCCTGCTGATAAATTTCAGCACCAATCTCCTGAATAGTCTTGTCAAGCTGATCGGATTTTTCCTTAATCAAATCAACATCATCCTTCTCAATAGCATCCTTAAGCTCGGCCTGCTGATCTTTAAGAAGAGTCTGCTTATCCTCGGATAACTGATCCTTCAATTCCTCCAAAGTCTTGTCAGTAGTGTAAACAAGACTATCGGCATTGTTTCTGATTTCAATCTCCTGCTGACGTTTCTTATCCTCTTCGGCATGAGCCTCAGCTTCCTTAACCTTCTGTTCAATCTCCTCATCGGACAGCTTGTTGCTGCTAGTGATGGTAATCTGCTGTTCCTTACCAGTACCCTTATCCTTAGCGGAAACATTGATAATACCGTTGGCATCAATATCAAAGGTTACCTCAATCTGAGGAGTACCCCTAGGAGCAGAAGGAATACCAACCAACTGGAACCGGCCAAGGGTAGTGTTATCGTTGGCCATAGGCCTTTCACCCTGAACAACATGAATATCTACACTGGTCTGACCATCAGCGGCCGTAGTGAAAATCTGACTTTTCTTGGTAGGAATGGTAGTGTTCCTCTCAATAAGCTTTGTAGCAACACCACCCATGGTTTCAATACCAAGGGAAAGCGGGGTAACGTCCAGCAATACAAGATCATCAATTTCACCAGCTAAAACCCCACCCTGAATGGAAGCACCGCTNNTCCTCAACATATTTCTGAATAACAGGCATTCTGGTAGGACCACCAACAAGAATAATCTTATCAATATCCCCATTAGCCATCTTTGCATCACTGATAGCCTGTTTGATAGGAGCACCACATTTTTTAACAATAGGATCAACAAGCTCTTCAAGCTTTGCACGGGTCAAGTTCATGTTCAAGTGTAAAGGACCGGCCTGGGTAGCAGTAATGAAAGGCAAATTAATGTCAGTAGTAAGAGTAGTGGACAATTCAATTTTAGCCTTTTCAGCAGCTTCCCTTAACCTCTGGGCAGCCTGATCATCATTCAACAAATCAACGCCATTTTCCTTTTTGAACTCCTCGGCCAAATACTTCATCAAGGCAGTATCCATATCAGTACCACCAAGATTAGTGTCACCACTGGTGGATTTAACTTCAAAAATACCGTCACCAAATTCCATGATAGTAACATCCAGCGTACCACCACCAAGGTCGAAAACGAGAATGTTCACATCTTCCTCATCACTCTTATCAAGACCATAAGCAAGACTTGCAGCCGTAGGTTCATTAACCAACCTTAAAACTTCAAGACCTGCAATCTTACCCGCATCCTTGGTAGCAGTTCTCTGATTGTCATCAAAGTAAGCAGGAACAGTGATAACAGCCTTCTGCACAGGTTCGCCAAGGAAAGCTTCAGCATCCTTCTTGATTTTCTGCAAAATCAAAGCTGAAATTTCCTGAGGAGTATAATCCTTACCCTTAATATTAACCTTATAGTCAGAACCCATATGTCTTTTAATAGCACTGATAGTGTTTTCAGGGTTAGTTACAGCCTGTCTTCTAGCAGGTTCACCAACCAAAACCTCACCGTCATCAGTAAATGCAACATAACTAGGGAAGGATTTACCGTACTGGGTAGCACCCTCTGCACTAGGAATAATGGTAGGTTTACCACCAATCAAAGCTGCTGCTGCTGAATTACTTGTTCCTAAATCTATACCAATTACTTTTTCTTCTGCCATAAATATCACCTTATATCTTTAAATTATTTTTAATATTATTATCATTAACTATTTTTTACAAACTATAACTTTAGAGTATCTAATAACTTTATCATTAAGTGTATAACCTTTCTGAAGATCCTGAATAATTTCATTGTTTTCAAAATCCTCACTGTTTTGAGTCATGAGAGCCTCATGCTTAAAGGGGTCAAATTTCTGATGTTCAGTATCAATAGCTTCAACACCTTCATCTTCCAGGATTTTAGTCATTTTCTTATATATTAATTCTACACCTTCTCTTAAATCCTTATCTTCCTTGACATCAAGAGCTCTTTCCAAATCTTCATATGCCTCCAGCACCTTAAGAATCAAACCTTCATTGGCATACTTAACGAATTCAGCCCTGTTTTTTTCGGACCGTTTTTTATAGTTCTCGAAATCAGCCTGAATTCTCTGAATCTTATCCTTATACTGTTGAATAGTTTCCTTCTGCTGTTCAATAATAACTTCTTCACTTTCCTCACTTTCTTCAGCCGAACTATCTTCAGTATCCATATTTTCTTCAACTTCATCGATAACTTCTTTTTCTTCTATATCTTCTGTTTCTATTGTTTTTTCATCACTCATTTATTCACCCTTATTTTTTTTTAATCAATTTTACTTATTTTAAGGGCTTAAACCATTATAGTAACCCTAAGTTATAAAAGTATTTTTTGTTAATTATAGATTAATTACAATAGTATATAAACTTAACTACTTTTAGTAACCTAAGGTTATATTTATATACTACAAAAAACAAACATAAAAACAACAAAAAAATACAAAAAGTGGTGATAAAGTGGACCTGGAAGCCATACTAGACGTCATAGGATGCAAAACAAGAAGAGACATACTCGGATTACTAACAGAAGAACCATGCTTTGTAAGTCAAATATCAAAAGAACTAAACATAGGACAAAAAGCAATAATAGGACACCTCAAAGCAATGGAAGAACTGGGAATAATATACCCATCCTTCCAAAAAATAGAAAGAGGAAGACCAAGAAAATACTACGAAATAGCACAAGACATCGAAATAAAAATATTCATAAAACCAGACTCAATCAACATGCACATGATGGGAGAAGAATTCACAGAACTATTCAACATAGAAGAAAGACTATACATGGGAGAAAAAGAAGCAATAGACGACCTAAAAACAGCAATAACAAAATACAAAAACGCAACAACATACGCAGAAGAACTACTAAACCAAGTAGAAAACCCAGAAAAACGACAAACAAGAACAATAATCACAGACATAAGAAAAACAAAAGCAATACCAGAATTCAACCTAAAAGATTAAAAAACATTATATACTAAATAAAAACAATATATATTATATTTATGTTAAATAAGAAAAAAATATTTAAACATAATAAACAGAAAAACAACAAATACAAGGTGAAACGATGGATAAAAAAATAATATTGTCCGTCTTAATAGTAGCTCTTATAGGAATAGTAGCAGCTACCTATCAAATAAACACAGGAGACATATTAAACCCTCTTGCAAGCGTAGAAACAGAAGAATCTCCAGTAACAGAAGTATTCACAGCACCAGAAACACAAGATGATGCACAGGCAAAAGCCGAAGCAGATGCACAGGCAAAAGCCCAAGCAGAAGCAGAAGCACAGGCAAAAGCACAGGCCGAAGCGGATGCACAAGCCCAAGCCCAAGCAGACGCACAAGCAGAACAAGATAACTCAGCAAGCCAATCAACAGCAGCAGGAACAACACAAAAAAGCAGTTCACTAATAGGATCAGGAGATACCATAACAGTAGAAGGATCCGGATCCAACACAGAAGAACAATCCTCAGGAAACACAGTTGACACAAGTGACAACACCGCAAACACAGGCACAAGTGACAACACCGCAAACACAGGCACAAGTGACAACAATGCAAACACAGACACAAACCCAACACCAGCATCCAGTATAAGTGATGATATAAAATCCAAAATACAATCAATAATCCAACCTAAAATAGATTCAGATCAACTAATTTTAGACATGGATTCATGCACATTTGCAAACAACGAATATCAAATAAAAGCATACAACCAACAACACGAATTTGCAGGAACATTCTATGTAAACATAGATACCAACGAATGGCATTACATAGATAAAGAAGGAAACTACTACACAGAAGAAACACCAACTCCTGGAGACCCATCAAACGGAGCATTGGATACTTCACAATAACATATCCAATTAACAAGGTACTACAAACAATTAAGAGATACTTTAGACAACAATTATCTGTTATTTTTTGATAAAACGGTATCGAGATAACTTCTCAACCCTTTCTTTTTTTAATAATTAACAATTAGAAACATCAAAAAAAATATATAACATTCAATGCAAATATTATAATATAGAATTTTAAGGAAAAACATTGAGGTAATATTATGGATTATATACCAATAGTGGCAATAATCATCGTTGGAATGATTATAGTAACATTAGTAGGTCAATTCTTAGGACGTTCAATAGAATAACTATGTTCTACTAATACTTTTTTTACACATTTTTACAAAATTAAATTATATTTTTTAAAACTAGTTTTTCATTAATTTTATCATATTAACGGATTTGGGGGGATTCGAACCCCCGACTTTCAGATTAGGAGTCTGACGCCCTGTCCAGGCTAGGCTACAAACCCATTATTATTTCTTTTATTGTTTTAACAATAATGCTATTTCTGTCTTGACTCTAAAATTAAACATTCAAAATAAGTAAAAATAAAAACAAAATCTTTTTAGAAATACGGACCTGGTGGGATTTGAACCCACGGTCTTTGGATTAGAAGTCCAACACCCTATCCAGGCTAGGCTACAGGCCCATAACATAATAGTATACTATAATGTATATATGTTATCATTATTATACTTTATGGATATTATGTTATTTATTGTTTATTTTCATGTTATGACATATGAGATTAGTATTTATGATAATGTGTTATGAATAGTGATGGTAAAGTTTTGTTATGGTATATTTATTGTTATTATTTAAATAATTAGAGTAAAGATTAGACATATTATTTCATCTTGTATTGTTATTAAAGCATTGTTATTATATGTTTTTGGTATAATATCGTAGATTAATTTTTAAAAGAATATATATGATAATTGATATAGTTTATTATTAATAAAAGAATTTAAATAATTAATATGGGAGAATATCATGTTTCAAATATTACCAGTAGTATTTGTTTTTATTTTGTCTATTTTATTGTTTAATAATAATAAATTTAATTTAGATAAAAATGTTAGTGTTGTTATTCCAGCATATAACGAAGAAAAATCAATTACTCATGTTTTAGATACTGTTAGAAAAGTAGGTAAAATTACAGAAATCATTGTTGTAGATGATGGTTCCACTGATAGTACTTTTGATTTAGTGTCACAGTATGATGATGTAATATTACTTAAACATGATAAAAATAGGGGTAAAGGTTCTGCAATGAAAACAGGGCTTAAAAAAGTCTCTAATAGTATTGTTTTATTTTTGGATGCCGATCTTTCAGAGATTAATCAATTACAGGTTGAGGCTATTATTCAGCCGATTCTTGATGGTAATGCTGATATTACCAAAACTAAATTTAAAAGGGAAGCTGGTCGTGTTACTGAGTTAACGGCTAAACCTTTGTTACAGTTTTTCTTTCCTGAATTGAATTTTGATCAACCTTTAAGTGGTCAGTTTGCTGCTGTTAAGAGTTTTCTTGATAGTATTGATTTGGAACATGATTATGGTGTTGATATTGGTATCGTGTTGGATGCTGATGCTCAGGGTATGAGAATTCAGGAGGTAGATATTGGTAATATTGTTCATGATATGTCTACTTTGAAAGAATTAAATATAATGGCGAATGAAGTTGTTAGAACGATTGTTGATCGTGCTATTGGTTATGGTAGATTAACTATGATGGATGATTTGGGTAGTGCTATCCGAATGGAAATTATGGGTTTGTCTTTAGTAACTTTTGGTATTTTTGGTTTGTTTTTTATCAAATTCATGGGTACCGTAATTTCTGCTATTGTCATTTTGTTAGGATTGATAATTTCTTTGTATTATATCTTTAGAATTATTCGGATGTCCGTTAAAGTTTTTAGACAGACTAAGGTGCCTACTATTCAGATTGTTAAATCATTTATTCATATGCATTTTCCAGTTGTTATTTCAATAATTATTATATTGGCTATTGTTGCTACTTTATTGGGTTCTGTTTCAATTTCTTCTAATGAAATTTCTATTGAGCCTACTACTAAGAATCTTGTAATTTCCACGGTTTCTCAGCCTAGAAGTAGTGTTGATGTTCGTGGTCCTTATACTGTTGAAAGTGCTTTGGAAAATGAGGAACAGTTGATTCGTTTACCTAATTCGGCCTTGAATACGTTACAGGCGCAATATGGTGATTATATTTATATTGGTGAGGACAGGTATCAGTTTGAGCAGGTTGTTAATAATGAAAATGATTTTATTAGGATTCCTGAGGCTGCCCGTAGCGTTTTGGATGTTCAGTTGGAACAGGTTATTCGAGATTCTGATTTAAGGGGATTGTTTGAGAACATGTATCTTGTTCGTAATATGCATAATGAGGAGGTTTCTAAAATTGAGGCTGATGGTAATGAAACCAAGTTGGATATTATTAATTCTACTGTTGTAAATATTTGTTCTCAAATTATGACGGATTCTCATCCTGCTAGGGTTTTAATGATTTATGTTAATGGTACAAAGGTTGCTCAGGAAACTGGGGTCTTTACAGAGGGTTATTATCCAATAAGTATTAATAATGTTACAATGAATAATTTATATTTAAATGGTTCCAGTAATGGTTTGATTTATAATTCTACTTATCATTCTTCATCAATTAAGGTTGTTCTTGAGGATAATAATGTTAATTCAACTAATTTCTTCGTGAAAGATTCTGGAATTAATAAATTTTTGAATATTAATATTTTTAATCATTAATTATCTTTTTTTTAATTTTTTTGTTATTATTTGTTTATTTTTTTAACTTTTAGTCATTATTTTTTATATTTTTTATAATTTTTTTAACCAAACCTTTATATACTACGGATTATAAATTATTGATTGTGACAGGAATAACATTGAACATTATTTAAAATATAATATATTTTATAAACATATAATATTCAAATGTTTTTTCTGTCATGGTTTTAATCATTATTAAAACAGCAATTTCAAGGGAGGTTTGACGATAAAATATTATGAGATATCATCCATTAACGTATAAATGTAGAATATATCCAAATGAACGGCAAATAAAACAATTTCAAATCACATTGGATTCATGCCATTTCTTATATAATTCACTATTAAAACAGTATAAACTTGATTATGCAAATGGTAACAAGCCTAGTAATTTGAAGGAGTATTTCAATAATTTAACAGAAAGTTTAAAATCACAGTATACTTCAATATCATCATTAGATGATTCAACGATAAACGATGTTTCGAAAAACATTCTTCGTGCAATTTATCGTAAAAAAGATCCTAATAAACTCAAACCAAAAGATGAAAATAGGAGAGTGCAATCTTTCCTAATTAATTATAATCAGGACTTTGAGTTATCAGAAAATAAATTAAATCTAGGAAAATACGGAAAATTAAAGCTTCATTATGGAAAAATAATTGAATTTAACAGAATCATATCATTCAGAATTTTGTATCAGAATAGAAAATGGTACATATTGGTCGTCATCAGATCAAATGATATACTTCCGTTCGAGAAAACGGGTAAAAAGGTTGGTATTGACTTAGGAATTAAACATCTTATAATACTGTCCAATGGTAAAAAATTTGATCCGCCCGATTTATCTCCCGTAAATGAAAAGATAGACAAATATAACAGTAAATTATCTACGAAGGTCAGGAACAGTTCCAATTATGAGTTGTTGATAGATAAACTTAATTCAGCTCATACCCATAGAAAGAACACTGTTCTTGATTATTATCATAAGGTAAGTACACAGTTAGTTAAAGAATATGATGTAATTGCTATGGAAAATTTGAATATTCATCAGATGATTCAAAACCATAAGTTCAGTAGAAATATTTATCATGCTAATTGGTATAAACTTGTAGAAATGATTAAATATAAATGTCATCTTTATGGGAAAACATTCATTCCAGTAAGTGAACATTTTCCATCAACACAGTTATGTAATAACTGTGGATACCAATATAAGGATATAACAATTAATGAAAGAATGTGGGAATGTCCTTCTTGTGGTAAAATACATGATAGGGATGTTAATGCTGCTAAAAACATATTGGATGAAGCAAAAAAGGTTCTTTAATTAATACATTACTTTATATCTATTAAAAATCATAACCAACCTGGGGAGCACGGGGGCTTGCTTTGGAAATCCATTGAAGCTTTTAATAGCAGCTCAAGATTAGGAAGTCTTAGATATGGGCCAAATCAAACTTGTGGAACGTGAGGGATAGCTTTGTTTATAGCTATTGATGTAAACATTGAATCATTACGAAGTTCATTAAGCTCTATTATTATAGAGTATTGGAGAAAAAACATATTACCCTCTCATTAATATGTTAAAAATTATTTAATCACATATTTCATTTAATCAAAAGTATTCAATAACTGACATTCTATCGCTAAATTTCATAAAGGACGGATTTCTCATTTGCTCGAATATTGTATATTACTTTGTAAGGGACATATTTAAATTATTCATGGAAGTTTTTTTGAATTTTACTTCATATTTTCATAATTAGGTTATTGAACAACCTGGGGAGCACGGGGGTTTGCTTTGCTTTCGCATTGAAACTTTTAAAAAGTAGCTCAAGCGCTGGGAACTTCTTTAGAGGCGGCCCATATAAACCTGTGGAATGCGGGGGTTTGCTTTGTTAATAGCCATAGATATTAACATAGAATCATATTATATATGAAGTTCATTAAGCTCTATTATTATAGAGTAAGTGTTGATGTTACTATAACATTCAATACTTTTTAAAACCTCTATCTAACAATAATAATACAAATGTTTTATCATAAAATGAATACCTCAATCTCTACAGGTTGAGGATGGAAAGAAACTTCAGTAAAAAGTATAAATTCACTTTTTAAACATCTAAAACAATTAGAACCCACGGGACGTGGGGGATAGCTTGGTAGATTTAAGTTCCATAAAAACTTACAACCCAAGAATCTCCATCTTCTACAAGAGGAAGATGTTCAAAGATTGTAATAAAAAAGAGTTAAAATTGATCATTAGTCTAAAGTACTTATTTAATCCAGTATAAGATATTAAAAAATAAACCTGCGGGATGTGGGGGTTTGCTTTGCTAATCAGTATTTGATTATCATAGAATCATTATAAATGAAATCCAAAAATAAATACATCTAAGTTATACATAAAAGATTTTTTAGAAACTGAGAAAATTTTTTTGAAATAATTTAGTTAATTCATTAGTAATCTCTCTTTTGAGTTTTTAAAAAAGTATTCATGTATTTTAAATGAAAAAGTTAATCATTAAGGAAATTTGGAATAAGTTTTTTTTAATGTGGTAGATTTAGATTTATTTTTCTAAATCTATCTTTTTCTATTGAAGATTTTATTTTATTCTTCTGATAGAGTTTTTTGTTGAATTTGAAATATGATTTATCATTGTATTCAAAGTTTCTTTGTATTTAGATATTTTTTTCTTATTAAATTGATATTAATAAAGGGACTAGACGTATATTGCAAGTGTAAAAATTTGCAATATCGTCTATTTTTTTTCTTTTTTTATCTATTTTTCAAGAGTAAAACTTACTCTTTCGTAGTCTTCAAGGTTGTGGAAGGATTTTGTAGCGTCTACTCCTATTTTTGTCGTTGTTCCATCTATTTGCGCTACCGGATCTAGTGATGATCCTCTTGCTTTTGGGATTATGATTATGTCATCGTCACCTTTGACGCGTGTTGCTATTGCGTATTCCACGTCTGTTGGGTCGAATATGTTTATGTCTTCGTCTACTATTACGCAGTGTTTGAGGGATGGGTGTGCTGACAGTGCTGCCATCATCACGTTTTTTGCGTCTCCTTCGGTTTGTTTTTTGATTGACACTACTGCGTGTAGCCAGCAGCATCCTCCTTCGGTGAGCACTACGTTTTGTACTGTTGGTAGTGTGTTTTTTACGCTGTTGTATATTCTTGGTTCTTGTGGCAGTCCCTGTAGTAGTTTGTGTTCGTTTCCTGCGGGGAGTATTGCATGGTAGTATGGGTTGTCTTTGTAATGCATTTTTGTTAGGTTTATGACTGGTTCGTCTCTTATTTTGTCGTATGTGTCTGTGAGGTCTACGAATGGGCCTTCGCTTTTTCTTTCATTTGGTTCTATTCTTCCTTCCAGTAGTATTTCGCATTCTGGTGCTTCTATGTCTACGCTTTCACATTTGACTAGGGTTAGTTTTCCTTTTTGGAATGTGTTTGCTACTTCCAGTTCGTTTTCTGTTATTGGGATGCTTGTTGTGCTTGCCAGTAGTGTTGATGGGTTTAGTCCTATTGCTATTGCTATTTCGAGTGGTTTTTGTTGTTCTTCTGCTTTTTTGTAGTAGGTGTAGAGTTGTCTTGGTACTATTCTTATTCCCAGTTGTTTGTCGTTGTGTACTAGCATTCTGTGTATTGATGCGTTTGTTTGTCCTGTTTCCGGGTCTTTTGCTATTACTATTCCTGCTGTTATGTATTTTCCTTTGTCTTTGGGGTAGTGTTTGAGTATTGGTAGTTTGTTTAGGTTTGCTTCTTCGTTGTTTGGGTAGATTTCATCGTAGTTTTTTATGTTGGTTATTTTTGTGGGGTTGTTTGTTGCCTGTATTATGTTTTCGGTTATTTTGTCGACTGTTGTGTTTATTGATTTGGCGATTTTTTCTCTTGTGTTGCATATTCCGGTTATTATGTTCATGTTTGTGTCTTTTATGTTTGTGAATATGAGTGTGTCGTGTGGGTGTTTTTTTAGGATTTTTGTTATTTCGTATTCTGTTGATATTTCTTCTTTTATTTCGATTACGTTGTCTGTTATTTCTTCTATTAGTCTTGTCATTGTTTTTTTCTCCTTTTTATTCGTAGTAGATGTTTCTGTGTAGTGTTTTCATGTATTTTGTTAGTTCTATTTTTGTTTTTTGGTCGTGTATTGCGAATATTCTTGCTGCGAATAGGGCTGCGTTTTCTCCTGCGTCCAGTCCTATTGTTGCTGTTGGCACGCCTGGTGGCATTTCTATCATGCTTAGCAGGGAGTCTATTCCTGATAGTCTTGTTGTGCATGGCACTCCGATTACTGGTTTTGTTGTGTGTGATACTATTGCTCCTGTGAGTATTGTGGACAGGCTGGATACTGCTATGTAGAGGTCTATCTGGTCGTCTATTTCTTTTACGTATTTTTCTAGTTTTTCGGGGCTTCTTGTTGCGGAGACTACTTTGTATTCACTTTTTATTTTTAGTGTTTCGAGTGTTTCGGTTATTTTTCTTACGGTTTCCATGTTGGAGTAGTTTCCTGATAGGATGAGTATTCTTGTTTCGGGGGTTAGTTTTAGGCTTTTGTTTATTGGTGTTGTTTCCTGTGGTGTGTATTGTGTGCGTTGGTAGTTTTTTCCCGCGATTTTTTCTATCAGTTCCTCTTCGGATTTTTGTATTTTTGCGTCGTATTGTCGGCGTTTTTCTTTGAGAGTGTTTTTTAGTGTTTCGTTGTTGCAGGCTATTATTTGGCATGCCAGCCATGCTGCATTGTCTGCTCTGTCTATTCCCATTGTTGCTACTGGTGTACCCAGCTGCATTTCTGTTGATGATAGCAGTGCGTCTATTCCTCCCAGTTTCACTTCTACTGGCACGGCTATTACTGGTTTTGTGGTGTGTGATGCTATTACTCCTGGCAGGTGTGCTGCGAGTCCTGCTATGGCTATTATTACTTCCACTTCTTCGCTTTCATTTTTTACTATTTCTTTTACTCTTTCGGGTGTTCTGTGTGCTGAGGCTACTCGTAGGTCGTATTTTATGTTCATTTCTTCGAGTACGTTTATTGCTTTTTGTGCTACTTTGTAGTCGGATGCACTTCCCAGGATTATCATTACTTTTGTTTGGCTAATGCTTTGGCCCCCTGTTTTTGATTTTTTTTTGGTTATGTTAATATTTGTGTATTTTTTTGTATTTAATTGATTGTAGTATTTTTTTTGTTTTTTTGTAATAAAAGATATAGTGTATTAGTTACATATTATATTTTATATATGTAAATGAATTTATGAGATGATTATTATGGATTTGATTTTTACAGGAGATCAGATTTTTTTACTTGTGTTGGCAGTGATTTTTTTGATTGCGGTCATTGTTATTGTTGTCGCATGGTATAAGAGTTCTGTTTCTAAGAATGATATTGTTTTGTTGGAAAAACAGGCTGAACTTAAGAAGATTGAGATTGTTGAGCGTGATCTTGAGAATAAGCAGCGTAAGGAGAGCTTTGCTCAGTTGTCTGATGAGGATATGGAGCAGTTGAAGAGTATTCGTAATAATACTTCCGAGCTTTCTGCTAAGGTTGGTTTGTTAAGTTCTCAGGTTAATGAGCGTGTTGAGCTTTTGGAAGTTAAAAATGAACTTGTTAAGTTGCAGAAGTTGTCTGTTGAGTTGGATAAGAAGGAAAAAGAGCTTAATGATTTGTTAGGTAATTAGGAGGGGTTTTTATGGAACCGGCCACTACGCTTGCCATTATTATTTTGGTTGTTGCTATTCTTATCTTGCTTTATTATTATTTGCAGTCGGTTAACAGTCCTATTTATGAGTCTATTCATTCTCAGGCTGCCGGGTTGTCTTCTCGTGTTAGTCAGGAGGAGTATATTTCTAGTTTGTCCGATCGTGTCACTGATTTTAGTGGTAAGTTTAAGGATAGGGTTCAGGATGAGGATGAGGATGATCATATTTCCAAGACTGATGTGATTTCTAATAAGATTTCTCAGTTTATTAATGAGCAGAGTGAGCAGGTTATTGCTGATTGGGATCTTGTTACTCATAAGGATTTTGACAGTGTTTTGGAGCGTTTTGATGCTTTGAAGGATGATTTTGATTCTTTTGTTGAGGTTAATGATTCTCGTGTTTCTGATTTGGAGGCTCGTGTGGATAGGATTGAAGAGGATCTTAGGGATTTGAGAAAGTAGTTTGTTTTTTTATTTTCTTATTTTCTTTTGTAGATAGGTTTATATATTAGTTGTTACTTATATATGTATAGCTCTATTTATTGAGTGTTTTATTTTTTATGTAGCGGGGTGGGGTAGTCTGGTGATCCCGCGGGGCTCATAACCCCGAGAGCCCTAGTTCAAATCTAGGCCCCGCTATTATTATATTATTATTATTTTTATTTCTTGTTGGTAAGCTAAAGCGCAGTTTACGGTGAAAATATTTTTTTTACTGAGGAAATTCCACACACCATATTGAAACATGATGCTCTTAATTGGCATACATCGAGAGTTGTGACCCTGTCGGAGAAACGATACAATAGGCTATAATTTGGCGATAATAGATGATGCGATTGGGCTGATTAGCCGGACTTTAGTAATTGATGAAACGAACAATCCATGTGGTGCAAAAGTAAACATTGTAGTTGTACAAAGGTGACTTGCTTAGATAAATGCTGTGTTTGAAACATGAAGTGGATTACTCTTAGTATACCAATTTTATATTAGCTTTTTTTGTGTTCTATGTCTATTTGAATGAAGTTTTCTATGATGTTGCTTATTTTGTCGATGTTTTCTCCCACGAGAAGGTTATGTTTCACATTGTCTAGAATTACTATTTTGGAGTTTTTTATCTGGTTGTGCAATGCTTTCTGCGTGGATTGCAGCGTGATTTCGTCATATTTTCCTGCAAGTATCAGTGTTGGAACGTTAATGTTTTCTATTTTGTCTTCTATGTTGTAGTTTATGCATGCGTCAATGGCTTGTATGTAGGCGGTTGTATTTGCCGTTTTTTCTTTGCTGTTTTTTATCATTTTCAGTTCTTCTTCGTATTCGGTTATTGTTTCCGGACATAATATCATTGGGAGTATGCTGTCGAAGAATTCTGGGAAACCTTTTTTAAGGGCTTTTTTTAGTGATGTGAATATTTTGGTCAGATATTCGTCGGATTTGTAAAAGCTTGACATTAGAACGAGGGAGGATACTCTTTCCGGATGTCGGGTTGTGAAATCAAGTGCTATTGCACCACCCAATGAAAATCCTATGAGGTTGGCTTTCTTTATTTTTAATTTATCCAGAAGTTTTAACAGGTCTTCTGTGTATGTGTCCATGATTATTTTTTCATTTCCTGATTCTGACTTTCCATGTCCTCTCAGATCGTATCTTAGTATCCTGTATTTCTTTTTTAGTCTGTTTGTCAGTGGTTGCCAGTATTCAAGATTATCTGACAGTCCATGTATAAGTACTATGGTCTGACCTTCATTTTCTATTTTGTAGTTTAAATTCATAATATTGCTTTTATTTTGGGCTGTTATTATTTTTTTCGTGGATGTTATTTCCGTTGGGGTTGTTGGTGTTATGGACTCTTTTTAGTTATATATTATAATGGATAAATATATTATTTAGTGATTAAGTATGTTGGAAAAATATGAGAAAGCTGGAAAAATCGCAGCTAGAGTTCGTAAACAGGCAGCTAAAAAGGCTACTGCCGGTATGAAGGTTATTGATTTGGTTGATTGGATTGAATCTGAGATTAAAAGTACCGGGGCTGGCCTTTCTTTTCCCTGCAACGTTTCCATTAATCAGATAGCTGCCCATTATACTTCTCCTCCAAATGATGACACGGTCTTCTGTGAGGGGGATATTGTCAAGATTGATTTGGGTGCAGAGGTTGATGGCTTTATTTCCGATACTGCTGTTACCGTTATTATTGAGGGCGATAATGGTGAGCTTGTTGATGAGGATGGCAATCCTCTTAAGATGCCAGGCAGGCTTGATGACGGTAATCCTGTTGTAACTGAGGATGAAATTGAACATAGGCGTGCCATTATTGATGCCAGCAGCAATGCTTTGGAGAATGTCATTAGCATTGTCAGGGATGGTGTCAGTCTTGAGGAGATTGGACGTGTTGTTCAGGAGACCATGAACAGTAAGGGATGTAATCCTATTGTGAATCTTAGCGGTCATAGTCTTGAACAGTATAATCTGCATGCCGGTTTGTCTATTCCAAATTATCCTGAAAAGAGTTCTGTTGTTTTGAAGGAGGGGGATTATGTTGCCATTGAACCTTTTGCGACTGATGGTGTTGGTATGGTCAATGACATTCCTCAAAGTTACATTTATTCCTATCTTAGGAATAGGCCTCTTAGACAGCCGGATGCAAAGCGGTTGTTAGGTTGGATTCGTGATGATTTTACTTATTTCCCGTTTGCTCAGAGACATCTTTTGGAACGTTACAATCCTCGTTCTCTTAACAGGGCAATGAGGCCTCTTTTAGCTTCCCGTGCCATTTATCCGTATAATGCTCTGAAGGAAAAGTCCGATGCCATGGTTGCACAGACTGAGCATACAATTATTGTCGAGAAGGATGGTTGTAATGTCACTACTTTATAATTGATTTTTTTTCTTTTGAGAAGTTTTATTTATTATGAAGTTTATAGATTTAAATTAAGTGAAAATAAAATAAAGTGATACGTTATGAATGAAACAATTGGTATGATATTATGCGGAGGTTTTGGTAAGAGGCTCAGACCGGTTACCGAAACTGTTCCTAAACCTTTGGTTGAATTGAAAGAGGATTACACTATTCTTGATAAGCAGATTTTTGATTTTAAGAGTGCCGGCATCAATAAGGTTATTCTTTTGACAGGTTTTTTAGGAGAGAAGATTGAGGAACGTTACGGCGATAATTATATGGGTGTTGAAGTGGAGTATGTTAAGGAGGAACAGCCTCTGGGTACTCTTAATGCTATTCGTCTTGGTATGGAGTATATGGATGATAACGTTCAGTGTGTTATCCGTAATGGTGATGTGGTGGCAGATCTTAGCATCAGGAAGATGGTTGAGGATGGTGAAAAGTCTCCGTTTGACTTCAATATATTTGTTACTCAGATGACTTCTCCGTATGGTATTGTTGAGCTTAGCGGTGACAAGATAGTTTCATTTAAGGAAAAGCCGTTGCTTGATTATTATATTAACGGTGGTATTTACTTCTCCAAGGGCAAGCTTGATTTCGGAAATTATAAGACGGGCGATATTGAGAAAACAATTTTCCCTGAGCTTGCCAAGGATAAGAAGTTGGGCTATTATAAGGAGAATGGTCTTTTCTGGATGGCTGTGGATACGAACAAGGAACTGCAGCAGGTTCAGGAAGAGTATGAGAACCGTGTAGATAAGCCTTGGGGTTATGAGAAAGTTCTTATTTATACTGAAAAGTATCTTACCAAGGAATTGTTTATTAAGGAGGGTTATCAGACCAGTTTCCATTATCATCCTAATAAGGATGAAACAATGTATATTGTCAGTGGTAAGGGTTATATTGAGTTTGAGGACAAGAAGGAATATTTTGGTGCAAAGGACACTGTTAGGATAGAGCCTAATACTCCTCATACCATTGTTGCTATTGAGAACACTGTATTGCATGAGGTTTCTACTCCTGATTTGGATGATACTGTCAGAATTAAGGATTTCTATGATTCTCAGACACCTTCCGGCAGCAGGTAGGTTTTTTCTCTTTTTATAATTTTTTTTTTGTTTTGGGTTGTGATTATTATTAGTGATATTGTTATTGTTGATTATGGAAGCGGTAATCTTCGCAGTATTCATAATGCGTTTAAGCGTATCGGCGAGGACGTTGTTGTCAGTAGTGACGTGAATGTCTTGTCTGACGCCGATGCAATGGTTATTCCGGGTGTCGGTGCCTTCGGTGTTGCCATGGGAAATCTTTCAGTTTTTCATGATGTTGTCGTTGAGCACGTTTTGTCTGATAAGCCGTTTTTGGGAATTTGTCTTGGATTGCAGCTGCTGTTTGAGTCAAGTGAGGAAACTCCCGGCGTGGATGGTTTCGGATTCTTTGAGGGCAATGTTAAACGTTTTGATCTTGGAGATGGCTTTAAGATTCCTCATATGGGCTGGAATCAGATAAGGGTTAATGATACTGCCTTGAATAATGTCAGCATTCTTGACGGTGCCGATAACGAGTACATGTATTTTGTTCATTCATATTATGTTGATCCTGCTTGCAGGGATTATGTGACTGCCTTCTGTGATTATGGTGGGGACGTTCCCGTGGCTGTCGGCAGGGATAACTTGTTTGCTCTTCAGTTTCATCCCGAGAAGAGCGGTAGGGTTGGTCTTGGAATTCTTGAGAATTTTGTTGAGCTGATTGACTGATACTATTTTTTTTGGGGATATTTTTATTAATGATGTATGATAAATGTATAATCATACTTTTTTATTTAAAATTATTAAGTGATTTTTTATGGACATTGAAAGTTATGTTAAAAAATGTTTAAACGATTCGGAAAGTGAGGATGAAATTGTTGAAAAGCTCTCCCGCATCATCCGTTTCTATAAGAATATTGAAGAGGAGGATTCTCTAAAGCTTTCCAGAGCAGTTTTTGATGAAGTCTGCACAACCGAAAGATTAGAGAAAAATTCTATTTTATCCTATCATGCAACAGGCATACATATGGGCGAGTTCGGAGTCGGCTCCAGAGGTAGGGGAGACTTTTATGTTCACAGTAAAATTGCACAGATTATTAAAAACACAAAAGCTGATTCTGTAGTTAATCCCACTGCCCAGGATGATGGTGGAGTTGTAAGGGTTGATGATGACACGCATTTTGTTACAACGGCGGTTGACGGCATTCATTCACGTCTGGGGGATTATCCTTTCCTGGCTGGTTTTCATACTGCACGCGCTACCATTCGGGATGTTTGCGTCATGGGATCAAAGCCCGTTGCACTTATCAGTGACATTCATTTGGCCGATGATGGAGACGTAGCCAAGATTCTTGACTATACGGCGGGAATTTGCACGGTTAGTGAACTGACGGGTGTTCCTCTCGTATCGGGCAGCACTCTTCGTGTCGGCGGGGACATGGTTCTTGGAGACAGACTTGTCGGTTGTGTAGGTGCCGTGGGCACATCATCAGGCATTCCAACAGCTAGAAGTCATGCTGCAAACGGTGATGTTATACTGATGACTGAAGGTTCGGGTGGTGGTACAATAACAACAACAGCCATTTACAACAATTATCCAGAGGTTATTGATGAAACGCTGAACGTTAAGTTTATCAGGGCATCCGAAGCTCTTAACAACATGGACTGCATACATGCAATGACCGACATTACCAACGGTGGTATAAGGGGTGATGTTAACGAGATTACCAGTTCAACAGGACTTGGAATACATTTGCTGGAGGAAGAAATTGTTAAGCTGATTAATCCCGTTGTTTATGCCATGCTGAATGAGTTGGACATTGATCCGTTGGGCGTATCCGTTGATGCTTTGATGATTATAGTTCCCGAAGATTCGGTGGATGCAGTGGTGTCTTCACTGGATGAGTTGAACGTTAAAAGTTCTATAATAGGTTACGTAAATGACTCCGGTAAAAGCACCATTGAGGATGCGGATGCTAACGTTTCTGAGTTATCGGCAAAGTTCAGGGAAGCAGCCTACACACCCGTGAAGAAGGTTGTTGACGATTTGTATTCGGTAGATTTTGACGAGGCACAAGAAGCCATCGATAGGGCTACACGTATTTCAATAAAGAAAAAAGATGACATGGTGAGGTGGATAAACAGTAAAAATGAATAGCAAGGGACAGTTTTTATTATATGATATTTTATTGGCGGTTTTCATACTTTTTATAGTGTTGATTGCCGTCTGCAGCGTACCTGGTCAGCAGGATGATTATGGGATTGATTATTCGGAGCCCGGCGATACTTTAAATCTTTTAGCTTCAATGAAGGTGCATGATGAAGTATTGCTTTTTGCACTCAGTGAGGATGATAATGATGCGGCATCAATGGTAGATGGTCTTATTGACGGCGGATATACCCTTAAGGATCTGACCTTGAACAGAACATTGTCTACAAGGAGAGTTTCATCATATCATGACGTTATAAGTGCCAGACGTGTTGTTGAGGGTCATGAGTATGAGTTGTCCTTTTATGTTTAGTCTGTTTGGGGTTTTGTTTTTCTTCCCTTTTTTCTTATGACTTCCTTAATTATAAGGTTCATTGGTGTTCTTTCACCATGTGCCTTCGTATTTCCTTTTTTTATGTTTTTTATTATTTCATCAACGCTGTCGCATTCAGGTATTTCGGTGTAGCATCGACCTATTCCTTTTATGAAGTGTGCATCACTTGCCCCTATTTCCGGAATGTTGTTTTTTATGGATGCCTGTTTTGCAAGGTAGTTTGATACTCCAAGTATGAACCGTGAATTTTTTGTTTCCATTGCATCAACGTCCAGGCTTCTAACAATATCTCCCACTCCACTTCGGTAGTAACAGTATGGATGGGCGGCTATTGCTATTCCTGCATTGTCATGTATCTGGTCCACGGTTTCTTCCGGTGTCTGTAGCGGTTTTACGTAATCGTTTATTCCAAGTGCCACAATGTGGCCTTTGGTACTGCTTACCTCTTCTCCCGGGATAAGTATCAGTCCTTCATGTTCAAGTTTTTGTATGGCCCATGTTCCTTCTATTTCATCATGATCCGTTATTGCTATTGCATTCAATCCTATTTTCTGGGCGTATCTTATGATATCCTCAAGTGGGGTTATGGAATCCTTTGAATATTTGCTATGAATGTGAGTGTCTATTTTCATGACGTAATTCTCCTCGCGTATCTTTTTTTAATTATTATTTTAGTTTTTATTTATATTATTTTTTAAGTGATTATTTTTGTGATAGTCAATTATATTATTGAAAAATTACATATACTATAACATAATAAAAATTTTGGAATAACCAATCATATAATGATATTACAATTTTATTGTTATTGAAAAAATGGAGAATAATTTATGTATGAAATAGGAGAAGCTTTAATAGGTAACGGACCTGAACTGGCTCATATTGATTTGATTATTGGGGATAAGAACGGTCCAGTAGGAACAGCATTTGCAACAAACATGGCAAACATGTCTGTTGGTCACACACCATTATTGTCTGTTGTAAGACCTAACCTGCCGACAAAACCTGCAACGCTCATCATTCCTAAGGTTACAGTTCAGAACCTGGATGATGCAAGTAAAATATTCGGTCCTGCCCAGACCGCCGTTGCAAGAGCTGTTGCCGATGCCGTGGAAGATGAAATTATACCTAAGGATATTGTTGAAGACATCGTATTGCTGGTTAACGTTTTCATTGATCCTTCTGCAAAGGATTATCGTAAAATTTACCAGTACAATTATGGTGCAACAAAACTTGCAATTAGACGTGCATTTGAAGGATATCCAAATGTGGAAAAAGTATTGGAAGAAAAAGATAGAGGAACACATCCAATAATGGGATTCAAGGCTATGAAATTATGGAACCCTCCTTATTTACAGGTTGCATTAGATCTTGATAATGAAGATAAGATGCGCAGCATTATAAGAGATTTACCTCAGCGTGAAAGAATTTTAATTGAAGCAGGTACACCTCTTGTCAAGAAATTCGGTGTTGAAATCATCAGCAAAATCAGGGAAGAAAGACCTGGTGCCTTTATCATTGCCGATTTAAAAACATTGGACGTTGGAAGGGTGGAAGTTAAAATGGCGGCCGATGAAACTGCAGATGCCGTTGCAATTTCCGGTCTGGGGACCAATGAATCCATTGAAAAGGCCATTCATGAATGTACCAAACAGGGTGTCTATTCCATTCTTGACATGATGAACGTTAAGGATATTCCTACCAAACTTGAACAGCTAAAACTGAAACCTAATATCGTTCTGTTACACAGAAATATTGACTCTGAAACCATGACAGATAATGACAATGAACAGCAATCCGAATGGGGTAACATTATGGACATTAAATCCAAGTTAGGTAAACGTGGTTTAATTGCGGTTGCCGGTGGAGTAACTCCTGAAAAAGTCAACACAGCATTGGGTAATGGTGCAGATATTATTATTGCCGGTCGTTATATTATTGGTTCTAGTGATGTAAGAAGGGCTGCTAACGATTTCTTAATGTACATGCCTCAGGATTCAGATACGATGAGAGTAGCTCTTGATGAGGATGAAAGCATATAATATGATGTTTTTTCATCTTTAAAATTATTATTTTTTTTTCAAAAAAAGTTAAAGTAAGAAGAAGTTTATACTATTTTTTTATTTTTAGATTATTGTTGTTTATCTGATGGGTATCTGTGTTTTTTTAAGATGATACCGTTTTTTATTTCAATTCCCTCATTTTCCAGTAGGAACTGTTTGTAGTAACTGTTGTTGCTTCCCGCATAACCGCCCACTGTCCAGTCCGAGCGTACTGTTCTGTGACATGGTATGACCAGCGGGAAGGGATTGTTTGATAACACGTTTGCCACGGGTCTTGCACTTTTCGGTTTGTCTATCAGTTCTGCAAGTTTCTTATATGAGGTTACCTTACCGTATGGTATTTCAGTCTGTTTTTTCAGAACATCCTGTTGGAATTGTGTCAGTTCACTTAAGTCCATACGGGTTATGTCGAATGTAACGTTTTTTCCGAGTATTACGTCTTTGATTTTTGACATCAGTTTGAATATTTTTTCGTCCGGGCTTGTTTCTGATATTACACCATTGTAATGTATGTTTCCATAGTTTTGTTTTCTTGTTGACAGTTCCGGCAGCAGTACCTGTTTCAATATTAGTGTTTTATCTTCCCAGACAATTCCTATTTCACCTATTAAGGAGTTGAAATTTATATATTTAAGTGTACCTAAATTTAACACCCCCCAATTTTACTAAAGAATTGTTGTAATTTACTATATCTTTAATAACATATAATAATTACCTTATTTTATTTTAAAAATATTTGAAACATTAATACTTAGAAATGCTTTTAATAAAAATAATTAAAAAATAGCGATTATTATAATTAAAATGGGGTCACTGGGATTTGAACCCAGATCCTAGGATTTCTCTTGTCTCAGCACTCCAATTGATCATCATCGTTATGCCTCAGTGTGCGCACTTTCTTCAAAGACAACTGGAGTCCCAGATGATGCCTGGTTACACTATAACCCCTATTGTGTAAAAAAAGTTACCAAGACTCAATCCACTAGGACATATAGTATATTTAAAAAAAGTAATATATAAATTTTGTTATTAAAAAAAAGATTAAGGTGTTTATTTTGAGGATTTCTTAATAATAATCTTCTCAGCAACAATTTGGGGTGGAATAGTATCAGTAGCATCACCAATGGTATGAACCTCTACCTTAGCACCCTTCTTAAGCTGATTCATATTTGCCTCGACCTGTTTGTTTTCCTCATTTTCCTTATAAATCTTTGTGCTTTTCCGGATAATGACAGAGATGTTTTCATTGGAATCCTCCTGAACGTAAACAGTTCCAATCGAATCGTTCGTTACATTGGAACTGCCGGTAGTACTTCCCATAACAGTACCCGTAATGTCCGGCAACTGGTCCATAGTAGCTGCATAGGTACCATAAACAATACCGGCTAAAACAACAAACATCACTATCATTTGTAAAGGCGTAAGCTTCATAAAAATTATTCCGTCAAATTATGTTAAAATATTTATTTATACTATTTGTTTATGTTCATATAAATTATTTTTTTTATTAATTTCAGTCCAGGTCTCCGATATACGTTGCATAAAAACCATCAGTATCAGCATAAATAGGTTTAAAACCATACTCCTCAGATTTTTTCATTGCATCCTTGATATACTCCCTACCCCATGCGGTAATGGCAGCACCACACTCTTTCTTATACCATCTGAAACGTGAATAGCCATAAACACCATACATTGAATTAGCTAAACGTTTAAGGCCCTGCTGTTCAAAATCATAAGCTTTTTTCTGTTCGGGAACAGTTTCCTCCTTCATCAAACGCTTAATTTTCTGTCTTTCATCCAGAATGTTGCCGATGATTGAGGGGATAAAACCCTTTGGTTCCTTTTTAAACTTGTAACCATTTTCCGGACAAACATAGTATTCATCCTCACTAAGGCCTTCACCGTCGGTAAAGGTGTCCGGAGAAATATTCTGGGCAATGATGATTGTAGGATACAGACTTTTAAAGTCAAGATAGGCAATATGTTCAAAAAGGCCTTTTTCCGGCTCCTTTACGTATCCTCCCTCATTTCTCTTTGTCATTCTGCGTTCATTATATTCCATGCTGGATGGCTTGTTGGGGACGATATTGTTTTTTTCGTATGCTTTCAGCATCAGATACCATTCAATCATCTGTCCGGTTGTCATACGGGCAATGTCAAACAGTGGCTGGCCGACCAGTCTGCTTTGAGCAATGGTAAGCGGTGTAATCTTATCGCCAATTTTAACAGTACTGACAGCATCATCCATGGAATAATCAAATAGTTCTTCTAAACGTTCGTCGTCCGAGTCCCAGTACTGGTATATTTTGTCGCCGGGAACATCAATCTTTTCTTCATCAAACAGCTCTTCATAGACTCTCTCTAGTGTGTAGCGTTCCAGACGCATGTATTGTCTTATAAGTGGATACAAATCAACGTGAACTCTTCCCTTTATCGTGCCGGCATTGTTAAATCCTCTTTTCATGAATCTTACGGAACTGTTGTCTACACCCAGCTTCAGTTTTACCTTGAGTGTGTCCGCTCTTTTTTTTATGTATGGCAAATCAAAGTTGTCGGAATTATATCCGACGAGCAAGTCGGGATTTTCTTCCTTAATGATAGCAACGAATCTTCTTAACATTTCCTCTTCAGATGAACATGTTTCAACGTAGTCTTTATCGGATTTCTTGGTGGAAAGTACCCTGTTAAAACCGTAATTGCCGCTAAGGCTCATCATAATTATGGGGTCATGTTCTGCTTCGGGCATGCCCTCGGCATTGTATACTTCAATGTCAAAACTAAGAACCTTGTTTCTTGTAATGGTTTTTTTCGTGTCTACAGGTTCTGATTCCATTTTGAAAAGAACAACATCCTCATCAATATCCAAATCGGCATAGTTTGTCTTATCAATCAGGTGTCCTTCCAGTTTAATAATGTTTCTTGGCATAATCTGTTTGTCAATAAGGTATCGTCTGTAGAATGGAATGTCGTATTCCTTGATTTCCATAACTTCGGGAAGGTCGCGTATACTGTCTCTTAGTTTGGGAACTTCCTGTGGATGGGTGAGGGTAATCTTAATGAACTCCCTTTCAGTACCGATGTCAATCTTCGTTACCAGTTCAAGATTTTCCAATCCCATATCCCTTAGTTGATTAAGGCATTCATTGGTGTTGTATGCACGAACATACATGTATGGAACAAAGGAGTTGTCGTAGGCTATTATATTCTCATTAGTCTCCGGGTCGGTTCCAAACAATCGGATTATTGGCTTGTCGTTGCGGGTAATATAATCAATATCATTAAGAAGAATTGTCTTTATCTGCATAGGATTAAATATGTAGAACAAAATATTAAAAATTTTATATTTGTTTAAAAATAAACTATTTATTAACCAGCATAATTCCAAAAAATTAAGAAAGTGATAACGGTGACTTTTTTTAGACAGATGACGGATGTTGATGACATTACACAAATTGCGGCGGGAATCTATCAGACGGATATGATACTGTTCAATCAATTATTTAAGGATGAGGAAACTGCAATCAGGGCTATTGAAAGATTAATTGATAGCAAATATATTAATGAATATCATAGAAGCTTCATAACAGTGGTATATGATGAAAATCCTGAGCAGATGGAAGGATTCATTGTATCATACAGGGGCAGTGATGTTAGTTTGGAGTCAACTATCTTTGCATTTCAGGAGACGAAGCTGCTTCTCTCGGAAATTCTGTTAAGTAAATTTTTAAACAGGTTTTTTGCTTCAACGATTGAAAATTATGATTATTATATTGGTAATTTGTATGTTTTTGAAGAGTATCGTAATCGGGGTCATGGGAGCAGGTTAGTGGAGAAAGCCAAACAAAAGGCACGGCAAAAGAATACAAGATGTGTGCTGTTGGATTTGGATTATAATAAAAAGAGTTTGTTGAAGTTTTTTGGAAGATTGGGATTCAGGAAGGATACTAAGAATTATCATAAACTACTGGGAACAATATATGGATGTTATGGATTAAAATATGAAATAAAATAGAATTGATGGGTGATTGATTATGGATAAGGTAGATGATATAGTAATTATAATGGGAATCGGCAGGGATTCAAACACTTATGTAATTGGGGATACTATTATAGATCCTGGTAGTGGGGTTAATCTTGATTATTTAAAGGATGAAATAGCTTCTGCAGGACTGGAAATGACCGATATTAAAAGAATAGTTAATACGCACTGTCATTTTGATCATATGGGTGCAGATAAGGCTCTTCAGGATAAGTATGCTTATGAGATATATATGCATCCATTGGATTTGCAGACGGTATTGGATAAGGATGCTGATGCAACTGTGGCTGCTTCTTTTGGAATGGAAGTACCTGATCTGGATATTAAGCCGTTGAATGAAGGCGACAAGATTGGTGACTATGAGGTAATTCATACTCCTGGACATACTCGTGGTGGAATATGCTTGTTTGATGGAAAAAATCTTATAAGTGGGGACACGGTGTTTGCAGGTGGTAATTTTGGAAGAACAGATTTGCCAACTGGCAATCGTGAAGATATGAGAAAATCAATATTAAAAATAGCAGATTTGGATGCTGTTCATTTGTTTGCAGGTCATGGACCATATGCTATTAGTCAGGTGTCAGAACAAATGTCTCTGGCTTTAATGATAGCATCCCGACTTTAGTTTCCCTTTTTAAATTTTTTTTATAGGTGGAGTAAGCCGCTTTTTGTAAAATACTTTCTGGTTTTCTTGACGTATTTGCTGCGTACCAGAACGCTTACAAAATCATTCTTTTCCAAAACAATATCATTTTCTGCAATGAAAACTTCATTATTTTTATGGCACATTACAATTATAAAGTTTTTGCTAGGACTGATGTCGCCTATGCGCTTATGAATAACCTTGCTTGATTTTACTTCAATGTCAATAAGTTCAAAGTCTCCCTTTCCCAAAACGGCAATTTCCGAAACGCTTTCAGGTATAATCATCTTTTCAATGTCACTACAGGCTGCCAGTTCGGGACTGACCACTTCATTTAATCCTAACTTCTTGAACATCTTAATATGTGAAGGATTGGTTGTGCGGGCAATAACCTTATCAAGATTGTCATATTTTTGGGCGGTTATGCCAATTAAAAGATTGGCTTCATCACTGCTGGTTGATATAACTATAATATTTGCAGTACTGATGCCTGCTTTTTCTAGAATGTCTTTATTTGTAGCGTCACCTTTTATTATGGTTACATCGTCATATCTTTTATTGATAGTATCAATATGTTCCTTATGGTTGTCAATAACTGTTATCTGGTAACATGGACGTTTTTTCAGTTTTTCAATAAGGTGAATGCCTACTCTTCCACCTCCAACTATTATAACCCTAATCATAGTAATTGTTCCTTCACTTTTCTAATATTGATATTGTTAATTTTTAATATTTAATTATATGGTATTGTTAAAGAAAATAATTATTAAACACATCAATACATATATTTATACAATAATTAAAATTTGGTTCGGATAGTATGGATTACAAAAAAATTGGAATATTGCTGTCAGTAGGTATTCTGATACTTGCAGGGATGGTAATATTTATAGGACCTGATCAAATTATATCAGCATTACAAACTGCAAATATAAATTTCGTTATTCTGGCAATAGTTATAGAATTTATAATTATAGCATTATGGAATACGAGGTGGAGTTTAATCTGTAAATCATTGCATATTCCACATAAGCAATTATCATTGTTTGCCATGACAATTGTGGGGCTGGCAATTAATGATTTAACTCCGAGCGGACGTAGCGGTGGAGAACCTGTAAGGGCATATTTGCTTAGCAGAAGTTCTAATGAACACTTTAAAACAACCTTTGCATCAGTAATGGGGGATAAGTTGTTGGACACGCTCCCATTCATGGTACTTGCCATATTTGCAATATCCTACCTGATATTATACCTTCATTTGGGCACAACATTGTTTATGCTGCTATTGGTGTCACTGGTGTTGTTTGTCTTGGCATTGGTTTTCATAATATTTTTCTGTATTAATGAAGAGGTGGGAATGAAAGCCATTCACTGGGTATTCAGACAGGTAAGAAGATTTACCAAAAGGGATTTTGACAAGTATGAAGAGAGGGCCGTATCCTCATTGGTGGGATTCCAGTCCAGTTTAAGATTGCTGATGCAGGATCGTCATTTAATGTTAATAACAACAGCAATTTCATTCCTGGTATGGTTTTTAGAACTGGTAAGAGTGTATGTGGTGTTTTTGGCCTTTGGAGTGCAAGTGTCGCTTGGTATGGTGGCATCCGTATTTCTTGTATCATCACTGATAGGAATAATTCCAATACTGCCGGGGGGACTGGGCTCAATTGACGGGGTCATGATTCTCTTATATTCCATGGCAGGTATACCTGCAGGTATCAGTACTGCAGCAACGCTTGTTGAACGTATGATATCCTTGTGGATGGTTATAATTATTGGAGTAATTTTACTGCCATTCTTTGGAACGGGAGCATTGAGTTATGTTGAAGACACATGATGATTTCCTCATTTCACCACCATTTTTCATGTTTTAGCATGTTAAGAACAGTGTTTACCTGTTTAACCTTATTTTATTAAAAGAACAATTATCTGGAGGATTAATTTTTTATGAATTTACCAACAATAGAAGATACTTATGCAGAGGCATTTAAGACAAAGGCAGCTCACATATTGATTACGGCTGCAACAAAAAGATATGCATTAATTGCAGCAACAGAGGCAACGGGATTTGCAACATCATTCATAGGATGTCCGGCGGAAGCGGGGATTGATGAGTATTTTCCGCCTGAAAAAACACCAGACAACAGGCCGGGTTTTTCAGTAATCATATGTCAAAACAAGACGGATAACTTAAAAGAGCAATTGCTTGAAAGAATGGGACAATGCATATTGACTGCACCAACAACAGCAGTATTTAATCTGGTTGAAGATGGGGGGGATGTTGATAATCTTGGATTTAAATTGGCATTCTTTGCAGATGGATATCAGGAAAAAATCGAGAAATACGATAGGCAGATGTATAAGATACCTGTCATGAGTGGTGATTTTCTTATTGAAGAAAACTTTGGAATAACTGACGCGGTTGCTGGAGGAAACCTGTTTATCATGGCAAAAACACAGTCATCAGCACTTATAGCGGCAGAAAATGCAGTGAATGCTATTCGCTCTGTGCCTGGAGTTATAACTCCATTTCCGGGTGGTATAGTTGCATCAGGTTCAAAGGTCGGATCCAAAAAGTACAAATTCATGCATGCCACAACCAATGAGAAATACTGTCCGACATTAAAGGATAAGGTTGAAACGCAATTGCCTGATGATGTCAATGGAGTTTATGAAATAGTGTTTGACGGATTGAATGAAGAAGTTATAAATGAAGCAACACAGAAAGCTATAGATGCTATAAAAACGGTTCCTGATGTTGTTAAGGTATCGGCCGGAAATTATGGTGGAAATCTTGGCAAATATAAAATCAATTTAATAGGATAATGGGGGAGTTAGCTGATGAAAGACGTGCTTACACCGATTGAAATGAGGGCAACGGATAAAAACACAGAATACAATTGTATACCAACTTTGGTACTGATGGAAAATGCCGGTTCAAAAATAGCGGGGTATATCGTTGACAATTATCCTGATAAGAAAAAGGTGTCAATATATTCCGGAACAGGTGGAAACGGTGGTGACGGTTTTGTTATAGCAAGACACCTGTTGAATCACGGTTACAGTGTACGTCTTTTCTTATTGGCAAAACCTGAAAACATAAAGAATGAGGATTCACGGCTGAATTTTCAATCTATCAGGATAATATCCGAAACAGACAGTAATCTAAAGTTATCGGTTATTACAGATTCTACACAGGTTAAACCGGATAATTCGGACATTATTGTTGATGCAATACTTGGAACGGGAGTAAAAGGTAAGCTAAGACAACCGGTCTCTAGTGCAGTCGATACAATTAACTATTCTCCGGCAATAGTTCTTAGTGTTGATGTTCCATCAGGTATGAATCCTGAAGACGGTGACGTTCCGGACAAGTGTGTTGTCGCTCACAGGACATTGACATTGCATAAGATGAAAACAGGTCTTGTTAAGGCTCAGGATAGTTATACGGGTGAAGTGGTTATAATGGATATTGGCATACCGCGGGTATCCGAGGAATACGTTGGTGAAGGTGATTTAATCAGAATCAAGGCACCCCTCAGGGATTCCCATAAGGGAGATAACGGTTCTGTTCTTATAATTGGTTCCAATCCGGATTATATTGGTGCGACAGTATTTGCGGCTACGGCAGCTTTATCCCGGATGCTTGATCTTGTCTATATTGTTGCACCGGAAGAGTCTGCCGATATCATTAAAACGTATAATCCTGAGTTTATTGTAAGGTCGGTTCCGGGTAAGGTTCTTTCAATGGATGCCTATGAATCGGTTATGCAGTTGGAAAGCAGGGTTGATGCCATTCTAATGGGTTCAGGCTCCGGTGTTGAGGAGTGCACGGGAAGATTATTCAATGAGGTGTTGTCTTCTACGGACAAGACGGTGGTTATTGATGCCGATGCATTGAAACTGGTTGACAGGGACAGGTTGAATGAGAACGTGATAGTCACTCCCCACGAGTATGAGTTTAAGGTGTTGTTTGGGGAGAACGTTCCCGAAAAGCTGGAGTCCAAAATTGGGTTGCTTTCCGGATTGTCCGCAGAGTATGGTGCTACAATACTGCTTAAGGGGGTTGTTGACGTAATAGCTTCTGGTGATGATTATAAATTGAACCGTACGGGTAATCAGGGAATGACTATTGGTGGTACTGGTGATTTGCTGGCAGGCTTGACACTAGCATTGGCTGCAAGTAATCCTCCGTTTGAGGCAGCATATCTTGCATCTTTCATTCTTGGCAGAGCTGCAGATAAAGTTCTTGAAAAAAAGGGTTGGGGTTATGGTATAGGGGATATTATTAATGAATTATAGTGTTTCTTAGAAGAGTATGTAGAAAATGGCTAACAGTACCGTTCCTATTACTCCACCAAATCCTGAGATAAGCAGTGTGATGATGTTTACTGGTATATCTATTCCCGGCAGGAAGTTTGCTATTGTCAGTAAAATCCAACCTGCAATAAAATGCACGGCTATTTTCAGGGCTGTGCTGCTGATGTCCCATATAAATCTAAATGCCACACCTGCTATTGCTATCAGTATTATTAAAAATATTATGTCCATTATCATTGGTATCTAATCCTCCTTTTATTAAAATCCTTCATTTACTCGTTTTTCTATTTGTTTTAGTATGGTTATGGCGTATGCTCCTGCACCATATCCATTGTCAATATTCATTGTTGCAATACCTGGAGCACATGATTGCAGCATTGCAAAGAGTGCTGTGAAACCTTTTTCTCCCACTCCGTAACCGGTTGATGTCGGTACTGCAATTACTGGCATGTCTACGATGCCTGCCACTACTGATGGCAGTGCTCCTTCCATACCGGCCAGTGTTATTATTACGTCTACCTTTTCATCTATCAGGTAGGTTATTTTATCGATTAGTCTGTGTATTCCGGCTACTCCAACATCATATGTTCGTATTGCTGTGTATCCTGCCTGTTCAAGGGTGATTCTGGATTCTTCTGCTACTGGTATGTCTGCTGTTCCTGCGGTTATTATCCCCACTTTACCCCTTTGTTTTTTTGGTTGTGTTTTGTTGATGGTTAATATAGATCCTGTTTGGTAGTATGTTGAAATTTCAAGTATCTCTTCATCTATTTTATTTTTGATATTATTAAATCTATCTTCAGGTAGTCTGGTTATCATTAAATTTGTCACAGATCCAATATTGTTGATGATTGTTAGCAGGTCTTCATCGGTTTTTCCCTGAGCATAAACTGCCTCGGGAACACCAACACGATTTTCTCTTCTGACATCAAACTTTATATTATCTCCCAATTCCCGAATTTGAGTGACCTTCAATTCATTCTGTGCATCTTCAATGCTTATATCACCCTCAATTAATTTTATTAAAATGTCTTTCATAAAAATCGCATCCTACTTATAGAAAATAATATTAGTTCTATTTCTTTCATAGTTGATAATTCTATTTAAACATATCTATTTTAATATTTTAAAAAATATAAACTAATGTATGAAAAATTTGTGAAATGGGGAGAAACATGAAAAAGTATACTGCATACCTATTGGTGGATGGGATAGTACAGGGAGTAGGCTTTAGGCCAACAGTATATCGTTTAGCAAAGGTAATGATGTTGAACGGTTATGTAAGAAACATGGGAAACATAGTTGAAATAGTACTGCAGGGAACATTGGATGATATCAACCTGTTTGTTGACGAATTGCAGGAACATAAACCGGTAAGATCAGAAATCAATGATATAAAAGTTGAAATCAGGGGAGAAGTAACTTCCGAGGAGGAATATTCCGATTTTACAATAATAAACAGCAGCAACAGAATATCCGGTTCTGCAGTTATCCCACCGGACATGAGCATATGCGATGAATGCCTGGAAGAAATAATAAATACCCAAGACCAGCATTACTACTACCCATTCACTGCATGCACAAATTGTGGCCCACGATTCACAGTAATAGATGAAGTACCCTACGATAGAAAAAACACTACAATGAATGATTTTCCGTTATGCTCCTACTGTGACAACGAATACAACGACCCGTTAAACAGAAGATACCATGCGGAAGCAACGTGCTGTCCGGACTGCGGACCAAAGGTTTACCTCTACAAGGATGGAGAGATACCATCAAGAGACCCGATAAGGGATGCAAGCAGATTGATAGATGAAGGAAAAATACTTGCAATAAAGGGTATAGGAGGAACACACCTTGTGTGCAAGACGTCCACGGATGATGCCATAGACGCACTGAGAGAAAGGTTGGGAAGAAAGACTCAACCGTTTGCATGCATGACGCCGGACGTGGAAACGGCAAATCTCTTCGTCAAATATTCGGAGGATGAAAGAAAGGTACTCGAATCCGTGGCAAGACCAATAGTGGTTCTTGACAAGTCCGAAGACTACTCATTGTCACGTAACCTGTCACCGGGACTGCATAATCAGGGAGTAATGTTACCATACACAGGATTACATCATTTACTCTTCAAATACACAATAGAACCTGCATATGTTATGACATCAGCAAATAGGCCGGGAAATCCGATGCTGATAGAAAATAATGAAATAGTAAGTAAACTTGATGGAATAGCAGATTATTATCTTTTACATGACAGAAAAATACTTAACCGTTGTGATGACAGTGTAATAAGGTTCCGCAATGGATTGCCCGGTTTTATTCGCCGTTCACGTGGATATGTTCCAAAACCGTTTGATTTCTCCAATATCAATTCAGGTCACAATATCCTTGCGGTAGGACCGGAACTTGACGTAACATTCTCTCTTCTGAAAGAGGGAAAATGCTACCCCTCACAGCATATAGGAAACACTTCCAAATTTCAGACACTTGAATTCATGGAGGACGCAATCAAACACTTACTAAAGCTTACACGCTGTGACCACCTCGATTGCATTGTAGCAGACATGCACCCGGATTTCAACACGACCAAACTGGCAAGAGAACTTAGCCTGGAATATGAGGCACAATTGCTGCAGGTACAGCATCATCATGCACATGCCGCAAGCCTTATGGCTGAACATAACCTGGATGAAATGGTGGCAATAGCCGCTGACGGAGTAGGATATGGTGAAGATGGAAACATATGGGGAGGAGAAGTGCTCTACGTTAACAATACGGGACAATTTGTTAACTGTGGAGGATTGGAGTTACAGCCAATGCCTGGTGGAGACCTGAGCACTAAGTATCCTATCCGTATGGCAATGGGAATACTATATGATGAAATGGAAACAAGTGATTTGCTAAGTCTTATGAAAGAGGGGTATGCATCCTATTTCAAGTACGGCGAAAAGGAAGTGGACATTACACTAAAACAGTTGGAAACAAACTTCAACACTGCATACACCAGTAGTATGGGAAGAGTACTTGACAGTATAAGTGTACTGTTGGGAATAAGCAAAAACCGTGGATATGAGGGTGAATGTTCAATGAAACTGGAATCTCGTGCAAGGGACGGATTTGACATGCTTGATATGATAGTGCCAACAACAAGCAGTGGAAAACGAAGAGTTATTCGAACCGGTGAATTTTTAATTGACATTCTTGACTTAATGGAAAATGGCGTGCTCAAGGAAGAAATTGCATGTGCCGCTCAAAGAGCATTGGCAGAGAAACTTTCACAAATAGCATTGAACGTGGCAGATAGGTATAACACTGATGTTATAGGTGTAACAGGTGGGGTATTCTATAATGAATTCATATCGAATGTCGTTAAAGCGGAAGTAGCCAGTCAGGGACTTACATTTGTACAGCATGAACAGACCTGTGCAGGTGATGGCAGTGTATCCATGGGTCAGTGTGCCGTAGCAGGTTGGATAAAAAATTCAGTAGAATAAGTGATAATAAGATGTATGGGGGAGTTTAGAAGTTATTTGAAGAATTAGCTTTTATTCCTCATAATACACTTTGGCATACTCTTCGGGTCTGTTGTACAGGCCAATGGCTGCAAGTGCACCGATGAGTCCACCCTTACCGGTAACGTATTCAATACGAATATTATTTTCCTTGGCAATACGTTCTGCTTCTTCAAGGTATTTCATGGATTTTTTAGCTTCTATTGCATATTTTTGTACATTTTCCGGTATTTCAAGTTTTTCATATACTACGAAAGCGGTATTCTGTGATAATGTTTTTTCCTTAAGCTTAGATTTAATGCTGGATATCAAATCCTCTTTTTCTTCTTCTTTAACTGCAAATACCAGTATTATTGATACGCAATTCTTTGTCTTGTTGGGATTGTTGGGATATAACTGGCATGTTACGTGTTCAAGATAATGATATCCCTTTTCATGCTGTATCTCGTTTGCAATATTGTTTGCAAGTGTCCAGGTAGCACCTTCCGTTGGAATGTCAGTATCGTCCAGTCCGATGATAACCTTTTTAAGTTTGGGAGTTATAATGGCTGCCCGGCCAACTTTGGATCCTCCACCTTCATCCAACAGTTCGATACGTTTTACGCCTTTTGCTTTTCCACGACAAAATGCCGCTCCCACTCCTGCTCCTGCAAGACCGGCATGCACTATTCTTATTTCATCCTCTTCTATACTGGCTTCCTCTATTCCTGCGGCCTGATAACTTGGTTTAAGTGCCAGTTCAGTTTTACCTTTTTTTACGATGTAGGTGTGTTTGTTACCGTCACGTTTGGCATCAGTTATCAGTGGGCTGGTCTGTTTGTATTGTGTTATCATCCAGTCAGAACCTATTGGGCAAGGATGATACTCTATCAGTTCAATTATTTCTTCATCAGTATCTGTTACTGTGAGAATTTCCTGATAGGGAGTTATCCATGGGTCAGTATATTTTTCTTTTAATTCTTCAGGTGTTAATATTTCCATATTTTCAGTTTTCCCTTTATTATATCTGTTTTTTAGAAAAGAATATGTGAAGAAGGAGGTTAATCATGTTTTAAGATAATCTTTTAACAAGTTTTACAGCTGCTTCAACTGCACGTTTTCCGTATTCCACACGTTTATGTGCTTCAAGACGTGTCATTCCCGGACCGGATATACCTAATGTTACAGGTTTGTTGTATTCAAGTGATAAGTCCGTGATTTTCCTTGCTGCGTGTTGAACAACGATTTCATCATGTTCGGTGTCTCCTTCAATTACTGCACCGAGTGTGATTACTGCATCAACATTATCTTCATCCAACATTTTTTTAATTGCAATAGGCATATCATAAACGCCCGGTACTGCAATGACTTCTGTGATTTCCGCATCTAAAAATTTAGCATGTTCTTTTGCCAATTCCAGCATCATACTGGTAATATCAAAATTAAATTCTGCTACTACTGCTCCTATTTTTATCATTATATCTATTCTCCTTTTTTAATATCTTAAATAACACATTAAATTAATCTTATTTATACTAAGTATAATACAAATGCTGATACTGAACTAACCACCATTATAAATATAATAAATATTGCTGCTGCTTTTGCTGCGTTCATTTTTTTGTCTCCGTATAATTAATGTTTTTATTGTTAATCTATTTTTATTCAAATTATATAATATTATATTATTATATTTTACTTGCGATATATTCTGCCATTTCCTGTGTGGTTGCACTTCCTCCAAGGTCTGGCGTGACAACCTTTCCTTCCCGGATTACATCAACTATTATTTTTTCTATTTTACGTGCAGACTCTGATTCTCCAAGATAATCCAGCATCATGCATGCGGATAATATTGTTGCAACAGGGTTTGCTATGCCTTTGCCTGCAATGTCTGGTGCTGAACCATGTACAGGTTCGAATAATCCGTTTTCATCACCGATGTTTGCTGATGGAATCATTCCAAGACCACCGACAAGACCTGCACCCTCATCGGATAATATGTCACCGTAAAGGTTGCTGGTTACGATTACTTCAAAGTCCAATGGGTTTGTTATAAGATACATTGCTGTTGCATCAACATAGAAATCGTTGGATTCGATTTCAGGATATTTCTCTGCCACTTCATAGAAACATTTCTTGAACAGTCCATCGGATATTTTCAGTACGTTTGCCTTGTGCACAGCGGTTACTTTTTTGCGGCCGGTATCCTTTGCATACTGGAAGGCGTATTCGGATATCTTGTCGGATGCTGCTTTTGTTATTTTCTTTCTTGCAATAGCACCTTCTGGTGTTTCCTCTTCATCTCCAATGTAGAGGTCTTCAGTGTTTTCACGTACAATCATGAAATCTATGTCTCCATATTTTTCCGGTTGCAGTGATTTTACTGGTCTGAGGTTTACGAAGGTGCTTAGTTCATGTCTTAGTCTTACAATTACATCGGCGGCTGTTTCGCCTGCTGCTCCGAAGAGAACTGCATCAGAGTCTTTTGCTATTTGTATTGTTTCATCTGGCAGTGCCACTCCCGTGTCTTCTTTGCATTTGTCTCCTGCAATTGCATGGGTGTAATTGAATTCAACGTCCAGTTTGTCAAGCACTGTTGTTGTTGCTTCAACCACTTCTTTTCCTATTCCGTCTCCTGGAATTACTGCTATATTATACATATATATGCTCCTAGTTAAATCGTGTTTTGTTTAAGTATTCGATTAATCCACCGTTTTCCACAATTTCAAACATAAACTCCGGAAGTTTTGTGAAATCGTAATCCTTGTCTTGGGTGGTGTCTCGTAGAGTTCCTTTTTCAAGATCTATTATTAGGATGTCTTCCTCTTCTATGTCATCAGGCCCATTTGGTGCTTCAACCAAGGGCAATCCGATGTTTGTTGCGTTACGATAGAAGATTCTTGCAAAGGATTTTGCTACAACTGCCTTGATTCCTGCTGCCTTTAATGCTATAGGTGCATGTTCACGACTTGATCCACATCCAAAGTTTGAACCTGCCACTATAACGTCGCCTTCCTGTATCTTATCCTTGTAATGTAAGTCATATCCTTCCATAACATGTTTTCCCAAGTCTTCTGGTTTGCTTAATGTTAGGTATCTTCCCGGAAGTATGCTGTCAGTATCTATGTCGTCTCCGAGTTTTAATGCTCTGCCTTCAATTATTTTTTCCATACTATGTTAACCTCCTATTTATTTTTTTTCAGGTGCTGTTATGTGTCCTGTTAATGCACTTTCTGCCGCTACTATTGGTGAGGACAGGTATACTTTTCCTTCAGGACTTCCCTGTCTGCCCTTGAAGTTACGGTTTGATGTGGATAGGCTTACTTCTCCGTCACCAATAAGTCCTATGTGTCCACCCAGACATGGTCCGCAGCATGGGTTGCATACGAGTGCTCCGGCTTCTACGAATATGTCCATCAATCCTTCCTTCAGTGCCTGTTGATATATTGTTCTGGAAGCAGGAATGACTAAGGTTCTTACTCCTTTTTTTATTTTATTGCCTTTAAGTACTCTTGCTGCCTGTTCAAGATCTTTAAGTCTTCCATTGGTACATGAACCAATAAATACCTGGTCTATTTCAACGTCTTCAACTTCACTTGCAGGTTTTACGTTATCAACATAGTTTGGACATGCCACTTGTGGTTCAAGGTCGCTTACATCAATGTCTATCGTGTTTAGACTTGCTGCGTCAAGGTCTGTTGTGAACTTGGTGTAGGGCTTGTTTGTCCTGTTTTTAAGGTAGTCGTCGGTTATCTTATCCGGTTCTACAATACCTGTTTTTCCACCCATTTCTATTGCCATGTTACTTAGTACCATACGGTCGGACATTTCCATTTTTTCGATTGTTTCTCCGGCATATTCACATGATTTGTAGGTTGAACCGTCCTGTCCCACCTGTCCAATGATGTTTAGGATTACGTCCTTACTGGTTACGTTTTCCTGTAGTTGACCGGTTATGTTGAAACGGTTTGTTTCAGGTACTTTAAACCATAGTTGTCCTGTAGCAAACACCATTGCCATATCCGTTGAACCGATACCGGTTGAAAATGCTCCTAATGCACCGTTTGTACAGGTGTGTGAGTCACTTCCTACAATAACGGTACCTGGTAGTGCATGACCTTTTTCAGGTACTACCTGATGACATACTCCTTCGTAGACATCATAAAAATTAGTTATTCCCTGTTCTTTCACGAATTCTCTTAGCATTTGATGATTTTTTGCTGCATCTAATGTGTCTGCAGGTACTTGGTGGTCAAATGGGATGACAATTTTTTCCGGATCCCATACTTTATCTGTGTTGATCTGTTCTAGAGCCTGGAGAGTTAATGGACCTGTCAGGTCATGTACCATAGCAATGTCTATGTCTGCCATTACTATTTCTCCAGCTTCCACTTTATCTTTTCCTGAAGCCTTTGCTAATATTTTTTCAGCTATTGTCATTGACATGTTATATTTTACCTCCCGATTTGGTGTTGGGTATTTGATTTAAAGTGATATTTTTTTTGAATAGATATATGATATTTTTATCTTTTTGAAAGATAACTTCACTTTATATATATGTTTGGTAATTTTGATTATTATTATTGTCTATTGGACTCTTTAAAAAATTGGGTGGGTGGATTTTTGTAATACAAAAAATGTATTATTTTATCATAAATTTTATTATCTATAATTTATGAAAATATTTAAATATAATGAATAATATATTAGTAATTGTAGTATAATTTGATGTATTATTAATATTTTTTTAATGTTTTTTACATTATTTTATATATTTTTGTTTAAGTATTATGTTTAAGAGTTTTTTGGTTAGGATTTATCCTAGCAGGTCACAGAAGGAATTTTTTGCCAAGCAGTTTGGTTGTTGTAGGTATGTTTATAACACTTTTTTGGATGAAAAAAAGTTAGAATACACTCTTTTTCATCGGAATTTATCTTATAATGAGTGTTCTAAAATGTTAACCGAACAAAAGCGTTACAAAGAATGGCTTAAGGAAGTTGATTCAACTGCCTTAATTCAATCATTACGTAATTTAGAAACTGCCTTTGAAAGATTTTTCAAGGGTATAAGTAATTATCCGAAGTATAGAGTAAGTATAATCCTGTACATTCCTATAAAACGATGAATATCAATAATAGTATTCGTATTGAGGGAAGAAGGATAAGGTTGCCCAAGGTAGGTATGATTAAATTTCATACTAAACAAATAATTACTGGAGAAATTTCCTCAGTTACTTTTAGAAAAAAGAATTCAGGTAAATATTATGCTGCTATTCTTTGTAAAGATGGTCCTATAAAAAGTTCTAAGAAAAATAGACGTAGTTGTGGTATTGATTTAGGAATCACCAATTTTGTCACAATAAACACGGGCGAAATTATAAGATTTCCCGAACAAAACAAAATAAAACATCTTGATAAAAAAACGAGACGATTACATAGAAGCTTGTCTCGAAAACAACCACAGAGCAATAATCGTCAGAAAAATAAAGAAAAACTCTCAAGAGGTTATGAAAAAATACACAATACATTAAAATATCATTTCTACAAAATAGCACAAAGATTAACAGAAAAATATCAGATTATTTGTCTGGAAACTTTGAACATTAAGAATATGCTAAAAAATAGGAAATTATCCAAAAAGATACAGGAAAAATCGTGGCACATGTTTGTAGAAATATTGGAAGAAAAAGCAGAGCAACGTGGACGAACAATTATCCACATCGACCAATGGTATCCTTCAAGCAAAACATGTCATAAATGCCAACACATAAAACAAGACCTAAAACAAGGAGAACAAACATGGACATGTCCACAATGCAAAACAATACTCCATAGGGACATAAATGCTGCAAAAAACATACTACAAGAAGGATTAAAAACAAAACAAGTAAATAATAAAAAGTAATTCAACTTTAATATAGTATATGATGAATTTATCATATGAACCGAGGGTTTTCCGAGGATAGCCTGTATTATTACTATGCTTAGCGTTGGCGGCAATTACTCAGGAATCAAATGAAACCATGTTACAATTAATATAAGTAGTTGTACTATTGGTTGATGAAAAAAGGATAATATTGAAACAACATATTTCCCTCTTTAACAGGCTGTAGATGTTTGAGTAATACTTATACTTCACTCATTCATGAACCCACCCAAAATTTTAAAGAGCCGTCTATTGAATGTTCATGTGGATGCTTGTTTTTGTGTAGTGTTGTTGGAAGTTAACTGATTTAATTGGGAGTATAAGGGTATTTTGTGAATAATCAGTTAATTAAAATTAGTTTATGTAAAAAAGGATAGTTATGGAGTTTAACCATCTCTATGGTGGGGAAGTATAGGATGTAATTTTAGTGTTTAATTTTTATAGTTTGAAATATTTGTTAAATTATATCATGTTTTTTGGAGTAAAATGATTAAATTGTGTTGGCTATTCACTTATTAATCTTTTTTTGGGTGATTT
>MVAA01000078.1:52427-56287 GCA_003266105.1 Methanosphaera sp. rholeuAM6
GTTATAAGAGTTCATTAAATCAGTTATCAATAATGTCAAAAAAAAGTTAAAAATGAAAAATAATAAATATGATCTGATATGAATACTAATTAGATTTTTTAGAAAATTAAAACTAAAAAATGAGGGTTGATAATTCCTTATATTATTAGCAATGTATTTTTTTTAGTTTTTGTATTAATTTTCTTTATTATATCTATTGTAATTAAGAGTAGCAATTGAAAAACCTAATTAACATGGAGGCTAGTAATTTATGTTTATTTGTTATCAATCGTCTTAATCTGTATTTTTTATTTAGGATTATCTTTTTATAATTTTCTTATTAAGTATGGTTTTCCAACCCTCTGATACTCTTTATGGAGTTGGGTATATAAAGCATTATTTCAAGATTTACTGCAAAAACACTACAATTTATATACAATTTTGGTACAAATTCACTACAAATCTGGAAGGATATACATTATGTTTTTGATATTTTATACTATTTTAAATTTGATATGGAAAAGTATAAGTATTACTCATTATATATTTATTAATACATAACTATTATTAGTAAAAATTAACAATCAATAGTTTAATTTTACTGTCTAACTCTAAATTATAACAAAAATGATAGTTATACTTAAATAATTATTGATATATTTCAGATTTGATTACTTCTCAAACATTACCATAAAAACCTTTATATATGGCTTACAAAAACCTAATTATAAACTAGAAAGTATATATAAAAAAATTATTTTCTGGTGAAAAATAAGAGTGTAATCAAATTCACGATTATTTAACAAATTTAAAATAAAAACCCACGTAGGAGACGATAGATATGACTTCAGAAAATGAAGAATATTATAAAGACAGATATCAGGAAGTAAAAGATAAAGTAGAATACAAAGACTTTTTAAATGATATTGAAGAAATTACTTTAGAAAATAGTGATTCACCATTCATAACAACAGAACAAATAGTAAACATGGCAGTCGAAAAATATGCAGGACGAGAAAACATCCAACAAACACACACCAACCAAGTACAAAAGATCTCATCACTTGTAGAAGGTAATGGAAATATTAGTATTCAAGGAAGATTATTATCTATCTCCAATATTAAGACATTCACCACAAAAAAAGGTCGTGAAGGAAAAGTAGCAAATCTTACAGTTGAAGACAGCACAGGAAAAATACGGGTAGTCATGTGGACGGACAACATGAAATACATGAGCCGTATAAAAGAAGGAGACATAGTAAAAATCAACAACTTGGAAGTAAGAAAAGGTTACACAGGCGAATTGGAAGTACAAATGAGAAACAACTCATCAATACAGGTAATGCCGGAAGAAGTAGATACGGAGCTACCACAATACGAAGAAACAATAACCAACCTGGAAGACATACAAACAGAAGGGGAATACAACGTAATAGTAAGAATAACAAAAATAGCAACATTACGGGAAATACAAAAAGACGAAAAAACGTTGAAAATAATAACAATAAACGTAATGGATGCAACAGGGGAAATGGAATTCACATTATGGAACAATGATACATCACTGGTGGAAACACTGGATCTTAAAGAAAACGACACAATTAAAATAATCAAAGCAAGAGCACAGGAAAGAAACGGTGTATTCTCATTATCAAACTCCTGGAACGGAAGAATAGTCAAAGATGAATACGACCTGCCGGAATTTGAACAGGAAATATTCAAAATTGGAAATGCCACCGAAAAGGAAAACGTTACAATAATGGGAGTTCTAACAAAAATATATGACACAATAAACTTCCAGAAAAATGATGGAACGGATGGAAAAGTCAGAAGCATAGAGGTAACCGATGATACAGGCTCTATAAGAGTAACATTATGGAACAAGGAAACAGAAATAGCAATGAACAAGGGTGACTTCATCAAAATAGAAGGAGGAAACATAGAATTTGATGATTACTCCGGAGACAGTTACAGATATAACACGGGCTGGAACGCCGCAATAGTATTAAATCCAGACATGGACGACGAGCTAAGGGAAAAACTATCCCAAATAGATAAATTCAAAATCACAAAAATCGAAGAGGTACTGGATACGGACTTGGATGAAGGAAGAGAAGTGGATGTAATAGGAAGAATCCTAGGCATGCATGACATACGGGAGTTCCAAAGAGTTGATGGTACAAACGGACAGGTAAGATCTATAGAACTGGCGGATGAAACTGGAGTAGTTAGAACATCACTCTGGGATGATAAAGCAGAACTAAACCAGGCACTTGGAGATGCAGTAAAAATAGAAAATGCCAGAACAAGGCTCGGACAGGGAACAATGGAATTAAGTGTAGGAAAATCATCCAGAATAACAATCCCTGAAGAATCCGAAATTGAAAACCTGCCATCATATGAATCACTTGAACAGGACAGATACAATGACAGGACAATCAGTCAACTGGAAGAAAACGAAACCAACACAAAATTACGTGTCAGGATTACAAACATAAACCAAATAAACACCTTCACAAGAAGTGATGGACGTGACGGTAAAGTAAGGGCAATATATGTGGCAGATGAAACTGGAGAAGTGCAGGTATCACTCTGGGATGATGATACTAACATTAAGTTCATTGAAGGTTCAGCCATAATTATTGAAAACCCATCAATACAACTGCAAAACAATAGAATAAGATTATCAATATCAGGTTCAAGTACAATACGTCAAGCAAGACCTGAAGAAGCGGAATTAATACCTTCAATGAGAGAAATCGAGAACAAGTTATATGTTGAAAAAGCCATTGAAGATATTGAAGATGAAGATCAACACATTAAAGTCAGAGGTATAATAAACGAAATCAATGGTGAAAAAATATTATATGCAATGTGTCCAAACTGTAACACCCGCATAATACAAAGCGAAGAAGGTTACATTTGTGACAGTTGTGGTGAGAAAATAGAAGAACCGAATTATCTTATGATAATTCAAACAACACTACAGGATGATACAGGTAGTGTAACTGCCACGTTCTTCAGAAAACAGGCAGAAGAATTAATCGGTGCAACAACCGATGAAGTTATTGATATTTTTAAACAGACTGGTGATGAATCATCCATGGCTGGTAAAATAGAAGATCTTATAGGTCATGAAGCAACAGTAATAGCTGATGCACAATATAATGACTACAATGAAGATGTAAGATTGAACGTAAGAAGACTAGTAATAATATTATAATTAATTAAAGGAGATATGTGAATATGGTTGAATTAGAAGATTTACCTAGTGTAGGAGAAAAAACAGCACAAAAACTTAGAGATGCAGGTTTTGCAGATATGATGCGTTTAGCAACTGCAACACCTAAAGAATTAAGTGTTAAAGTAGAAATTGGTGAAGGGGTAGCGGCCAAAGTTATTGAAGCGGCTCGTAAAGCAGAAAAGATTGATTTTGAAACAGCATTTGAAGTTATGGAAAGGCGTGAAGATGTTGGCAGAATCACTACAGGCAGTTCTGGTTTGGATGATCTGATTGGTGGTGGAATAGAAACACAGTCCATCACAGAAGTATATGGGGAATTTGGTTCAGGTAAAAGTCAGATTTCACATGAACTGTCCGTTACAACACAGCTTCCGTTAGAAGAAGGAGGTCTTGATGGTGAAGTGGTCTTTATTGATACAGAAAACACTTTCAGACCAGAGAGAGTTGAACAGATTGCTACCGCATTTGGATTGGATGTACCTGAAGTTCTTAATAAGATTCACGTTGCAAGGGCATTTAACAGCAGTCATCAAATGTTAATGGCTGATAAGGTCAATGAATTGATACAGGGTGGAGTCAACGTTAAGCTTGTAATTGTTGATTCATTGATGGCTCATTTCAGGGCAGAATATGTTGG
>MVAA01000144.1:0-176 GCA_003266105.1 Methanosphaera sp. rholeuAM6
ATGAAACTCATGTTATAACATCCAATGTTATAAATAACAATTTCATTCGTAACGAAGCAAAAGTTAATGGTCAAGGTGGAGCAATCAAAGCACAAAAAGACACCACATTATATTCAGAAGGAAACACCTATGATGGAAACAAAGGAGCTACATCCGGTGCAGTCCAATACACCGGT
>MVAA01000144.1:283-2823 GCA_003266105.1 Methanosphaera sp. rholeuAM6
CATTGATACATGTACTTTTGAAAACAATGATGGTATTGAAGCTCAAGTAATAAAAACAAATACAGATGCAACAATTGTTAATTCAGAAATCACTGGTAATCTTTTAGTTAAAAAAGTAAATGATGCAAAAGTAGAAGCTTTTGATACGACAATCAATGGAGTAAAAGTTGATTACACATCCTTTGATGATACGTATTGGTTTAATGTAGCAAACTATAAAGAACTTGTACAGTTAGTGGAAAAAACCAAAAATTGGGGTATGGAGTGTATTATTGCTAACTTAACAGGTACGGATTATACCTGGACAGAATCAATTGTAATAGACAATACTTACACACCAGATGTGTTCTTTATATATGGTGGTAACAAAGCAATTGATGCTGGTGGAAACCAATTCTTAACTGTTGGTGCGGGTAAACAAGTAGGAATAATAAATTTAACAGTTAAAAATGCAAAAGCTGACATAGGTGCAGCAGTAATTAACCACGGTCGTTTTGCAGCAGTTATTTCAACATTTGAAAACAACGAAGCTTTATACTACGGTGGAGCAATCTATTCAGATGCTAACTTAGAAGTTATGAACTCAACATTCAATGATAACTTCGTTTCAACTATTGAAGCATATAATGATGCATATGGTGGAGGAGCTATATTTTCATCAGGTAAGTTAACTGTTAGTGAAAGTAAATTTAATAGTAATTATGCTGCACATCGTGATGAAGAACCAGCAGGTAATGGTGGATTTGGTGGAGCAATCAATGTATTAAACACTACTGATGATGTGACTATTGTCAATTCATACTTCACAGAAAATAATGCACGTCACGGTGGAGCAATATATATCGAAGATCTTAATGGTGGAAATGAAGGAAAAGTTTTAATTAAAAACAATACGTTCGAAGAAAACTTCGCATTATATGGTGGAGCAATAAATTCATGCCATAATTCAACTATTGATAATAACACTTTCACTGCAAACTATGTAAAAGGTGAAGGTAGTGGTGGTAGACACCCAATGGGTGGAGCACTTTGTTTACAAGATGCTGGAACCGAAACCACATTTGAAGTAACCAATAACAAATTCATAAACAATGAAGCTATGAATGGTGAAGGTGGAGCAGTTATCTCAGATACTACCAACGCAAATAAAGCAGAATTTGTTTCAGAAAACAACCTTTATAAAGGAAATAAAGCAACATTTGTAGGTGCAGTTGATCTTTTAACCAAAGGATCATTCACGAAAGATCAGTTTATAGATAACAGTGCAACTGGTATAGGAGCTATTGGAATTCAAGGAACTCCAGTAACAATAAACGAATGTACATTCTCAGGCAATACTGCAGACAGAATGGGTGATGCATTATATGTAACAAAACCTATTACAATAACTGGTTCTGATATTACTTCAGATAACTTAGAAACATTCATTAATACACCAAATAATGCAGTAATCACAGCTACTGACAACACTGTTAATGGTGTACATTTAGATACAGATTTAATATCTACAAAAGTAAATGTTACAGTAGATAATGATGAAATGTTTGTCGGTGAAGAAAACGCAATTACAGGTACATTAATTGATGCAACAGATGTTGGAGTATTTAATAAAACTGTAACAGTTTATGTTGGTGGAACCGAAGTCGGATCCAATAAAACCGATGTAAACGGTGTATTTACGGTATATTATACACCAACGGGTAATGTTGGTTCAGATATAACAGTTCAGGCTAAGTTTGAACCTGCAACCGATGATTATTACATTGGAAATACAAGTGAAGAAAAAACTGTAAGAATTAAAAGTAAAACCTCAATAGTTGTTGACCAATTCACAACTAATCCATATGTCAATAATGAAGTAACAGTCACAGGTACTTTAATTGATTCTAGTTCAAATGGTATTCAAGGTAAAACAGTTGATGTATATGTAAATGGTGTATTAAATGGTACAACAACTGATGTTACTGGTGCAGATGGTAAATTCACATACAAATTCACACCGGATACTATTGGAGATTACAATATAAGTGCTAAATTCAATGGTGACGACAGTTATGGAGTAAGTGAATCAGCAAATGTTACTTTAAAAGTTGTTTCTTTTGCACATATAAATATTGTTCCACCTGAAGTGGGTTGGCTTGGTTCTGATGTAACAATCACAGGTAACTTAACTGATGACCTTGGAAATGTTATTACAGGTAAGAACATTACTGTAACTAGAGTTGATGCTGGCGTAGATCCATATAATGTAACTACTGATGAAACTACTGGTATTTTCACAGTCACTTTCTCACCAACTGAAGTAGGAACAAATAGAATCAGATTAGACTTTACTGAAGAGGAATATTACACACCAAGTACAATGACAGAAACTTATGTTACTGTTCGTTCAACAACCAACATAACACTTGATGAAATTACTGAGGATTATTTACTTAATGACACTATGGAAATAGTGGTCACTGGTAAATTAACTGATGCTCTTGGTCGTGGTCTTGATGGTGTAGCTGTAGCAATAATAGTGGATGGGTCACCAGTTG
>MVAA01000127.1 GCA_003266105.1 Methanosphaera sp. rholeuAM6
TAAAAACCAACAAAACAGGAATAAACAACGTAACAGCATCATTCACAGGAAACGCAAACTACGCAAAATACACGGCAAACGCAACATTCAACGTAACCAAACAGGATCTTGTAATAACAACAGAGGTCAAGTACAACAAAGGCAACTTCACAATCACGGGAACATTCGTAGACAAAAACGGAAACAAACTCTCAAACAGTAAAATCAGAGTAAACATCAACGGCAAGGCAGTATACGTAAAAACCGACTCCAACGGAACATACACATACAGTGAAATGATAACCACAAAAACCATAAAATACAACGTATACTATGGTGGAAGCACAAACTACAACAGTTATACAAGTAGCAAGACCACGTTAACTGTAGCTTAAACATAATCTTCAAATAAACAACTTTGATGTGATAAGATTAAGAACGATTATTATAATCTTATCCACAATTAATTTTTTTACATTTTATAATTTTTCATCAGATACTTTATATCACATTTCCGATGTATTAACAGATATCAATTCCATTAAAGATAACTCATAGCTACATCTTATTTTCAATATTTTACCTATTATACCAGTAAAGTTTAAAGGACCAATACAAAATGTAAAATAAATAATGTCTTGTTCTAAAAAATAATATCAAACATGCCCATTTGATTTAAAACTAATTTATTTTAACAATAAAATAATAAAAAATTTATATTATTTATATGAATAAACTATAAATATTACCAATTAAATAATAATTATTATAAGTCAATATAAATATGACACTACACATAACTTAATAAAATTATACAGAAATATTGTTAAAAGATAAATATTAGTAACATAACACCCCATACTATAAAACACGAGCCAAAAAAAAGAGTATGTAAGGGAGGTTATAATATGGAATCCGTAATTGATATTGAAGACAAGTTAAAAGAATTTAACATAATAAGATACAATACAGTTATCTGTGGCAAAATAGAAGAAATAAATGTTAAATTTCTAAATGGACTGAAAATATTAAATAATGAGGGTTACAATATAAATAAAGAATATTATGAAAAAATCGAAGAACTGTCAAACCTTGCACGAAATCATCTTAATATTAAGACAAAAGAAGACTATAAAAAAGCAGTAGCTTGCATAGAACTATCAGACATAATAATAAGCAGAGGAATTAAAGATCTTGATGAAGAAACTTTATCTTCAGGATTTTTTAATCTCAAATATAATCTAAACGATTTAAACATATTTTCATATTAACACTTAATAACAAGGGTAATCTCATGAAATCATACATAATCAAAGAAAACAAAAACAATCTACGATCCAAAAAACGCTTTTACAAAGATAAATATTTACTGGAATTAATAAACATTATAACAAAATATAAAGGAACATTTAAAATACATAATTTTGTCAGAGACCTATTATATGTAAAAAGTTTAGAAGAGTATGATGCAATACTAACAAAATATTTAATCATACATAATGAACATCCAACGATTATTCTCCAGATATATGGACTGTTTACCAATTGGTCACCTTTTGAAACATACAATATGGGACAACTGAAAGGAAATTATCTGGAATTATTATCATATTCTTATATGAGACAAAAATATTCCCAAAAAATATATGAGGAATCAAATATTATTCTAGATAATTATCAAAGCCATACCTGGGACTTAATTCTCGAATTAAACGAAAAACTATACTTATATGAATGTAAATTTTCAGCTAAAATATTAAAGCGAAAGCATATCGACCAAATGACAGGTTTAAAAAACAGAATTCCAACATCATCCCTATTTTTAGTCATATATGACACCAATGAAATAATAAAATTTAACCTAAAACAATTAAGAAAAAACACGGGTAAAGATAAATATGACAAAATAATCCACCAAATAAATTTTATTACAATAGAAAACTTCACCTCAAACCCATTTTAATACAAGCACCCCCCACAAACAATGAAAAAAATATTAACCCCCATTTCTTCAACATTTTATTTTCATTATGAAAATATCATTAAGTCATCTCCACCATTACTATTTTTTAAACCAAAACAAAAAAA
>MVAA01000004.1 GCA_003266105.1 Methanosphaera sp. rholeuAM6
TAAAATGAAAAAAAGTTAAACATGAATGAAAAAGGAATTATAACTTGTTTCCACATTCTGTACAGAAATTTTCTCCTTCCTTATTATTATGTCCACATTTGGGACAGTTTCTACTGTTTTTATTGTATCCACAATTGTTACAGAAGTTATCACAGGCCTTAATGATATTTCCACATTTCGGACAGTTGAATTGATTTTGATTATTCGGGGCTACACTAGGTGTAGGAGTATTGGAATTGCCCGAAAATTCTTTTTTAGCCTTTGGAGTTTCAGGAAGAACAGGTTTTGAATAAAAATCAGGATTTTGACTAATTTCATGTAAGGATTCTTTCATTACGGCAATACGTTTATCATCTGACGGATGAGTTGAGAAGAAATCAAAGTCATTTCCACTGGATTGTGAAAATCTCTTCCAGAATTCCGGTACAATATTAACATTGTATCCTGCCAGGTATGAGAATATTAATCCCAGTTTATCTGCTTCAAGTTCATGATCTCTACCCCAAGGCTGTGTTAAAAAGAACTGTGAACCAGCATCTGCAACATTTATTGCAGCTCTTGCCATGTTTCCTACACCACCCAGTCCTATCATGTCCAAAGCATAACTGCCTATCCATGAAACGGTAGAAACAGTGTTCTTGGTTTGATGTATGCTCTGTTGTGTACGTGAATGGTCAAGTAATGCATGTGATATTTCATGCCCCAATACAAATGCCAGTTCATCCTCACTTTTCATCATTTGTATAATACCGGCATAAACTATAATTTTTCCGCCGGGATAACAGCATGCATTTACAATGTTACTGTTTACCAGATGAACTTCCCAGTCATAGTATCCTTCAACATAATCATAGCGACCTATTTTCTTAAGATAATCTTCAACGGCACGAATGATGTTCCTGCTTATGTTGGATACTTGTTGACCTATTTGAGTCTGATCCAACAGTTGGTACTTACTAATTTCCTGTTTATATACCTGATAACATTCGGCTAGAAACTGATCATCATTTACCTTATCATAGTGTTTTTTTCCTGTAAATGGATTTACAGGGTTTCTATCATTTTTACTCATAGTCTAGTCCCCCAATAATGAAATGTTAAAATTGTTCTTGTAAAAACTTTTTCTCTGATTAATTATATTTAATAAAAGTATATAAATAATTTCTTAGATAATAATGCAGAAAGATTAACAGTATCAATCAACAGACAAAATTAAAATAGGCAACATCACCTTCAATCGCGTTTATCATGTTAGCCAAGTCTGACATTTTGGGATAACAGAGAAATATGATAAAAGACAAACCTTAACATAATAAAATCAAGGGAATAATTTCAGATGAAAAACTATATAGTCTTGGATTTGGAAACACCAAACCGTTACAGTAACTCTATGTGCAGTATCGGAATTGTTAAAGTGGAAGATGGCCGGATAACAGATAACATATACTCACTGATAGACCCCGAAGCAGAATTTGATGAATTTAACATAAACTTTACGGGAATAACACCCGAAGACGTGGAAGGTAAGCCAACATTTAAAGAATTCTGGAAAGAATATGAGGAATTGCTGACGAACAATCTCATAATTGGTCAAAACATCACCTTTGATCTAAGTGTAATCTCCAAATCATTAACACGCTATAAGATGCCAATACCAGTATTCAACTATTACTGTACGCTCTGTTCATCAAGAAGAAACCTTAACTTACCCGATTATAGTCTGGGTTATATAGTGGATAATGTATTGAAAACCACTTATAATGCACATAACGCAATGGATGATGCAAAAATGACAAATAAGTTGTGTAACTATCTGAAAAACTATGAAAATCAACGCGAATATGTTCAGTCATATTACTATAGACCAAACTGTAAACGAGACTTTGACAGAAACTTAGATATTAACTACAACTATCTATATGGGTTACTTGAAAAATTCAATTATAAAGATGAGATAACGGAAAATCATTACAACTTAATAGAAACATGGTACGAATCTAATAACTATAAGAATAATCATCCATTAATACAAAATATACAATTAAAAGTTAAGTACGTTCTGGAAAATAACATTACTGAAACAGAAATGAAATCAATAATAAAAACATTAAAACCAATACTGCGATCACCAAAATACACAACACCAGTACTGAAACTGAATATACTAAGGGGAATACTGGATTCAATGACAACCGAAGACACAATAGAAGAAGAAGACAAACACTTCCTAAAACAATGGCTAAAAAACGCAAAAATAAATGATGGTGAATTTAAAATATTCAGAAAAGAAATAAACATAGATAGTAAAGATTTAAAGGAATACCTGCAGAAATACTCACAGAGGCTAGATGAATATTCCAGTTGAAAAATATATATTTAATATTGACTTTCATGATTAATTAAATCAACATAATCATTCAAATTAGAAACAATACTTTCATTAACATTATTTTCTTTTAATTCATCAGTAATTGATTCTATAATATTAACTAAAGCCTCATGTTCTATTTCTACCTTGTTATTGTACATGTCGGTTAAGAGTTTTAATTTTCTGTTTTTGTTTGTATAACCCATTAAATGCATGAATACAACTATTTCATATACTATTTGTTTCATTTAATTACCGCTCAATAAATTCTTCTGTATTATACTATATAATTTCTTAAATAACTATTTTTTCTATTTTAACAAAAAAATCATTAAAATAATCTTTGTTGTTGATAGTCAACCTTTAGAAAGGATGCCTGTTTTGCATTATTAATCTTATCATCCTTTTCTACCTTTCCGATAAGTACTGGTGAATTAGGGTCATGCTTTCTGTGTTTGATACCTGCTATATCACTTCTGCGATTTGCATAACAATATTTGCATCCATTCAGACAGGTATCATATTCTCCTATATCCCTCCATGGAATGCATTTACAACCATTCCTACAACCTGTATGTCCGATGTTTTTAAATGATAAATCATTGGATTTCTCCAGTATGTTGCTTGTTATGCAACCGGAATTCAATATGCCGTATTCACTGTATTCATTTCCCACAGCACAGCTTTGCAGGGGCATATCATACTTACGGGCTATATTTGACAGTCCCGTTAACAGTTCCTTTTTGTCCTCATCGGTTAATTGTATAATCTCAGGCATGTTCCTGTAAACTTTCCTGTACATGTCAACAAAACTGAAGATACATGAGGATACCTTGTCATGTATGCATGAGGCAATATGGTCAAAGGATTCTAAATGATAGTCTACTGTATACTTATCGGTTAAAAGTATAGGATCATAACGCCATGACAATTTTTGTGAACCCACAATCTCGCAAAGATCATTCAGTACAGTTATGCTGTCATTGATGCTTGGAACCTTAGTTTCAACGTCATCTTCATAACAAGTAATTGTATAATGACAGTATATGGGATATTTCTCCATAATGCTGTGCATATCTTTCAGAATTGGCTGGTAGTTTTTAGAGCAGAATATGATGGCATCCACCTTATTTCTCTCTAGACTGTAACGTGTTAACTGTTTAGGATTATAGGGATTACGCACAAGTACAAAACCTTCCTTTAACCGATTTAACAGCCAGGGGGTATAGTAGTTTACAATGTCTGTTCGGCCACCAACATTAATAATCATAATATTCACCAGTATAGTCTATGAACAATCATTCAAAACATATGTTCTAATATAATTATCTGTCTTTAGCTTTCTTAATATTTTACCATATTTCAGTCTAATAAATTGTTCTGACAACATAAATTTTTAATTCAAATAATCTAATAAATTAAATAATAGAATATACAAATATAAATATTATTTAAAGAAAAAAACAATATAGAATTGAAATGCGTATGTTGATTACTTTGACATATTAAATCAATTATATTGAAAAATGTGGTTATATATGAAGAAAAGTCATATTATAATATTCCTGTTGGTTACACTGATACTTGCCGGTTGTGTATATGCATCAAATGATACCAATGATTTTAAAGTATCAGCCAACAAGAACACTGTTAAAATGGGAGATACAATAACTTTCAAGGCAACTAAAAATGTTAATGATTCATCACCCGTTGTATTTAAGGTTAATGATAAAACAATCATTAATAGCAATAACGTTTCAAAGGTAAAACCGGTAAATAACAAGGCTTCAGTTAAATATAAGGTTCCTGACGGTACCCGTTCCGGTAAAGTTAAAGTAACTGCCGTTACAACCATTAACAAAAGCAGGGTAGAGACAAACACATATTACAATGTTGAAAAGATGGGAACCAAGATTACAAACGTGAATGTTTATAGAAATCTGGATACCATTAACATTACGGCAACAATAAAGGATGAGCATAACCATAAACTTAAGGGTTCTACTAAAATATCAGTTAAGGTAAACGGAAAAACTTTAACAAAGGGTAATAAGGCTCTATATTTCAAATCAAACAATGGAGTGTTTAATGCATCATTCAAATTATCCAATAACGTACTCAATAAGAAAGTCTCACTAACATTAATATCATCAACTACTGGTGCATATAAATCTAGCAAATATACAATAAACAATCTTCAGAAAACTGCTAAGGAAATAACACGTACAAAGATCAACTTCAAAGACATAACACTGGCAAGAAACAGAAATGAACTTACTATTAACGCAAAGATTGTTGATTTGAAAAACAAAAGCATATCCGATGCAGATAAAATTTCCGTTAAAATCAATGGAAACACCTATAAGGAGAATAATCAAACAAAGTACTATTATCCTAACAGCAATGGAGTATTAACAGTTAAGATTAAGGTATATAAGTCATTGTCAACCAAAACGTTCAACATTACACTAATCAGTGGTGACACTTATAAGTATTATTCTAAAAAACAGAATATAGTTACCGCATACACAAACGTTACCAGGATAAACGTTAACAGGGAAGTCAATGTTAATTATACAGATATTAAAATACCGTTAAAGGTATTGGCTGATGACCAGAAAGCCGTAACGGATGGTAACATAAAAGTATATGTAAACAACAAGTTCTATTCGGATATCAAATGTAACCAAAGCACCAGCTACATAAGACTGAATAATTTAACGTGTGGAAAATACACGGTAAAACTTGTCTATTCCTCAAGCAATTATAACGGCAGTTCAAATACTGTTCAATTGTCAGTATCAAGAATATATAAAACCCGTAAGACAATGGTTGCGGCAACATTTGTAAAATGCTATTCTAAAATAAATGAGGATGACCTTAAAAAATGGCTGGATGCAGGCATAACGGATGTATTTGTTCAGGCAAAACAAATAGAAAACGAAACAACAAACTTAAGGTATGTAATAGACTTATGTAAAAATACGAACATTAAGGTGCATGCATGGATAATCGTGTTCCGTGAAACAACAAAATGGGATTATAGTGTAGCACAACAGAACAGAATCAAAAACTTCATTTCACAGGTTATACAAATCGATGGAGTTGAAGGTGTAAGTCTTGACTATGTAAGATACAGCGGTGCAAATCCAAGTACTGTAAACGTATCGATGATTACAAACTTTGTAAAGGATGTTCACAATATACTTAAGAATTATGACAAACACCTTGAATTGTCAGCATCCGTATTTGCGGAAGGTTCGGCAACAAAAACCTATTATGGTCAGGACTATGTGCAACTAAGCAAACATCTTGAATTCATAATGCCTATGGAATACAGGTACACATACCATAAGGGCACGGAATGGATGACTGAAATAACTAAATACGTTAAGGACAGAAGCTCTTATGCTAAGGTGGTACCAGTTATAGCAGCGGCTAAGGATTATGATGCCAAAAACAAACTGACTGCAGATGAATTGAGAAAAGATATTCAGGCATTATTGGCTGGAGGAGCTTATGGTTACGTATTATTCCAGCATAAGACCGTATTGGAGTATCCGAAAATATTCTAGATTCTATGATTGAATAACATCAATCATAACCAATTACTTTTTTTAATAAATTTTTTTTTAACATTAAATAATTAATTGTATTTTGCGAATATTATTTATATATCGTTAACAAATTAATTATTATCCAAACTTAGACTTATTTGAAACTAATAAATATAGGAGAAATCGTATGGATTCCAGTAAATTTAAGAAGGTTGATGAGGGAAACTACAAAAAGAATAGAAAATCCGCTAAGAATTACAGGAATAACAAGACATTAAATCAGAAAAATTATAAAAACAACAGATCATACAATAAAAACTCTTATAGAAAAAACAACTCATCAAAAAACAATTATTATAAAAGAAAGGAAAACAATAAACTCAGAAATTCAAAAAGGGAATACTTATACAGTACTCCGGACAAAAAGAATGATGATGGTGGCATAAACTTTAAGGTAATAGCAGTTGTCATAGTAATTCTCGCACTGTTGGGAATTGGTGCTTTCACGGCATTAAACATGTTAAATGACATTTCATATTCATCATTGCCAAGTGATGCAGTATTGGTTTATCCTAGTGATTTTGATTTTAAGCCTGATGGCTATTACTTCGATGATTCGTTATGTGGAAGTCTTGTTGGTACTAACGAGAATGGAACTCAACTGTATTTTTTAACCAAAGAACAGGTATTTGCATTAGCATACAATAGTAACAATACCTTCAATTACTCTGATGGTATTTATGTGACTTATAAGACTGAATCAAGTATTTACAATGACATTAATGTTGTTAACAACATTTACTTGGAAAACGGTAAACAGTTAAGCGTTCCTGAAAATTATGATTCTGCTTCATTCATTAAAAACAGCAAAAACATAGCTTCAAAAACTAAGTTCTGTAGTAAAACATTTGGTTACAGTGGTGATGATTACTATAAAATCTATTAAAATCATCAATCGTATCCATATAAAAAGGATTAAATGTTGGATTACTAAACAACACAAATAGGTATTATTAATAAATGGATAACTGCTTAAAAATACTTGAATTTGACTGAAAGTAATAGTGTAATACTTATATAAACAACAGTAACATAAAAATCATTTATATTAATAATCCTTATTTTTACTTTATTTTTACATTAACATAAATTTCAACGAAAAAAACTATTTTTCAACACAATTTTAGCTTTTTATTAAAAAACAACAAATAATATTCTATCAATGTTAAATTAAGAATAGAATATATAGAATTAGTGAAACGGTGTTTAAAATCATTAAAAAATTCTATTAAAAATATAAAATAAGCAAAAATAATAGTTATTTTAATGAATAAGGCTTAATAAATAATTATTGATATAACAAGCATTGATATGAATACAAATAGTATAAAAGGCCATATAAGAGTTATATACTCAATGAAAATTTTTCAATAATCTTATTTTAATCTAATAGATTCTAATTCATCTTTAATCAAAATAACAAAAACAGAATAAATAAAAAAACGGATTTTTATCAAAAACATTTATAAGTATTAACAAACTAACATTTAAATAAGTTAAATAAGATGAACAATGTTTTTCATAAAACATTGATTCAAATAAGGAGGTTTTATAATTAAGGTTTATATTGGATTGATTCTCGCGTTCATTACAATAGTAATGATAACAGGATCAGTAGCAGCAGGCGAAACAACATCCAATGACACGACAACCCTACAAACTACAACCAACAACATGGAAAAAGCAGCTAATACGGAATCGGAAAACACGCAAAAAGCCGTCAATACAACAACCGCAACAAAAACAATCACAAAAAATACAAACAGAACATCAGCTGACAATACACTAAAAACGAGCACAAAAACTGTCAAAAGCACTTCAAAACCTGTAAGTACAAAAACAACAGTATATAATGTAACTTCAACAAAAGGATCTAAAATAACCTTAAAGGCATTGGTGACAACAACCAAAAACGTCAAGGTAAAAAACGGTACTGTAGTGTTTAAAATAAACGGAAAAACCATTGGAAAATCAGCAGTAAAGAATGGAATTTCAAAGTATACATATAAGGTTCCTTCAACCTGGACAAACTTAAATTATACAATAACGGCAGTATATGCAAAAAACAGCAAATATGCACGTTCAACAGCTACAAGTACACTGAAACTTAAATCCAACCTGAAAACAACAGTTAAGGTAACTGACATAACAACAACACAGGGAAATACCGTTACACTTAAAGCCGTTATAAAAACAAAGGACGGTAAATATGCAAAAACAGGCAAGGTTGCATTTAAAATCAATGAAAAGACAGTGGGAACAGCTAAGGTATCAAACGGTGGAGCCAAATTAACATATACAATACCAAAAAACTGGTCAAGTAAAACCTACAACATAACAGTAGTCTATGGGAAGAATGATTACTATCAAAAATCCACAGGATACGGAAAGTTAAAAGTGCAGTCAAAAACAGTACCAAACATTTCCATAAGTACTACTTCAGTAGTTTCAGGAAAATCCACTACATTTGTTGCCACAGTAACGGATAAATCAGGTAAAAAAGTCAACGGTGGAAAGCTAACATTTAAAGTTAACGGCAAAACAATAGGAAAGACCACTGTCAGCAAGGGAGTGGCAAAGATAAAATATAGCGTTCCATCGTCATGGAAGGGAAAATATACAATAAGCGTTGTTTATGGTGGATATGGAATATACACTTCAAAAACAAAAACAACATCCCTACAAGTAACAAAAGGTGTCAGCACAAAAATAACTATTAACACTACAAAAGCCGTCAGCGGACAGTCCAAAGTACTGACGGCAACAATCACAGATTCATCCGGTAAACTTGTCACAGGTGGAAAAGCAGTATTTAAACTCAACGGAAAGACAATAGGTACAGTAAACGTAAAGTCAGGAACAGCTAAATTAACATATAAGATATCATCCTCATGGAATGGAAAATATAGTATAACAGTCGTTTATGGTGGATATGGTAAATACTTGTCAAAATCAAAGACAGCAACATTGACAGTAACAAAAAAATCATCTCCAACATCATTTAAAGTTCCATCAGGATATGAAAAATATGTGAAGGCTACAAAAAACTGTCAAGTCGACAATAAAAAAATAGTAAGCCTGGTAAGTTCTCTGACATCCGGAGTAAAGAGTGCATATACGGCTTCAGTAAAAATGTATAACTATGTTCGTGACAAGGTATCCTACAGCAGTTACTACAATACCAGATACGGTGCAGTCAATACATTATCCCGTAAGTATGGTAACTGTGTTGATCAGTCACATCTATTGGTGGCTATGTTGAGAACAGCAAATATTCCCGCAAGATACTGTCATGCAACATGCTCATTCAGAAGTGGACTTGTAACGGGTCACGTATGGGCAGAAGCATATGTCAACGGTAAATGGTATTCCTGTGATACAACATCAAGAAGTAACAGCTTTAATCATATCGTAAACTGGAAGAAATCAACAAAAGTTTACAGGTATACCTCATTATCATTCTAAAAAGGAATGATAACATAATTCTCTTTTTTAATATTTTTTGTAATGCAATTATTTATGACTCTATTTTTAATTAAACATCTAAACAATATCATCATAATTAATATTAATCCAATAAATAAATATAATACAGTAGAATATTATTTATGGATTAGTATAATAATTAAGCATTCAATAATTATATTCAACACTATTTATAACATTCAAGGAGTATAACATGAGTTTCAGAACAAGAAGGATATTGAAGACAACGCCACTATTTATGATAATGGAATATATCGTGTTAAGATATCTGCTCTCTCTATTTTCAGTTACAAATGACATTATGCTGATTCCGATGGTACTGATTCTTGGGGCAATGCAGTGTGTTCCAATGTTATTTGAAGAAAAAAAATCCACCAGAACGGGACGATTTGTTTCAACATTATTTGGAATATGGGAATGGGTATTTGTCATGCTGCTAATCTACCTTGCAGTCATATTCATAGTGGAATACTTCATCAGGATACCACCAGCCGTATTATCATTAATCCTTTTAACAATACCTGCAATAGGAGCATATGCATATATAAATGCTCATAGGATAGTTGTTAAAGAACGTACACTTGTATTTGATAATCTGAAAAAGGAATATAATATAATACATGTCTCCGATGTTCATTTTGGTTCAATAAGACATGAAAAGATAATAAGGGATATAACAAGTAAAATACAGGAATTAACGGATAACAGTGACATTGTAGTTATTTCAGGAGATCTGGCAGATGGGTCATGTGTTATAGAAGAAGATGATTTCATGGAATTCAAAAAAGTGAACATTCCAATAATATTCACATCAGGAAATCATGACTACTATCCCGGACTGGAAAATGTACATAAAGCATGCAAAAAGGCTGGAATGATCATACTGGAAAACCAAGGTACAACATATGGAAATCTAAACATATACGGATTAAGTTTCAGTTTTGATGATATAGAAATGCCTACCACAGAACAACTGAAAGCTTTTATCGATAAAGATAAGATAAACATAGTAAACTATCACGTTCCAACAGGATGGGATGCACTTTCTGAAATAGGATTTGACATACAGTTATCCGGTCATACTCATGGAGGACAGTTTTATCCGGCAGTATGGCTGGGAAATTTCTTCTACGGTGGATATAATAGGGGATTGTTCAAAAGAAGAATTAATGATTCAAAGCATTATTTGCACGTGACAACAGGTGTAGGAATCATGGATTTTCCAATGAGGTGGGGAACAAACTCGGAAATAGTGGTTCTGAGGTTAAGGAAAACACAGTAATGTACTAATCATTCATAGAATATTAACCTTAGAAACAAAATGTACATAACCTCAAATACAAGAAAATGTATAAAAATTTATAACAATTCATATATAAATTAGATTAATATTAATGAGAGCAATGTCTGAAAATAATAATAAAGGAAGGAAGGCTAACATGACAAAATTTGATAAAGAGGTATGTGACCTTTTAAGAGCAAGATTTCCATTCATACACATATCAACATACGAAGAAGAAAGGCTGATTAATGAAATAACAAGAATAGTGACCACACAGGAACTTATACATACAATACGAAACGTATACATATGGAAATCATCGGAAGGATTCACAAATCAGTATGGACAAATACAGGACGATACAACAGATAAAACGGCAGCATTAAACTATGTTAAAAACTATGATCAGGCAGCAGTATTCATATTCCTGGACTTCCACGTGTTCTGTGAAAACAGTATTGGCGGAGTCGACTATAACATAATAAGAAGCCTCAAAGACATAATGCCAAATCTAAAACAAAGCATACAACCAAAAAACATAATATTTGTATCACCAACATTCACTGTACCGGACGATCTTAAAAAGGACATAACAGTAATGGACTTCAAGCTACCAACAGCCGAGGAAATAGAGGAAGTACTTGATGGAATGATAGAAGCAAATTCCGGTGGAAACCTGAATGTAAAGCTCAATGATAAGGAAAAGGAATCATTAGTTAAGGCTGCCATAGGTTTGACGTTACAGGAAGCGGAAAATGCATTTGCAAGGGCAATGGTAAATGATGGATGCTTGGAGGCATCCGATGTAGACCTGGTTTTAAGGGAAAAAAGTCAAGTCATTAAAAAGAATGATCTGTTGGAATACATTGACTCAGAAGTAAACATAGATGATGTGGGAGGATTGGAAAACCTTAAGAAATGGCTCAGAAAACGTGACAAATCATGGTTGTCATCTGCTAAGAAATATGGATTGCCCTCACCCAAGGGGGTACTGTTAACTGGAGTGCCGGGTTGTGGAAAAAGTCTAATAGCTAAATCAATAAGTTCAATGTGGCATCTGCCCCTACTTAGATTTGACGTGTCAAAAGTGTTTAATATGTATGTTGGAAACAGTGAATCCAATATGAGAGAGGCAATAAAGACAGCTGAAGCTATATCTCCTTGCATACTCTGGATAGATGAGATAGAAAAAGGATTCAGTGGACTGGGAAATAGTGGAGACAGTGGAACAAGCAGCCGTATCTTTGGAACATTCCTTAGTTGGATGCAGGAAAAAACAAAACCAGTATTTGTAGTAGCAACAGCAAACAATATAGCCGGATTACCATCAGAAATGATGAGAAAAGGAAGATTTGATGAAATATTCTTCATAGACTTGCCGACCTTCAATGAAAGAAAACAAATTTTTAAGGTACATCTGGAATCAAGATTGAAAGATCCAACGGTAATGGGTGATTTTGTCATAGATGAAAACACATTGGAACATCTTGCAGGCATCACCGAAGGATTTGGTGGAGCAGAACTTGAACAGATAGTTATCATGGGACTATTCGATGCATTTGCAGATGAACGAAGCATTACAATGGAAGACTTTGAAAACAGTATTCACAATACAATACCGTTGAGCGTTACACAGGCAGAACAGATAAGAAGTATACGTGAATGGGCAAATATACGGGCAGTAGCGGCTACGGCAAGAGAAGATAGAAAGGAATATGACAATAATTCAGACAGTACACCACAGCCACCGGAGGATAAACCCCAGAATAACTCTAATCAATCGGATATTAATGATTCAAGAGGTGGAAGAACTCTGGATTTCTAAGGATTCATATAAAAAAAGTTTAATGAAATTATTGAAGGATATAAATATGCTTAAATTTATCCTTCCTTTAATTGTTCTCTAATTTTCATAAGTATTTTTCCTAACTTATTTTGCCCCTCATTCTTATAAACACCCCAGTACTTGTCATGCCAAGTGTTTCCTTCAATTAATATGGCATCATCCGTATCAAGCAGTTTCTTTTTCAATTCCCAGTTTTGTGTGAATTTGGCATAACAAATTTCAAACATTATGTTATCCTTAATCTCATTCCAATCGCTGCGTAAACGTATGTTTCTTCCTAAATATTTAGCATCGTTAGGTGTCAGGTAAGAAAAAATTTTTCTGACTTTTTTATCATGTGTTTTCTGTGCCTGAAATGCAGCTTCATTATGTGGGTATATTATACCCTTGTATTCTACTTTTGCTAGATAAAAATTACTTAAAAAGTAATATTCTTCACTAAAATCGTCTATTTTTTCAATCATCTTGTTGACTCCATTCCTGCTATGGAATATATATATCGTTAAATATATATATTATTTATGCCAATTATTATATAGTGAATATGAAATTTCATATTTGATAAAATTAAAAAAATATAAAAATAAATATTTAAGTCTTAAAAGCTTAAATAATAAAGAATGGAAACAAAAAAATGGAATTATATATAATATAAATAAAAATATATAAATCCAAAATGGGGATAATAACAATGCAAGAAATAGAATACGTAACAGCAACAGACATAGACAGAAAAATAGAAGTAAGAAAAGACATAGGATTACTATACGAAGAAGATGGCGAATACAAGACTTTAAGAACAGACTTCATGCAGTCGTTTGGAACAGTTGAAAATTACATGATGACCGCCTGTGAATCAATAAATCTGGAACAGTTCTCACAAGAATCGCAGGATTTAATGAAGAACGATGAATACAACGGTAAATATGTGTACAAGATAGTATTAGAAGACGGTAAAGTAATACCACATTACTATACATTCATAGGCTTCGACAGCGATACTGATATAACTGTGGTACCGGTTAAAATACCATTAGAAAATAAGTATACTGTAGATCCAAGAAAAGTGATTTCCACATCATGGTACTATCTTGAATCAAATGAAGATATAGAATACATACAGACAAAGGATATTGTAGAAAAATTATGCAATAGTGCATAAAAACAATTCCAGGTATTATATGGGATTGGGGTGGGAATTGTAATAATGAAATATGTTGTTTATTTCTAAATTCATATTTATTCACTTTTTAATTTTTTTTGTAGGTTACTAAAAATCGATAGGAATATCAACAATGATATATAACTATCGATTAGGGAAAACAATGATAAAAGTTGATAAAAACAGTTAAAAAAACTTTTATCATTAATTATTTTTTTTATCAGTAATATTAAATAACTAGAATATGCATATTATAATTTAGTATTAAAAAAGTGATATGTTATGTATAAAAAGTTATTATTAACGTTATTGATTGTTATGGCATTGCTTTCATCATCAACAACATTTGCAGTAAATGAATGGGATGAAGAACACGAATTCTATCCGGTTGATTTCCTATTTTGCTATAATGACCACAACAGCACTACATATGAAGGAGACCGTGGACTGTCAATCACCTACTGTAACAATACAATGGACAATAAAACATATACATTGGGGGCAGATGAAGTACGTAGCATTGCATATGCCACCAAAAAAAGTTTTAAGTTCAATGAAACAATCATGATGACTCACAGTGCTGGCAAGGAACCGAAATCAATTCTTAAAATGTGGTACAAAAACGGTACGATTATACCAGAACTTAGTCTTGACAGTAATTCATTGACCAACGAACAGTTAAGCTATTTTGATGACTATTACAATCAAAGAAAGGAATATATTGAAAACAGGCAATACTGGCAACAATCCGAACTACAGGATAGTTTGGATGACTTATCCTATAAGGATTCAAAATCAGATTCCAAATATCATGCATATTACGGTACAAACGGATATGGAATAATGGTTGATTACTGATTAAAACCATTATTTTCTTACTTTTTCTTCAGCTCTACTAAAATACTCAAACATTTCAAGATCATCCATTTTCTGGATTTCTTCAACTGATTTTTCTACTTTTAACGTTTTAACACATTCAAATAAGGCATCTATATTTTCAAATTCACATAAGTTTTTAATAAAATCAGATAATGATTCTTCATGTTCATAGTTAATTTCACATACCATATTATCAGCTCACATATAACTGTTCTAATCCTATTTTTGTAATGTACAGTTTATTAAACTTTTTTATTCATTGAATGATAAATATAATAATATAATTAAGTAGAAAAAGGGATAATTAATGGTGCGAATAAATTTGTTTGACAAAGAACATGCTATTGAAAGAATGAAATATGTTGAGGGATTGAACTATACTGATAAGGAGTATAAGAAAAAACTTAGAAAACACATGTTCAAATATAAAACAACTGCTAATGGTTTACTCATTACACGATTAACGGCACAACAGGAATTGTACATGTTTGAAACCTATGGTTATAAGAACCTTAAAAAATATGCTTTAGATGTCTTGGAACAAAATATTGAATACTGTACGGTTTTGGAACAGGAAACCCATGAAGAACAAATCAATAAGACAATAGAATTTCTGGAAAACAGCAACAGTAAGGAATATCTTCTTACACTGAAGGATTTTGCAACTAAAACAGCATACAACTGGTATATTCCAGTAGACAGACTAATCAACTGGATTGATTGTTACATGATTCAGCGAGAAGTATTCTTTGAATTTGCCTCAAATGAACAGACATACCTCTATGCTCCAAACTATTTTACGGACAACGTTCTACTGTTAATTGTTGAAACCGATAACATTGGAGAGGATTACGAAGCTGATATTGATGCAATTGCAAACGTTTATGACAGTGTAGTAAAAGGTATCAGCAGGATACTGGAGCAATTGCCTGAGGATGTCATGATAGAGAACCTGTTTACCATTAGCGATGAACAAAAACAGAAAAATGGTGAACTGATAAGTCAACTGGCAAAGGATTATTATGCACTCATTGAAGAAGCAGTAGACTCTGATGAAGAAAGTGATGAAAGTAATGAATAAAAATCTTTAATTATTAATATTTACTAAAATAAATAATTAATCATGCAAATATTTATTAACATTGACAAAAACAAGCAGGTAGCCATTAAAACAAGGGAAGAACTTGTTAAAACATGTGAGAGGCTGGGTATAACAATCACAGATAACGCTGAGGCGGCTGATATCATATGTTCCATCGGTGGGGACGGAACATTTCTCGAGTCATCAAGGATATCTGGGGGTTGTCCAATAATAGGTATAAACTGTGGAACACTGGGATATTTGACGGATGTAAATCCGGAGGATATTGAAAAAGCAATGAAAGATATATTGGATAAGAAATATTATATAGAAGAAAGAATGATGCTTGAAGGGGAAATAATTAAAGAAGACGGTCAAATAATTAACATTCCCCCTGCACTCAACGATATAGCAATATCCAAGAATACTTTTGGAGTGGTAAGATTTGACACGATTATAGATGGTAAACTTATTAACTCATACACTGCAGACGGTATTATACTGTGCACACCTACAGGTTCAACAGCATATAACCTATCATGTGGAGGACCCATAGTGGATCCGACTGCACACATTATAACATTAACACCCATTGCTCCACATACTGTACTAGACCGTAGCATTATATTTAAGGATGACTCAATCATTGAAATTAAAATCACGGAATTGCGTAATCAGACAACATCCTTTGTATTATATGACGGTAGACCAATAGAAGTTAAAACTGGAGACACCATTCGCATAGTTAAGTCAGAACAGATAACAAAAATTATTAAACTTGAATGGCAAAGCTTTATAGAAAACATAAGAAAGAAGATTAACTGATTATTTTTAATAAAAACCTTTTTTTACATTTTTTCATTGAGTAATGTGAAGAAATCCACTGTTTTTTCAGAATCTTCCCTGTTAAGTGTATGGTAGCAGGACGGACAGTATGTGATAACCTTATCCCCACTGAGGGTTTCTTTAGCCATTTTACGAGTCACTTCCTTGCTGCCGGCCTTTGTTCCTGCACCAAATCCACAACATGAATTTGCACGTCTTTGGGGAACGTTATCTATTATACTTCTAACTTGTGGTGCTCTTTCAAGTGCATGGCAAGGGTCATGAATTATATGTCCTGTACCGTCAATTGTCACATCTTCAAAAAGATCCATAGCAAATATTATTTCGGCATTAAAATCAGGGTGATTGTAGTATTGCGTGAATGATTCATAACAGCCAGGACATATAGTTATTATCTTTTTTACACCGTGTGAATTGAATTTTCTGACATTGGCATCAACTACTTCACGACCGGTCTTTTCATCTCCCAACAGGAATAACATAACACCACAGCAGCTTTCATCAGATAGAATAGTGTATTCTATATTCTTTTTGTCCAAACATTTTGTGACGGATTCTATTAGTTCCTCTTCCCTGAAACGAGATGTGCAACCCCTGTGTAATATTACTTCATGTTCCTCTTTATCATCAATTTTTTCCATATCCGAACCATAGGAGTTACCCTTTTCCAGTATGTTTCTTCTAATCTTTTCTAATTTAGTCATTATTTTACCGTTTACAGTTTTTTTCTATTAAATGCTATAGTTTTTATAATTAATAAATTTATTTGATATTTACATATAATCAGGTTATAGTTTTGATTTTTATATTATAAAATAGTGATGTGAGTTAATTTAATCTTTAACTTGTTAAATTAACAGTTTTATTATAGATGGGGTGTTTAGGTGTTTCATTGCTATTGTTTTCTTCAGGATTTATTTTGCCGTCATATACTTTTATGTCTATCTTTTTGATATCATTGAGTGAATATGTTGAAGTGTTGATGATGATGTTTTTATGTATCGTATGGCTTCCAGAGTATGTTTTCTCCAGTATCGACGAATCATTGTATATTGCTATACCTTGTTTATCATATAATGTGTATTCACAGTCTAGTAAATTATATGTTCGTCCTGCACGAAGATAGTAGGATAAGTTATAGGTGTCATTTGTGTTATCATATTCTTCTAGTGTTACATCAGTTATTGCAATAGCTGAATGGTCGTATAATAGGAAATTGGCAAATGCCAGGATTATTGTTATGATTATAACTATTTCGGGTCCTTTATGCCTTTTCACAAATCTTCACCTTATTATTTTTTTAATGAAAAAGTATTTTACAAATCTTATAAAGATTAGCGTTATCCTAAACTTTTTGTATTTTATTCTATGTTATAATATTGTCTTTAATTGTTTAATAAGGTATCATTATTATTTGTAATTAATAATTTTATTATGATAAATTAATAAGTATTTAATAACAATTATATATTATGATAAACAAAATAACTATAAGAATGATATAATTTTTAAAAAATAATTATAACTTTGTTTAAACTTATTTTATTACATAAACAATTTTTCATGGTGGTGATAGTAATGTTAAAAATCAGAAAGGCAAATATTGAGGATAAAATGAAGGTTATTAATCTTTATAAATTAGTAATTGAACAAATAAAGGACAATGAGTATAATCCTGAATGGATATATGGAATATATCCCAAGGAAAAAAACATTACTGAACCATTGGAAGTTAATGAAGTTATTGTTGGTGAGATTGATTCTGAAATAGTGTCCGCTATGGTTGTTAATCATATCAGCAATGAAGGTTATGATACGGTTGAATGGAACGTGGATACCAGTGATGATAACGTTTTCTTTGTACATCTTGTTGCGGTTAATCAGAATTTCAGAAATAGGGGAATAGCTAAGGAAATGTTAAGGTATGTTTTTAATATGGCTGAAAATGAGTCTGTTAAATCTATTAGATTAAGTTTGAATGTTAATAATTTAGGTATTGAAAATCTTTATTTAAAGCAGGGTTTTGAATATGTTGATTCAATTACTGTTTTTATTAAGGATAGAGGTTTAAAAACCTTTAATGTTTATGAAAAAATAATCAGCAGTTAAAAACTCTTCTTTCTTTTGATTAAACTTTGTTTTATGTCAATAATTCTATAAAGTATTATTGTATTTTTTTATTATTTTTTTGAATATTTTTCTTTGTTTTTCTTAAATGTTTATATATTAGTTATATCATACTATTATATACCCATAGGGGTATATGTATATTTATAGATAAAAAAATTATAACAAAAAAATAAGGGGAAAACAAAATGACATACATGAACAAAAAAATCACACAGGTAAAAAATAACAGCCAGATAAACTACACTTATATAACACCAAGTCAAATAATCACAACAAACAAACAAATCACAAAAGATTTAGATCATAAACTACACTAAATGATTAAAAAAACTATTACTGAAAAAGAAGATAATCAAATGAATTTAATAAATCATAATTAAAGTATAACTAATTTAGTGAAGTTTATACTATATGAAAAATATAAATATACTCATTACTCACAACAATAGAAAAGGGGGATAAAAAAGGATGACAAAAAAGATAATAGATTATTATAAAATGTTAAAAATCGAAAAAGATGCAGATACAGAAATAATAGAAGAAAAATGTAAAAAAGCATGTAAAAAATACGATGAAGAAACATATCCGAAAGAAAACAAAATAATCAACGATGCATACATCATTTTAACAGATGATGAAAAACGGGCAAAATACGACAAATTACTTGAAAAAGCATATGAAGAAGATGAAGAAGAAGATAAACTTGATTATGATTCTAAAAAATCAAAAAGACAAGGAAAAAGAAAATACAGCCAAGGCCGTGGAAAAGGTATGGGCCGAGGTTTGGGAAAAGGCATGGGTCGAGGATCCAGTAAAGGATTAACAAATACATTCAAATACGCCTCAAACATACAAAAAAATTCAGGATCATTCTCAAAAATATTAAAAACAGCAATGGGAGCATCCAGATCATCACCATTAATGTCCGGATTCAACCTGTTAGTTGGTGGAGCAGCAGCAGGATACGGTGTTAAAAAAGGCCGAGATTACATGGCAAAAAGAGCCGGAAGAAACAAATAAATCGTATAATTAATAGTTAGATTAATGTAAATTAATCTAATATACTCTTTTACATTAAATATTACAATTAATCACCAAAAAACAGTAAAAAAACTTCTTTTAATAAAATAAATAAAAAATAAATAGTGAATATTATAATTCACGTGGAATAGCAGTTTGAGTACCCTTATGTTTTGCAATATCACACTCATATACATGTTTGTTTCCATTGTAAATTATTTCTATTCTACAATAATCAGGATATTTAGGCATTGGAGTATAATCCGTTATCATCACATTTCCATCAACATCAACAGTATGAGTCTCATACGTACTAGGATAATTCATTTGTGAACCGTCCCTGGAATACAACGTAATAATATCCACCGTTTCACCGGAATGTTCCTTTCCAACGTTAACAGTTGCAGTTTCACCGGTATTAGGATTACCATCGGAATAAAAGGTAACAGAATTAACATTAAAGTCCTCTTCAGACAATACGTTAATTTTATTATCATTTGATTCAGAATTGATAATCTTGGTAAATGAAACATCATTATTCTTATTAATTAAAAGCAAGGTACCTGCAATCAACAAAACACAGATTATAATTGTTACACAAATAATCAGCACATTTTTATCATCCATTCATTAACCTCCCACATATTATTCATTAATAATAGATTTAATCATTGAAATATATATTATTATTTAATATGATTTGATTTTAATATGGATTTGCAATTTTAAGATAAATATATATTATATTAACATTAAATATAAGAGTATTATTAATAAAGGTGATAGTAAAATGATAATTACAACAACTGAAAATATTCCAGGACAAAACTATGAAATTATCGGACTAGTAAACGGTAACAACATTCAATCAAAAAACATTGTAAGAGATTTCACTCAGGGATTAAGAAATATTACTGGTGGAGAACTAAAAGCATACACTGAAATGATGATTGAATCCAGAGACATTGCAAAAGAACGTATGATTGAACATGCTAATCAATTAGGTGCCGATGCAATTGTCATGGTAAGATTCAACACCAGTTCTATTGTGGAAAACTCATCAGAAGTACATTGTTATGGAACAGCTGTTAAATTCATCTAAATTCTCCCCCTTTCTTATATTTTAATATAAAATACTATTTTTAATAACATTATACTCTTGAAAATGATTAAGAATATCAAATATAATTCATGACATATACATGTAGTGTTTTATTTTTATAGTTTTAACAAGATTTATCAATTATGGACAGATTTTTCAATATATACTACTGATTAAATATAAATAACATAGCAATTATATCTACATATAACAGTTTAATACAGTTATAATAACTTCTATGACGTGATTGATATGAAAAGTATAAGAATTTCCGAAGAGAATTATATGAGACTTTCTAAGTTACGCCTGGAATCTGAAACGTGCAGTGATATCCTTGAAAGATTAATTGAATTCTATGAAAAGAACTGTTTGGATGATTTTAGTGATGAATAAGCTGTATATTTTAACAAAAGAATCAAACATGTAGAAAATGTTAATGATGAATGAAATGTTGAAGTTGAAATGGATTCATTAAAAAATTTATATGGATGAATTTTTGATGTATGTTTTTTTCAAAAAATATCTTTGAAAAATGGGATCAATTTTATAATTTTTTGTTTTCAAGATGAAAATTTTACTTCGCTATACGCTGA
>MVAA01000056.1:0-173 GCA_003266105.1 Methanosphaera sp. rholeuAM6
GTGCTTTAAGTGGTGAAGGACCTAATTCTTGGATTTCTGCAGTTACTCTTCTAATAGTACTTGCGAATTTTTCTCCTTCTGAAGCTGAGATCCAATCGTGTTGTACTCTTTGTTTTTCAATTCCGAGTTCATCTAATAATCTGTAGATTAATCTCATTCTTCTGTCAAATTTG
>MVAA01000056.1:254-16485 GCA_003266105.1 Methanosphaera sp. rholeuAM6
CTTATGTTAGGTGGGTATTGCATCCTTGATGTACCTGCGGTATCTGCTCCACCGTAACAGCACCAGTTACAACTGAAAACGATTATCTTAATATCGTCATTAGCCATTATTTTTCCTCCTATTATAAAAACATGATTATTTAACCTGATTTAATCATTTTGAATTTTTTTTATGATAATTCTAAGTTAAATATTTCTTTTCAACACGTGTTGATGGTATCCTTTACTTTTTTTATACCATCGTACAATTGTACAAATTACTAAAATAATGTACATTAATATATCACTTTAACTATTATTATAAATGTTATTTTATGAAAGAAACCATAAAGTATAAATATTATGAATGAAAATTTTTAGTTTTTTTTGCCTTTTTTAACCAAAGAATATTATTTGAAATAAACTGATTAAACAGTATTTTTAACTTATAACGAGCAATAAAAATTATTTGCATTTTAGATATTTTTATCAAAAAGTTCATTAACTTTAGGTGCACCTAAATAAATTGTAATGATTAATAATGATTTAAAAAGTATTACCTTCTCCGTTCAAACTATCAAAAATACTTTAAAAAGACCAAAAACAAGTAAAATAATAACANNAAAAAATACAATAATATTAAATTACAATTTTGGTGATTAAATGCTACTTGAGATATCTGATTTAGAAGTAGAAGTAGAAGGAAAAAAAATACTCAATGGTGTAAACCTCAAAATAGCAGAAGGTGAAACACACGTTTTATTAGGCCCAAATGGGGCAGGAAAAAGTACCTTATTTATGACAATACTCGGATTTCCAAAATACGAAGTGACAAAAGGAAAAATCATATATAAAGGTCAAGACATCACATCATTAGAAACACACGAAAGAATTGCACTAGGTTTAGGTGTTACATTCCAAAATCCACCCGCAATAAGAGGAGTTAAACTTAAAGACTTACTGAAAATAGTAGATAAAAATGAATATGAAAGTAATGATGAATTGGATGAAGAAGTAATAAAATTAGGTGAAAGATTAAAATTAAATGAACAATTCCTTAATCGGGATGTTAATTTAGGATTCTCCGGTGGAGAAGTCAAACGATCAGAATTATTACAACTGTTAGCCCAACAACCTGATTTTATCATGTTTGATGAACCAGACTCCGGTGTGGATATAGAAAATGTGGAATTAATTTCAAAAGAAATAATCAATTTACTTGATCAAGAAAATGATAATAGCAAAAAAGGTGGATTATTAATCACACACCTCGGATACATTTTAAGATTTGTTAACGCTACTCATGCACACGTATTAATCGATGGAAAAATAACAAGAACGGGCGACCCAGAAGAAATAATGAGTGACATTAGAAAATCAGGATTTGGAGAGGCATAATATGGTTTCAATAAAAGATAGAGCAGAAAAAGCAGTAAATAAACAAGCAGCAATAGGTGCAGATATAGATTTAAATGAATATGAAGCTGCTGATGTAAAAGCACACGAACATATAGATTCATTGGATGATTTAACTAAATCAGATAAAGATACATTAACCAGTGTAGGAATGATGACAGATGAAGAAGATAGATCAGCATCCTTCTTACAAATGGATCAATCAGAAGTATTTGTGAATAATATGTTCCCGGGAGTAGAAGTGATGGGAACAGCACAAGCACTTGAAAAATATGATTGGCTACCGGACTACATGTGGAAAGCCGTACAGGTTGACGCTGATAAATATACGGCAACAACAGAATTGGGTGCAAAAAGTGGATATTTCATAAGAAGTCTACCTGGAACAAAACTAGAATTGCCTATTCAGGCCTGCATGTATATTGGAGATGATTCAGTAAGACAAACCGCACACAACATAATTATTGCTGAAGAAGGTTCTGAAATAAATATTATTACGGGCTGTTCAACAGCAGCTCATGTTGATAATGCAGCCCACATTGGAGTATCTGAATTTTACCTTAAAAAGAATTCAAAAATAACTTTCACAATGGTACATAACTGGGCTAGAGAAGTGGATGTGAGACCTAGAACAGGCGTTATCATGGATGATAACAGTACATACATCTCAAATTATATTTTAACAAAACCAGTCCGAAACTTACAAGCCTACCCAACAGCATATGCAAACGGTCAAAATACAAAAGTATTTTTCCAGTCAATACTTGCAGGAAAATACGATTCAGTAATTGATCAAGGTTCAAGAACAGTACTTAATGGAATTAACTCACAATCTGAAATGATTACCCGTGCAATAAGTGAAGACGAATCAAAAATAATTACTCGTGGAGATTTACATGGAAAAGCCCATGAAGCTAAAGGACACCTTGAATGTATGGGATTAATATTATCTGATGAATCAAAAATATATTCCATCCCAGAACTAAGAGGAGACTGTACAGATATGGAATTATCCCACGAAGCAGCTGTTGGTAAAATTGCAGAAGCGGAAATCCAATACCTCATGGCAAGAGGATTAACAGAAGACGAAGCAGCATCCATGATTGTAAGAGGTTTCCTGGATATTGATATCAAGGGATTACCTGAAGAATTAGCAAAAGAAACAAAAAACATTATGGATTTAAGTATGGAAGGAATGTAACTTTCCAACATCCAATCTTTTTTTTAAATCAAATTTAAACTCCAAAAAACAGAATCTAATTTTAATATACGATAAAAAGTAGAAATAAATAATTTAATCAATAAAGTAAGTTTAAAAAATAGTTTTATATAAAATAATCTGTTGATTATCTTATAATCCGAATTATCCTGAGATAATTATAAATTCACCGACTTTTTCAACTTTACCAAATGGTATGATTAATAAGTCACCTTTACGTTTTGCTCCTTTTACATTAACATTTCTTTCAGTTTCAGTTCTAATTACGATGTCAGTGATTTTTCCTGTCTTTTCATCAATAGTCAATTCGTCAAGATTTCCTAAGATACGGGCATTATTTGTAGCAACCTGATACCCTCTGATATCTGCCCATAACTTTTCTTCTCCTTTAATTAATTCCCTTTCATTAGTCATTAATGTCCACCTAAAGTTTTTATAGTTACTAAATTGGTAAAAATTATGATATAATTTATGTAATCTAAACTATATATAATTTCTTTTGAAAAACATATTATTTTTTAAAATATTGTTCTGACAGATTTAAGTCAGATAACGTGTTTATGTTAAAAGCCAACTCAATGTTTTCTGATTCATATATGCTTTGATCCTGTTCATCATTATTTGCTAACAACAGATTTACACCAGTAGGAACTAGACCATCAAAAACCAATGTCGGTTCTATTCCCTGTTCTATAAACAATTGTTCCGGAACCGAAACACACATTGCTGGCTTTTTACGTTCAAAATAATGTTTAAACACATCATCCAATTGTTTTCCTGTCACGAAAGGTAAGTCTGCAACAATAGTCATGATTACTTCATCCTCAGTTACATATTTTCTATTTGAAAGAACTTCTGATAAATCCTCAATATAACCCATACCCGAGGTCTGTATTATTGTAACTGGAAAATCCTTTAAGAATTCTGTTGTCTTGGGAGTATTTGGACTCACTGCAACCAATATGTTATCTACATATTCTGATTCCAACAATGCGTCAATTACATGATTCACCATGGTTTTATTATTTACTTTAACCATAGGTTTTTCACAATCAACATCCAATCGTGTTCCTTTTCCTCCAGCCATTATCAGTGCGGTTGTCATAATACATTTCTTCCAGTATCTTTATTAATATAATATTTATTTGAAGAGTACATAATAATATTTATTGAATATAACAGAAATATTAAAATATTCAGAAAATTAAAGTAGGAAGATAAAATGTTTGAAAATTTAAAAACCGTAATTTTATTAGGATTTATGTCTGCTATTTTAATTATTATATTTGGATATATAGGCAATTTGTTTAATTTAGGTGGGTTTGGAATACTCATAGGATTTATATTTGCTGTTGGAATGAATTTTGTTTCTTATTTCTATAGTGATAAAATTGCTTTAAGTTCATATAATGCTAAAATAGTTTCAGAACAAGAAGCCCCTAATCTTCATAGAATTGTTGGTGATTTAGCAAATAGTGCTGGTATTAAAAAACCTAGAATAGCCGTCATTCAATCAAATGACCCTAATGCTTTTGCGACCGGCCGAAATCAGAATCATGCAGTAGTTGCTGTGACAACAGGTATACTCCAATTATTGGATGAAGATGAGTTAAGGGGAGTTATTTCTCACGAAATGGGACATATTAGAAATAAAGACATCCTCATTAGTTCCGTTGCTGCCACAATTGCTGGTATGATTGTAGCTATTGCCAGTTGGGGCAGGTATGCAGTATTCTTTGCAAATAATGATGATGGAATGGTAGATGTTCTCGGATCATTATTACTGGCAATACTTGGTCCTATTGCTGCTACAATTATCCAATTAGCAATTAGCAGATCAAGAGAATTTAAAGCTGACGCTACAGGAGCAGAAATTTGTGGTAATCCACTAGCTCTTGCCAGTGCATTAAGAAAACTGGAGTTTGGAACAACACAGCATCCTATGACAAACGCAAAAACTACTGATGCACATATGTTTATTGTTAATCCGTTCGGTAATGCATCAAATAAACTTAAAAATCTTTTCTCCACTCATCCGGAAACTAGTGAAAGAATCAGAAGATTAGAAGATATGGCTGGACGTCCATTAAACTAATCTTATAATTTACTTTTTCTTATTCTTTGCTGCATAATACAGAATCCTCTTTTTGAACCACCAACAGGGTTTGTTGGGGTACCTAAAGAATTCATGCAACGTGACATCATCAATGCACCCAAAGCCAGACCATCTTCGGCAAATATAATTTCATTTACCGTTCCGTTTAAGTATTTGTGTATCAAATGTGGTTTTTGACCTGTTGTTCCCGCACGTCCTGTGATACCTAATGTCATATCCTCCATGAATAGGTTCATTTTACGGGTTTCATCCATTAGTCTTTTTATATAATAAGCATAGAAATCATCTATTTGTAACATTGTACTGTTTAAGTCTGTAGTGTCCACTAGTTTGTTAAATGTGGATATTAACCGTTTTTCATCATTTATTTTGGAACCAATTATTTTAACTTCACTGTTCTTTTTGGAAGAATGTACATCAACCAAACCAAAATGTTTGAAATCTGATGGTACCTCAATTATATCGATGAATTGATGTAATTTTTTTGTTACTTTTTCTATTTCCATGTTATTTAATTCATCATAATTATCACTATTTTGAAGGTCTATTGTTGAATGATTTTCTTCAATAATTTTTGAACCTCTCAACAATATATCCGATATTCCACCAGCCAAACCAACATAATTACATAACAAATTTGCATACGGTTTACTGTCATCAATTACCTGACCAGCCAATGTCGTACCCATATCAACAGATATCACCGGATTTCGATAATCTATTGAAGAATTTTTTGAAGCTAATTTAATACCTGCAGTAACCAATTCACCTTCCATTTCATTTGCAAGTACACCCGTAGATTTTGGAGGTGAAACACTAACTACCGAACCATCAAATTGAATGTTATTAAAGAAAGAAAACTTTCGGATATGTTCTGGAATATTGCTTATAGAGAAAGGAGCAGTCATCTGAGAAGGTTTTATTCCCGCTTTCAGACATGCATCGGATAAAGCTTTAATAATTAAACCTATCTCTTTGGAGAGATTGGATATTGCTATAACACCTGTTGAACGAACAACAAAATCCAGATCCTGAACTGTCATGTCAACTTCATCCAATGAGTCCAGAATTACCTGAGAAATTGCTTCTTCTATTGCCTCTTTTGATAATGATTTATCCCATATCGTATGCCCAAATATTTCTTCCGATTCATAAGGCATTCTAATGTCCCTAGTTAATCTAACCAATTTGTTAACTTGATATATCTGATTGGTTTTAATATTGGTTGTTACAATAATTGATTTAATTGTTGTATTTCCCAGTTCAACGGACAATACTGTGTAAAATTGTTCTTTTATTAAAGAAGGAGTAATATTGGGGAGGGTTATTTTTTCGTACATACTATCATAATAAATTTTTATAAGGATGGAAATCTGTTGGATTTATATTTAATTCTTCGTTTGCTTCTGCAATAAACATATCTGTCATGGCACAGGCTGTGAAAGCTTTTTTAGTGTTTTCTATCGGACCATACAGTACAAAGTCACCACCCACCATTTGCTGTACTATGTTTGCACCAATATCACAAACCGGCCACACTTCAGGATTTTCTTTTTTGTATTGTTTTATCCATTCCCATGCTGAAGGAACATTGTGAACTCCACTTCCTGCCGGATACCCCCACTTGCTTTTCTCTTTTAAAGTTGTTCTAATGGCTATCCCACCACCTTGACCTAAAGGTGTTACGGCAACATCCATCAATGGCTTGATTATTCCACAATCTTCTGAAATATCCAATAATCCCTTTTCTAAAATTCCAGAACCTGTTTCCCATAAATCAATTTTTCCATCTGACCCTGGTTTTGTTGGATTAAAACCCAATATGATTGAAGAAGTAATATCAGAGTTTGTTAAAGCTTCTATTTCTTCATCATCTATGGACATGTTAATAGAATTGTATATTGTTCTTTCTGATAATCCTATTTCAGTGACATGACTTGAACCAGCTATACGTGCATCGGCTGCTGTAGAATCAATTAAAAATGGTGCATCTGATATTTCACTAACATAATCTATGTATTTTACCAATGCTTCAGGTGTTGAACCAAAAATTTGAACTATGGCAGGGTTTCCTGTACTGTCTGACATTTCATCAAGAGTATTTAATAATGTTTCTGCCTTCTGTTTATCAAAGATTCCTTTATTTTCATCAGTAAGTATGTTGTGTCCTGCATAGAATATTGTTCCGGCCAATGCCGTAGGGTATTCTCCAGGCTGCCCACCAATTTTTACACCATATATATCAAATACTTCCTGTTTTTTCTCAAATTTAAACATAATTATCCCCTTATATTATATCATGTGAAATTTTAACATGATAATTACGAATAATAAAGCCAATATTATTCCATATAAAATTCCTACATCTCTTCCTAAAGATTTTCCAGATTGATGTGAAAATTCACTGTGTGATTCTTCTAGTTTTTCTTCTAATTTGTCTAATCGTTCATTGATAATAGTCAAATCTTCTTTTAAATTTTTCGACATCAAATCCCCCCTTTATAATAAAATATAGGTATTCCCACTAGAATAAATGTTATTAAAAATCCGATAAGCATACCCATTATCCTTGTGTTGTGAACACCCGAAATCAATCTCTGATTTCTGCCAATCATTTGGGTTTTGTACTCAATGGATTCTGTTAATTTTTTAATATTGTTTAACGTGTCTTTCATAATCCGATGCTCCAGAATAGGATTAATATTATTACTAAAGTTAGAATGAAACCTATAAATATTCCTTGTATTTTTCCTGCATAATACCCTGAAGAGAATTTTTCAATACTTCCAATTTCATTAATTTCTGCTTTCATTAAGCGAATTCTAGTTTCAATTTCCAATAAATTAATACTGGAAGAATCTACCGATGAATTGGTAACTTCCTGAATCTCTGATTGAACTTCTTCTTCATCTTCATCTTTTTCATTTAACTGAACAATCATTGCATCTTCTTCATAAGCTCCTGGATCGTTTTCCGTACATTCCCCTATTTTTTCGGTTATTTCATCAACATTCTCGTTGTTTATCATGCTAATTATTGTCAACTGTTTCTGAAATCTTTCAACGGCCTCAATAGGTAAATTTTCTACAAAAGGTATTGCTCCGGGAGAACCTATTATTGATTTTGTTTCCGGATCTATCCCATTATCATATAATGCTTCAACTGTTTCACCTGTAATGTGCCCTTGTACCTCTGAACCACATACTATTAGAAATCTTAGGTTGGGATTTGATACAATATTTGTAACTAATTTTTCAATACCTAAATTTTCCGTATGTAACGGTCCTGCTATAGCAGCTCCTGCTTCAACCATTTCATCATTCATTTTGGAACCAAGGGTAACTACAGCTACACAAGATTCAGGATTACCAACACTATAGTCCCCTGTTTCCAGAGGCCATCCTTCAACAATTTCCTTCTTTTTAACCATGGAATCACCCTTTTTTTATACCAATAATATTATTATGAGTAATGCTATTACCACGCCTAAAACTATGTTAGTTAATAGGCCCGCATTTTGATATACTCCTTCACGTCTAGGTTGAGACAACCTTGAAGTTGAATATGGACTAAATGAAGATTCTAAATCAGATATTGCTTCCTCCAATTTATCAATCTGCGACATGATTTCATCTGTAGGAAAAACATCACTTTTAACTAATTCATCAGATTTTTTGTGACCTATAATTCCCGTATTTACATCCATTACCAAATCATCATCTATTACTATTTGTGACATCTCCAAATCCATATTTAATCATCCCCATCATGAGTTGGCCATAAACCATGTGTTTTAATCGATGCTGCCTGATGCCTTGTATATACAATATACTGTCTAAAGAATACAAACCAGCATATTAATGAAATCAATAAATAAACCATCCAGTATTCAGTATTCAAAATACTAACTATAGAAATTACAATTGACATTAAAAATGCATTTGCACATGATAATGATAATGTACGATATTGATCCTCATTAGGTCCTAAACAGGAGTTATATGGATTTTGTATTCCCATTACGGATATGATAAGCAATAATAGAATAATACCATTTTCTATAACAGTTTCATAAATAACTGCAGGGTAATATGTTTGTGCAATCAATGTTGATAATGATATCATTAACAGCATGGAAGCTACCGCTATTGAAACAAAGGACTTGGTTAAAATCTCAACTTTAATATCAAATACATATTTGCAAATCCAAGAGGTTATTGCAGCAATGATTACTGCAAAGATTATGCTTAAAATTGGGAATATTAAAGGAATATCATAATGTAAGGATAACAGTAGTGCTGATATGTAACTTACTAAGCCTACTGCAGAGAGCATGTACACTATTGAAGGTATTCCCGTTCCTAAACTGTGTTCACCTATATGTCGCAAAGTATTTGTTCCAAATACTGTTGACAATACAGAAGCAAGCATAGCTAAAATTCCACCAATAACAGAAATATTACTTCCATAAATACACAATGTACTTACTATTATGGAAACTAATGCAATTATCTGATTTGGAATTAAATCTTCAGCCATTAATTAACCCCCATATAATTAAAACATAAAATAATGATAGAACCGCTGCAATTAACAGACAGGAAATTGTTCCAGGCAGTATTTTCTGTTTAAATTTTTCATCATGAAAACCCTGTATTGTTCCCCTAATATTGTATGATGCCATTACAGCAACAATGAAAAACAATAATAATGAAAATATGGTTGCTATGGTTCCATTTGTAATCATTGAATTGTGTAAATTGGTTGATAATATGGAATAAATTGATGTGAATGCAATACTTCCACCAATGCCTCCTAAAAATGAACCTATCAATCCACTGATGAAAGAAATGGTAGGAATTCCATGCCCCTTAGTTCCGGGACTCACATAATCTTCTTGTTCAAAACCTGTTATTGGATCTTTTTCAAAATTTGATGAAGAAGGAGGCACTCCCACACCATAAATATGAACAAGATTGGAAAATAACATGGTAACTGATATCATTATCATAGATCCTACTGCTCCAGAAACTATCATAACATAATATGGCTGATCCAGCATCATTGCTGCTGAAAGTACTCCCGTAATTCCCATCCCCATTGTTATCATAGGAGCACCAGTTGGAATTCCTGCGGAGGTTGACAAAGCTGCAGGAGCACCACCTACAGGAATAAAATGTACTCCAACCCCAATTAATGTTGCACCGATGATTAAACTAATCAATAATTCAAATAACAATTATTTCACCATCATTTTTTTTCATATTTTCCATATTTTAAACGAGCTTTTCGTTCAATAAGTGTGTTGAAAATTAGGAACGATAATACTATTATTAATCCTGCTATTAGACCACCAATTTTTCCAAATACCAGGTAAATCCAAAAGTTTAAAAAGATTATGATTGAGAAGCATAATCCTGTCATTGGTCCACCGAATTTTGAACAAAACTTTACCACATCAATTGAACTTCTGGATCCTAATGCGGATTTTGTTGCAATATTCCCATTTACTGAAACTGGTGTTCCAGAACCAAATTCATAATTTTGATATAATTTTTCTGCACCATAATGAATATCGCCAACGGCTGAACCAATTGAACCTAATGTTATTCCCATCAACATAGTTACAACAGGCAATGTGATTGGAACTGCTGGATTCAATAGATATGTCATAATATAAGATAATGTTGTAATGGAAAACAAAGTAATGAATGCAAAAGCTGCTATGACAGGCAAATGTTTCTTTAAAACATCAAGAAACAACGGTTGATTATACAATGCCTGACTAGTTATACGGCCCATATACGAAGATGCTGACCATACTACCTGAATCATGGTCGCAACTAATGATGATAATAGCAACACCAATATTACAGGATATTCTAAGGTAAATAAAACATAAGCTACCGTTCCTGAAATTGTTGCCATAGTTCCTACCAACAATGGTTCTCCTGAAATTGCACGATTAAACAGTTTATGCAAATTACCTATTTCTGGTGCTAACTGCACTTGAGAATTCGGATTACTGGTAGATGCAACATCAGATTCCAAATCCTCAAACATACCCGCAATTATTGCAATTAATCCCATAAAAGCAACTAACATCATATTTAATAGTATATCCATAGAATAACACCATTATCCGTATTTTTGAATAGTTTGTTCAACTTTGTCTATGATTTCGTCCAGTTTGTTTTGAGTACAAGTTTCTCCACGAATTACATCAGTAATTAATTCTACTATTGTACCGCGGGTTTCGGGTTTTTCTGGCATTACAGCCACGGTTTTGACACCGATACGTGCAAAATCTTCATAATCAACAGGATATTGTGCGATAATGATAACCGGTTTGTTAATATTTTTTAACACGTGTCTGGCTTTATATATGATGTGATTTTTTACTCCACCAAAGTGTATTAAAACCACTTTATGTCTGTTCATCTGGGAAATTTCCTTAGGGGTAACACCGAACAATCCTTGACCCCCACCAGAAGGCGTGTCTTTAGGAACTCCAGAACCTGCATTTAAAACCAATGTACTTGTTTGAATGTTTGCTTCCCTTAATGCAAAAGTAATTTCACATACCGGTTTCGTAATGTGTCTACGACCGGGAGACATAGCAACAGCCAACAGATCATCCCCACACTGAGCATAAGTTCCTCTTTGAGCTATTCCTCCACCTTCACCTATTCCTCTGGTTTCCCTACAATCTACTATGTGAGTACTTTTTCCTATCATCAACCACACTACCTTAAAATTATTAATGTCTTATAATCATTAGTAATTATTTATCTGATTTTCTTCAGTTATATTTTTTTTCTATTTTATTGCATTTTTCATAATTTTTCGATACCATTAAAAAATATAACATAGAAATAATTACTTATGCAAATCATGGCTGATGTAGGTGGGATACCTGGAAAAAATTGTAGAGGTTTTTGCAAGTACTGTTACTTTAAAAATGTTAAAGAACGAAAAATTCTTGGCTGTAAAAACTGTCCACCAGGACATGTCGGATGTCCTCATTGTACAACCGATACAAACATGACACGGGATTATTTCCCGGCATATCATGTGCTTTCAACACTACAGACTAATGTTTTCCAAAGAGAAATTCCACAAAACACAATGGTAAATATTACGGGAGACGGAGATGTCAGTTGTTATCCTGATCTTTTAGACCTGACCAAAGGAATAAATGACATTGGTTTGCCAATTCATTTAGGATATACTAGTGGAAAGGGTATTGATGATGCCGGCATTGTTGATAAATTAATTAATAATGGCGTCATAGAAACTACTTACACAGCTTTTTCGACCGATCCAAAACTAAGAAGAGAATGGATGAACGATCCCACACCAGAAGCCTCCGTAGAAGCATTGAAAAGATTTTGTGAATCTTGTGATGTGCATGCAGCATCCATAATTATTCCCGGAGTAAATGATGGTGAAGAATTGGCAAGAACCTGTGAAAATCTGGAAACATGGGGTGCTAAAGCCCTTATTTTAATGAGATTTGCCAATAACAGAAATCAGGGATTGATATTGAATGATGATCCGATAATTCCAGGTATTGAACAACAACCCCTAGATGAATTTGAACAGTTGGTAATTGATACTTCAAAAGAGTTCAATTTACGAGTAACTGGGACTCCAGTATGTGATCCAGAGACAGATAGTCCTTATGCATTATCAAAGGATAAAAACAAAGAATACTTAGAAATATTAACCCCAGTCAAAGCAGAAGCAACCATTATTACAAGCAAGATATCTGCAAAGTATATAAGAAAAATATTTGAAAACTTGGGTGTATCAGACCACATTAATGTTATTCCAACAGAACAGGAAATAGCATGTTTAATAACCGAACAGGACTTAAGGGAAATTGATTTGGAAGAAGTGAAAGATAGTGTTATAATTCCCGGAAGATGTTTTGTACATGATATGGTTGCAGAGGAAATATTCAGACGAGATGGAAAATTCCGTTTAATTAAGAGAGGTCCTGACTTATTGACTGCTGATGGAGAAATGAGTGGAACATTAACTAAAAATGATGTTTTAAAACAGGAATTATATGCATTTGAAGATTTAATTGAATTAATAAATTACATTGGTGTGAAATTCTAGGAGTTTATATATGAAAGGAAAACTGATTGGAGACATACTGGTTGTCAAAAAAGAGCCAGATAATTTAGAAGAAATAATAAAACTTCCTTACATAAATAAAGTTGTAAAACTAGGTAAAATACGTGGCCAAAAAAGGGAACCGGAAGTAGAAATGATTTACGGTGAAGGAACAGAAACAATACATAAAGAAAATTACTGTAAATATAAATTTGACGTTGCTAAAATAATGTGGTCTAAAGGGAATACTGGTGAAAGACTTCGTATGAGCAGAATACCTCAAAGTTCCGAGACAATAATAGACATGTTTGCTGGAATCGGCTATTTTACCATCCCAATGGCTGTTCATTCCAAACCCAAAAAGATATATGCCATTGAGATTAATCCCATAAGCTACACTTACTTATGTGAAAATGTGAAGTTAAACAAAGTTGAAGATATTGTAGAACCTATTTTTGGTGATTGTGCTTTACAAGACTTTGACCACATTGCCGACAGAATTATGATGGGTTATATTGGTGGTACCCACCATTACCTTGACAGTGCCATGCAATATCTGAAAGAAGGTGGAATTATTCATTACCATGAATCCACTCCTGAGGCCATTTTGTTTGAAAGGCCTATTCAAAGAGTTGAAGATGCTGCAAAAAAAGTTAATAGAAGCATTGAAGTTTTAAATAAACGTAGCATTAAAAAATATTCCCCTGGTGTCCACCATACAGTTGTTGACATAAAGGTTAATTAATTTCTTTTTGAAGCTTAATTGCTTTTTCATAAACTTTTTCTTTTAAGTATTTTTCATTAATATACTTTTCATAAACAGGAAGTCTTTCTTTCAATGAATAATTAATTGTTTTTAAGTTTTTTTCAAGTTCATTTACAGTTGGCCATTTATTATCCGGATTAACATAATCTTTTGTTAATGGAGATATACCTCCAACATCGTCAGCCCCACATAAAACAAATAAAGACATTAAGTTTCTGTTTAAATTAGGTGGAATTTGTATACTTACGTCCGGAAACATTCTTGAAGCAAGAATGGTTAATTTTAATAGTTCAATTACTGAAGGTTCCGGATAATCATTCATGGGAATATTTGGTTTAGGTTTGAAATTTTGAATAATAATCTCCTGAATATGACCGTATTTATCATGTAAATCTCTAAGAGTAAACAATGATTCAATATGATCATCCACAGTTTCTCCTATGCCAATAAGCAAACCTGTTGTAAATGGTATATTTTCCTGTCCCGCATTCTTTATGAATTTTATTCTTTTTTCAGGATTTTTTCCGGGACTGTCCTTGTGAGCTATCGTTTTCAGAAGTTTTTTGTTTGTTGTTTCCAACATTAATCCCATTGATGCGTTTACTTCAGATAATTTGCGCAACTCATCACGTTCAATAATACCCATATTTGTATGAGGTAGCATCTCATAATTTTGTAAAATATTTTCTGACAGGAAATAAACATAGTCCACCATTGATTCAAACCCAAACTCTTCCAACTTATTTAGAACCTGTTCATTTTTATCAGCAGATTCTCCAAAGGCGAATAAAGCTTCTGTACAATTAAAATCTTTTGCCTGTTTAATCATATTGAAAACTTTATTTTTATCCATTACAAGATATTGCACATCATTTATATCCTGTTTAAAAGTACAATATCCACAGTTATTTTGACAAATATGCGTAATCGGTAAAAAAATGTTTTTAGAATAAGTTATTATATTGGAAGACCTATGATAATTAATTTCTTTTATTAAATCAAGAGAGGTGTTTAAATCAGAAACTAATATCATTTTTGCTTCATTTTTCGATATTGTCATTTTTAATCACAAAAAATAGTGGTTATAACGATGATTCATCATAACGAATAACCATTGTTTCAACAAACATTGGCCCAAAACCGGATTTGTCCATGTAAAGTACAACATAAACTACCAAGTCATCTATTTGGCCTATAGCATATTCTGCATGGAATCCTGTCATTTCAAAAGTTTTCTTTAATCTTTCAATTCCTTCCAAACCATTGGATTCATCATAAACTTCTTCTGTTTTTCTGAATACGGAATCTATTTGATCAGTAATTTTACGTGCCTTTTCAGACTCCTTTTCAATCTTTTCAATATTTAATTCATTAAATAGTTCCAATAATCTTGGATACATATTTTCAGGTTTTACTTTATTATGGGTTTTTCCCCTAATAATCACTGACTCGGTACTGTGAACTACCGGTTTACATCCTTTGAACGCATCCATTTTTTCCATTATAGGTCTTGATACTGCCATTACTTCCATATTATCCCTCACATACCATTTTCTATTTTTAATTCACCTATTGATGCAACTTTTTCAGCATATGCATTATGTTGATGAATACTTTCTTCATTAACTTGTTTAATTGTTACCATAGAATTGTCCGGTAATTGGGAGTATTTATCCAATAAACCCAACACCATGTTTCTAACACAATCTTCTACAAATACAGGGTTTTTATGAGCATTTGTGACTATTTTGTTTTCGTCAGGTCTTTTTAGTATTTCACAAACAGGAGAACTCATTGAGTTTTGAATTATTGCAATCAAATCTTCAACATTGACATCCTGATTCTCAGAAACCTCCAACATTATTGTTCCTATCCCTCTTTGATTATGGGATGCGAATGTAACAGCATTTAAAACCTTTACTGTAGTTTCTTCATCTAGAAATTCCAGTAATTTTTCTTTAGACTCCTGTTCAACGGATTCCTGTGCGCAGGGACATACTGTCATTCCAACAACTTGTGCCCCTATCATCTTTCTGACCGAAATATTTCCTTCATCATCTTTTATTGCTATTGCCCTTGCAATGATATTTGTTGTTTCTTGAGTTTTCTTGTGTGTTACTGGTGAATATTTATTGATGATGTATTCGCTTTTTGCTTCTGTTTCCGCCCTTACTGCATATTCATGTTTTTCCAGTAATCGTTTTACAAGGTTTGCACAAATATTTTCAATGTGAATTTCCATTTTATTTGTTGATTCATAGATTATCTCAGATATAGCTTCCGGATTTCTAGACATGTGTACACCTTTTTGTGTACTTGGCAAATCTACAAAAGCATCAAATGTTGGTAATAATATTATCGGACGTTTATTATCCCGTTTGATTTTTAATAATTTTTTAACTCCAGTTACACCGACTCTTGTCAATGAAATAGGTGCTTTTGGTTGTTTATCTTGAGTATCTGGAAATTCCGGTACTTGCATTATCATATTCTCTCCAAAAATTTTTATTAAATATTATTTTTCTATAATTGTTTTATGTAGTTTATAACTCTTAAAAATTTGCAAAAAAAAGTAGTTTATGATAAATGAATATAAAAAAAAGATATTTGTT
>MVAA01000119.1 GCA_003266105.1 Methanosphaera sp. rholeuAM6
GCCTATACAATTTTACACTATCTTTTAATGTAATGTGGAGTGTGTTTTTTTCATCATGATGTAATTTCCATTACATGATGGAGAGTGTGTTTTTTTCATTATAATTAAATTTCCATTACATTTATATGTCTTGATTAACAAAATATTAACTAATTCAGGTGAATATTATGGCAAGTTTACCATTAGGAAATGATAATGATTTAGATGATTCACAGTTTTACAATAGGGTAGATGAAATTTCATTTATCTCTGATAATCTAGAGCTAGCTAAAAAAGGTTCAACACCAACAATACTGCTTACAGGTATTAGGGGTGTTGGAAAAACGGCATTAATGAAAAAATTAAAAAAAGACTTTCAAAATGAATATTTGGTTGTCTATATGGATTTATCCGCAATGGATAAATTTAAAAAAGATAAACTTGATCGTTTTTGCTTTATGAGATTATTTTACGAATCCATTATAAATGCATGTGATGAATCAAATATTATTACAATTGATACAAAAATTCTGAAATATTTTAAAACTCGCAATTTCATAATAGACAAAATAGAGTCAGTAGACAAAATCCCAATTCCTATTCTTAAAACCGATGAAGATTATACTAAATTCACAAGTTTTGTGATGGATTTGCCTCAACAAATATATGGCGATTGCAAAGAATATATTGATGGTATTTTAATATTTATGGATGAATTTCAAATCCTAAAACAGCTTGATGAAGATGTTAATGGCTTTTTATGGTATATTCGAAGTGTTATCCAATCACAAAAAAATATTGGTTATATTTTCTCAGGAAGCATGAGCGTTAAAGATGAACTGATATCAGATATTGCTGGTCAAAAAGGAGCTTTTGGGGGTAGAATCCTCAATTATGAAATCAAAACATTTTCATATGAAACAACAAAAAATTACCTGACTGAAAAAGCAAATTATCTTGAATTCACAGATGATGGATTTAACAGATTTTATAAATGCACTAATGGAATTCCTTATTACATCAATAGCTTTGCTAGACTCTTGCCGCCTAATGAAGAATTGGGTGAAGAAAAAATAATTTCGGAATTTAAAAAATCCTTACCTTACTTATTGGTTCACCTTACTAATGAATGGTGTAAATTAACTAAACAGGAACAAAGAATTATCGTGGCTCTTGTTGAAAAACCATTAAGAAGAATTGATATAGCAAATAAATTAGGTGTGAAAAGTGGAGCTATTGGCGCATCATTAAAAACTTTACAGAATAAGATATTAATAGAATTGAATAATGATAAATATCAAATATATGATTCTATATTCAAAGCATGGTTAAAAAAAGAATATGAGGAAAAAGGGGATTATCCATATTAAAAATTTTAATCAATTTTTAAAATAATTTTGATAAGTGAATATTTTTACAATATATTGAAACAAATTTAACCAAAAAGTAGTAGATAATTCTTCTACTTTAACAAATGCAACTATTATATATTATCATATTAAATATAATAACTGTAGGTGTTTACTATGGATAATACTGAAATAACAAAAGAATGGGATAAAGTTTTTCCTAAAAGTGATAAAGTAAATCATGAAAAAATTACATTCAAAAATAGGTATGGATTCACTTTGGTTGCAGATTTATACGAACCTAAAGAATCTAATGAAAAATTGCCTGCTGTTGCTGTTTCAGGACCATTCGGTGCGGTTAAAGAACAGTCCTCTGGTTTATATGCCCAGGAATTAGCTAAAAGGGGATTTTTAACAATTGCTTTTGACCCGTCATTTACTGGCGAAAGTTCCGGTGAACCTCGCTATATGGCATCTCCAGACATTAACACTGAAGATTTTCAGGCTGCAGTTGACTTTTTAGCGACAAATGATAAAGTGGATAGTGATAGAATTGGAATTCTCGGTATTTGCGGTTGGGGAGGAATGGCTTTAAATGCAGCTTCAATTGATACTCGTATTAAAGCTACAGTTACATCAACAATGTATAATATGACACGCATTAACGCAAAAGGATATTTTGATGAAGCAGACAGTCCTGATGCAAGATATGAAACGAAAGTCATGCTAAACAATCAAAGAACACAGGACTATAAAAATGGTGAATATGTAAGAGCTGGTGGAGTAGTTGATCCACTTCCTGATGATGCTCCATTCTTTGTAAAAGATTACTATGATTATTATAAAACAGAAAGAGGATATCATAAACGTTCTCTAAACTCAAATGACGGATGGAATGCTATTGGTTGTATTTCATTTATCTCACAGCCAATTATTGCATATTCTGATGAAATCAGATCAGCAGTCTTGATAATCCATGGAGAAAATGCACACTCCTGTTATATGTCTAAAGATGAATTTGAAAAATTAACTGGAGACAATAAGGAATTATTAATCATACCTAATGCAGTTCACACAGATTTATATGACGATTTAGATATTATTCCTTTCGATAAAATTGCCGAGTTCTACAAAGAAAATTTTTAAGTTAGTTAATATTTTTAACTAACTATTTTTTTTAAATTATTTCAGACTGAATTCTAATGTAGTGTTGCCTGAACCTAAAATCTCTTTTAAATCACTGGCATTTTGTATTTTACCTAATTTTGTATAACTCCATGAATGGGAGTCATAAAAAACAGATATTTGATTTTTCTGATATAATACAATATCTCCGGGTTCAGTTTTTATATTTTCATCATTAGCCGGTAGTGAAAAACCTAAATCTCCAACTTTTTCAAAATTCCCGTAATCTGTTGCATTGACACTAACATTGCCTGTTTCTAATTTTTTTACCAACTCTTTTGTTGCAGGATTATTTTCCAATTCAACATCAAAAATATGGCCATTAACTTTAAGTTTTATCATATTATCATTATTTTGAGCATTAACTCCAGATAAAAGTAAAAAACTTAAAATAATAAGTATTATGGAAGTTTTTTTAATAAATAACATGTCATCACTCTTTTTTATTTTGAATATGAAAACCATTTTATAGTTTTACATCTCTAATGTATCGTGCGGGAACTCCTCCGACGACTGTGTTTTTTGCAACGTCTTTTGTGACTACGGCTCCTGCAGCAATAATCGCCCCGTCACCAATAGTGATTCCAGGCAGTATTGTGGCATTGGAACCAATCCAAACATCGTTTCCGATGGTTATGGATGATGGAATTAAATTACCTCTCTTTTGGGGATTTTCATTATGATTTAAAGTAGCCAGAACAACATTATGGCCAATTAAAACATTATCCTTAATGTAAATTCCCCCCTGATCCTGAAATCTGCAGCCGGAATTGATGAAAACATTTTTTCCAATGTGAATGTTTTTTCCAAAATCAGTTGTGAACGGTGGAAAAACCCTGAAATCATCACTGACTTTCTTATCTATTAGTTTTGAAAACAATTGTCTAATTTCATCAAGATTATGGTATTTATAATTCATTTCACAGGTGATTTTTTGTGCTTCTTGGGAATAATAGTTACATGCTTCAGTAGCATTTTCATCCATTTCCAATTCTGACCCTTCATTAAAAATCTTTAAAAGCTCATCTAATTCTAACATGTATAGAGTATATATTAAAAGTAGTATATTATAATATAGTTAAAAGTTTTCATTCTTTTTTTGATGTTATCTTTTTTGCTGAGGAATACTTTTCAAGTTTATTTAGTTTTCAAAAACAAATTTCACAAAATTTGAAGCTTTATGCAAATATATGCACTCAAATTAAAATTTTCATCTGATTTTTTAATATATTGGACATCAATGAAACGATATTTTCATATTATATGTGGTTTTTCATAATTCAATTGACTATTAAATACTCTGTGATGCTATTAATTAAATCAAATCTATTTTCATAACTATGCTTTTTTTCAATCCTTTTTTTATATAAAGGTTATTATTTAAAAATTTAATTCTTATTAATTATAATTTCTTTTTTTGAGGCTGTAAAGTTTTATAGGCTTAAATTATCTTTTTCTTTTTTATCAGTCCAATCAACCATTTGGTAATATAAATAGCTTAATATTCCATTTCTAGTTTTGTATCGTTTTTTAATTATTTCTGGATCTGTATTTCCATAGTAGTTATCTAATTTGTTGGATGTTTTTTCTATTTGGGGGTCTTTAAGGTATAATAAGTATCTGTCTATGAAATTGATTACGTGTTTTTCCATGAATTGTTGTAA
>MVAA01000107.1:0-1137 GCA_003266105.1 Methanosphaera sp. rholeuAM6
ATCTCTAATCGCATATGGGATTTCAATTTTTTTATTTTCACTGTTTCCGTATTTTGCATCTTGGCTTTCATTGAACTTGTATTCTTTAGCTGCTGAGACAATATTTGGATTACTCATAGTTTTTGGTACTTTTTCCCATATTATATCAGTAATCGTGGTTTTTGGAGCTAATAAGTCTAATGAGAAATTAAAAGAATTACATATTAAAAAAATTTCTTTCATACTGCCTTTAATCATTACAATAATCGGTTTTGTAGTATCATATACTGTATATACTCCGGGAATATATGTTGCATGTTTAATTTCTATAATTTTAAGCATTATCAATAATAGAAAACAAGGTATGGAATTTGAAGATACTAAAAGATTTGAAGCATTAATTGACGCAATTATAGCTATTATCATAACAATTGTCGTACTTGAAATTCCAACTGCTGTAAATGGTAGTTTAACAGCATTATTGGATTTGAAACTTGAATTTTTAGCATACATAATTAGTTTCATTGTTTGTTTTAATGCATGGAATTTCAATTATAATTTATTTGCTATTGTTAACAAGATTAATTATAAATCAATATGGTCAATATCAATAGGATTATTCTTTTTATCGTTAATCCCATATTTAACAACATCTGTTGCTATGCATTTCTATGATTTTGTACCTCAATTCCTGTATGGAATAGATTTCATATTGATAAATTTATGTTCTATTGTTGCCACATTCGAAATGAAAAAAATAGATTCTTCCAACAAATTTTTACAAGTAGCATTCCAAAATTATAATAATTATGTTTTAAACATTATATTTACAGCAATTTTCATGATTATTGGTTATTATTACTATCCTCCATTAATAATTATATCATGTCTACTCTCAATTATTATTACATGGATTTTTATGTATAAAAAAATAAATTTACTTGATTTGATCTAAAATTATAGATTTTACGGTATATTTATATATCAAGTCATGAAAGATAAGGAAAAGATAATATGAATACGGAGAACAATCAAAAAGAAAGAATGAAGGAAAAAATAAAGAGAACGTTTTCGTTATCAGAGGATTCTGCATCGAATGAGGAAATTCGGTCACGTCTTTTGGATGGAGGGCGAGTCACAGGAACAAATATGTGTGTG
>MVAA01000107.1:1153-13381 GCA_003266105.1 Methanosphaera sp. rholeuAM6
TTGCTTCCGCATATGCAAGCGTGTCTGCAGATTATCCGTTGCTTCGCAAACATCTCACAGGCTTTGGGTTACAGATTGTAATCAGTGTAACTGCTGCCATGATTTATTTTTTCCTCTCTCCGGTTAAAGATCCAACAGTGGAATTACTTGCAAGAACATCTCCATCATTTTATGATGTTCTCATAGCCTTTTTCGGTGGGCTTGCAGGAATAATCGGACAAACCAGAGAAGACAAGGTAAATACAGTTATCCCTGGTGTTGCAATTGCAACTGCTCTTATGCCACCATTATGTACCTGTGGTTATTCTATTGCAAACGGAAGATGGGNNCTTGGAGCAGGATATCTGTTTATTATCAACACATATTTCATTTTCATGTCAGCAGGAATTATTTTGAGTGTTTTGAAAATTCCAAAAATGAGGGAATTGACGGAAAAAGAATGGAGAAGGCGTCGTTTTAGGATGATTGTTAATACAATTATCATTACGTTACCTAGTATAGTGGCAGTTTATCTGATGATACAATAAAATGAATCATTGTCAAGTATTCTGTCATTATAACTATGTGGAGATTCTTGGAGTTATGACTCCATGTTTTTTTTTCGGATATTTGATTGTTGATCTTTTGGTGTAGATTAAAGGTTCACAGATTAACCTTACACCTATACTATTAGTATTATCTATTTTTTCTTTCAAAGATTATCTTATTGTGAATATTTTTGTTGTTATGTTCTCTTTATTTATTAATCTTGTTTTCATGAGGTCAAAATTGAGTGTTATAGGGGAATGTTTTTATCAAATATATAAAATACAGTAATAAACTAATAAAAAAGCTGAAATAGCCTTCTGATAGAACCATATATAAAAATAAAAGTATATGTATTCTGTTAATAACATGGCAATGAAACCAGGTAAAAATATGAAAAAATATTTCCATTATTATTAAAAAAATAATGTTAAAATAAACATTTGAATTCAATTATATATAGTAATTTAATAGGAAATATTTAAATCATTAATCATTAAACATTAAATAGGAGGTAAAATATGAATTCTTTTTTAAGTGAAAAATTTAGTTCAATAATAATGATTATTTTAGGTATTATTGCTTTATTATTTCCAATGATTTCTACTGAAACTATAGGATTTATTAGTGGAATCGTAATTATATTGTTAGCAGCCGCATTCATAGTTGCTGGAATAGCCGAACTAATTATTACAAAATACTTTGGACTTATATATCTTATTTTTGCAGTATTATGTATGATATTTGCTTATTATTTAATATTTGATCCAACATTTGTATCTGGAGTAATAGGATTAATGATTTATTTATTTGGAATAATGTTAGTTGTTCTGGGCATACTATTATTCTTTACTGGACCAATAGGTATAGTGGGCATAGTTACAATATTGTATGGTTTTTTAACACTAATTTTAGGTTATTTCCTTAATGATCCAAAAATATTAGGAACAGTAATAGGAATATGGTTATTAATCGCAGGAATAATGTCATTATTTACTGGAAAAGATAAAGATTATGTTGATGTTTAGTTAATATCCTTTTTTTTCAATTCCAAAAGTATATTTTTAAGTATGTTTTTACATACATTTTCTTGTTTTTTTTTATTATCGAAGACTGATTTAAATTATATTTAATCCAATATGGGAGAAATATTGTCAAAAAAAAATATCATACTGTTATAACAGATAATAGTATTTATGTTCTGTTCATGGTATTCCTAGTGGTCGGAAGTTGTGGCCTATTTCGTAAGAATTTTTTTCATATGGCAGGTACCTTTTGTGTATGTTTGTCGCTTTCAAATCTGATTTTCATGATTTGATAGTAACAGTAAAGGAGTATACAATGGAACAGATTACAATTACAGTTCAATGAGCCATGTTACACATAACAGATTATATACAATCAGAAATATACTGATTACATTACTGAATGCATGGATAAAATAAGATGCGGAATGTGTACTCCGACTCACAAGAAAAATTATAAAAAAAGAATGCATAGTGTGGAATACGATACGTATAAAACAAGTACACTTTTGAAAACAGAAAAATACAGTGTAATTAGGTTATAAAACGTAAAAAACACGATAAACTGTGGTAAAACAGCACAATAATAAATTATATATATTTATGAAGATAAACAATTATTCATATGAAATTAGTAATGAGTTAACTACTATTGACAAGAATATAAACGCATCTTACACGTGTTAACCAGAAACTTTTATAGGATAACTGTTGGAAGAATTACTATTGCATTGAATTATGTGAAAAACATATTAATTAGAAATTTTAAACCAAACAACCTCAGTTTGAAATTACCTAAGAATAATTTTATTATTTTTGTTAATGGTGTTTGTTGGAGAGTTGGATAATGAAGAAATTAGATTTAAGAAAAAAAGAGGATGATAATCGTAGCACTGTTTTAAATAAAACTAACATATCTGAACGTGGTCAACAATCAAAAAACAACATATTAGAGATTATGAGGAGCGATTTTCATTCAGCTTTTGCAAATCCCATCGTAATATTAGTGTTAATTGGAGTTATATTGCTGCCTTCATTATATGGATTGGTTAATATTTATGCCTGTTGGAATCCTTATGAAGAAACAGGAAACGTTGTATTTGCTATAGCCAATGAGGATAACGGAACAACTTATCAGGGCGACGACATTAATGTAGGAAAAAATTTGACTGATTCATTAAAGAATAATACTGATTTTAAATGGGTATTTGTTTCGTCGGATGAACTGCGAACAGGTGTTCATGATGGAAAGTATTATGCAGGGATAATAATCCCAAAAAATTTCAGCGAATCTATTGTATCGATAGTAACAGGCGATCCCCATTCTGCTGAGTTGGAGTATATTGTTAATGAGAAATCTAATCCTGTAGCTGCCAAACTAACAGATTCTGCAGCTAAGGCAGTATATAATAACCTTAATGCCGAAATTGTATCATTTATTGATGAAGCAGCTGTTGGTAAGCTAGGAGAATTACAGGAAGGTTTAGCCACTGGTGCAGATAAGATGTCCGGTGGTGCAGATCAATTATCTGCCGGTGCTAATAAGGTTGCAAGTGGTGCAAACCAGTTAACAGCAGGTGCAGACAAAGTATCAAGTGGTTCAAATCAATTAGCATCCGGAGCAAATGCCCTATCAAGTGGGGCAACTCAACTATCCGTAGGTTCTGTGAAACTGGCTAATGGGGCTGACCAGGTAGCTAGTGGTGCAGGACAAGTTGCAGATGGAACACAACAGATTGCAGATAAAACCAATGAAATATATGCAATTTATTTAAAAATTAAACATGCAATAGAAAATGGAAGTGATGTCTCAAAATTAGAGAATGATGTTAATAAACTTGATACAGATACCTCAAGAATTGCACAGGATTTAAATGAATTAAATTCCGAATCACATGAAGTGCGAGATAGTGCATTAAATCTATTTGGTGAATCATATAATTTAACAGGTGATACGGCAACAGTAGCTATCGGATCTGGTCGTGTAGCAGATAAGACGGAGGAAATATCCAATAAATTTAACAACGTGTCAACACACGTAACTCAACTTAAAGAAGCAGTAAAAAATAAGGAAGACAAATCAAACATTCATGACTTACTTGAAAAAATTGATAAGGAAATGAATGAAACTAATCAGAAATTCAATGATTTGAACAATGGTGCACATGCAGTTGCAAATGGTTCAAGTAGTGTAGCTACTGGAGCACATGGTGTTGCTAGTGGTTCTAGTCAATTAGCTAGCGGTTCTAGTAAATTGGCAAGTGGTGCTAATGAATTGTCAAGTGGGGTACATGTTTTAGCTGATGGAACCATAAAATTAGCTGACGGTGCTGAATTGTTAGGTTATTCATCAGCTTCAGCATTAAGAAATGCATCAGACGAAATTGGTTTTGCTGCCGAGCAATTATCTGCAATTACGGATGTTAATCAGGATGATGTTGGGGATTATTTCTTTTCACCAGTAATTCTTAAAAGACATGAAGAATTCCCAACAAATAATTATGGTTCACAAGTAGCACCATTCTATTTGGTATTATCCATGTGGGTGGGTGCACTCATTACTACTGTAATGCTCAAAACAGGTAGTAGCATAGGAACAAAATACAGGCCACAGGAAATGTACCTGGGTAAACTAGCGTTATTTACTGGAATGGCAATATTACAGACAACAGTTACACTAATCGGATCATTTTTGTTAGGAATTGATGTTTCCAATCCGTTAATGTTTATACTTTCATGTTACTTTGTTGCAGTAATATTCATGGCAATAATATACTCATTGATATCATTGTTTGGGGATGTTGGAAAAGGTGTGGCAATTTTACTATTGGTATTCCAGATATCGGGTTCTGGTGGAGTATATCCGGTAGAGATTATGAACACTATCTTTGGAATTCTTTATCCATATTTACCAATGACTCATGGTATAACTATGGTTCGTGAAGCACAACTAGGATTGTTGTGGTCAAACTATCTGCCATCATTTGTATTCTTGTTAATAATGGGGGCAATACTTGTAGCTGCATCCACAGTTCTTAAACAAAAATGGGATAAACGTACTCATTACTTTGAAGAAAAATTAAATGAATCAGATATTTTTAATTAAATTCTTCACAAACTTTTTTTTATTTATTTTTTCGTTACTAAAAATTAAAATAATCCATATATTGTGTAAAAAATTAATTTAATTCAGTTAGGATTACTCAAAAATATAATTAACACGATTGTTAAAAAGCAATAAAATAAACTATTTCTATTAATGTTAATACGGTTAGTCTTATACAGAGTTACTAACCTGTTATTTCTCAAAATACATATTATAATTATAAAAAAAGATATAAAGAAAGGGCGTTTAAAAGTGTAATGTTCCGGTTATCTTTCTAGTTTTCCTTCAATGAATTCCTCAACTTTATCATGAGCAACATCATCAGTGTATTGGATTGGAGGGTGTTTCATTGTGTAAGAAGAGATTGATGTTAAAGCTCCACTAATTCCCCTGTTCAATGCTAATTTACAGCATCTTATAGCATCTATAACACACCCGGCACTGTTTGGACTGTCTTCAACGCTTAATCTTAATTCAATGTTCATTGGCACGTCACCAAATGTTCTACCTTCCATACGAAGGAAACATAATTTGTTATCTTTTTGCCATGCAACATAGTCACTAGGTCCGATATGTATATCGTCGTCATCTAGTCTATGTGCTAGAACAGATTGAACAGCTTCCGTTTTTGATTCTCTTTTTGATGCTAATCTATCTCTGTTAAGCATATTCAAGAAATCAGTGTTTCCACCAGTATTTAATTGGTAAGTCCTATCTAATCTTACTCCTCTGTCTCTGAATAAACTTGCCAGTGTTCTGTGGGTGATAGTTGCCCCAATTTGTGCTTTAATATCATCACCAACACATGGTAATCCAGCTTCTCTAAATTTAGATTCATATTCCGGATCACTTACAATAAATATTGGTACGCAGTTGATAAATGCAATTCCTGCATCTAATGCACAGTCAGCATAGAATTTTCCTGCTTTCTCTGAACCGACAGGTAAATAATTTACAAGTATTTCAGCACCACTTTCTTTTAACAGTTCAACAATTTCTTCTTTGCTTTTTTCAGCCTCATCAGAAACAACAAATGTTGAATCTTCTTTGTAATTTGACATGTGGGGAGCTACACCATCAAGTACATTACCCATTGATACTTTAACACCCATTTCTTCCATATCCGGATAGAATATTGTTGTACAGTTAGGTTTTGCATAAATGGCTTCACTAACATCTTTACCTACTTTTCTCTTGTCTATGTCTATTGCTGCTACGACTTCAATATCTGAAGGTTTATATCCTTCTATTGACCAGTGCATTAATCCATCAACATCTTCTTCGTTCTTGTCAGCGTAGTAATATAATCCTTGGATTAATGAACTTGCACAGTTTCCTATACCGACAACTGCGATTTTAATTTTCTCCATTTTCACACCTTTAATTTTTGTTATAAAATCTTTTAAAAACAGTTATATCATAATTAGTTTTGATTAATTTTTAATTTTAAAATTATTATAACATACTAATTTATATTATAAACTTATTATTTAATAAATTTAATGTATCATTTTTTTCTATCATTATTCTAATGATTTAGTAATTTTAGCACTCATGTCATCTGCCTGATGTAAAGCAATAGCTTCGGGTGTTTTAGGACTTACCGAAGAACCCCAACCCAATTCCACATCACCATGATGACTTAAAATTAAGTGTAGCAAATCTGTTTGTGTTTTTTCGGAAATGTTCAATGAACACATACATTCCTTAACCAGATGTCCACCAATAAATATATGTTCTATCATCGAACCCTCATCTGTCATTTCAATTTTTTCTGTTCTATAGTCATATGTTTCCGTTTTGCCAATATCATGTAATATGGCGCCAGTAATTAATAAATCACTGTCAATATCTTCATATATTGTTGCAATAGTTTTACAGATTTCTATAACTTCATTGGTATGAACTAATAAACCACCTTTATAATTATGATGATGTCTTTTTGCTGCGGGAGCTGTAATGAATTTTTCAAAGAATTCGTCATTATCAAACATTGTGGCTAAAACTAGTTTAAGTTCTTTATTTTCAATTTCACTTATTGTATTTATTAAATAGTTAATATGACTGTCCTGATTTTCGATTTGTCTAATAAATTCTTCTTCATCATATGTTTTAGCTAAAATAATTCTTTCCAGTATTATATTGTATTTTTTAGAGTTAACAGGAAATTCCTGTACTTTTCCTACAATATTGTAAACTTTACCTTCTTCTATTTTATCAAATACATTATTAACATTTTTATTAAACATTCTGCCGATGATTTGTCCGGTTTTATCTTGTAATACTAAGTCCAGATAAGGTTTATTGTTTTTAGTTCTTTTAATACTTTTTTCTATAACAAGAAACTGGCTAATTATTTTTCGACTTTCATTAATTCTCTTAATAAAATCTGCTTCTTTTTTTGACAATTTTATTTCCTTCATTAGTTTATATATTAATTTTTTATCAGTATGTTTATTAAATTTTTTTAACTTAAAGTTGGTTCCATTCTACTGATTAATATCATCATAAATATGATTATCATCGGAAAGAAGAATAAATATAATACCAGTAACAGTTCCTGCTTGATTATTGAACCCATAACGGTAGTTGCCGCTATAATCATTATGAACATTATTACAGGCAATAATACTGCAATAAACATGTATAACAACATTATTGCATTAAGTTTTTCCGAATATTCCTTGTATTTTATTTTCATGTTATATGAATTTTCATCAGCTATGGTGTTTAATGTATCTGCCAGGTTACCTCCATTGTTCAGTGTTCTGATAATTTGACTAACTAATTTTTCCATACTTTGCAGCTTTGTTCTTCCTGATAGTTTTTCAAATGCTTCAACATAGTTTGTACCATACTGTATCTCATTAAGGGTTATTCCAAATTCGTCTGATAGTGCACCGTAATTTCCGTTTGCTATTGTTTTCATTGAATCATATAATCCTATTCCCGCTTTTAGTTGTGTTGACATTTGTCTTAGAGCGTAAGGAAATTTTTGCAATATTTCCTTTTTTCTATTGTCTTGTTTAATTTTTGGAAATACTTTTTTAATTAAAATAATTAAAACTGGAATGAGTGTAATTATTAATATTAACTGTATATTCCTGGTTGATAGGGAGATTAATAGGATTAGTGCCGTTATCAGAATAATTTTATAATCAATTTTTCTTTGGTTCTTTGATGTTTCCCTTTTTATTATTTCATCGTATGTTTTATTTTGAATTTTGTTTTTTGGATTGGCCGTTTCCGTTTCCATATGATCCTTTTTTGAAAAAATTTTTCCATAGAAAATTATCGTTTTTGAACCAATTTTAATAAATACTTCTCTTAACATGTCTCTTTAAATTAATCGTTATTTACTTTATTTTAATAGTCGTAATATTTGTTCAATATTTGCTTAGTTTCATAGATGTTACTTCGTTTATTCGCTATATTTTGTTGTAAATATTCTTCACGCTTGGAAATTTCATCCAATATGTCATGATTGGATAAACCTTTCATGTTTGCAATTTCATTTAAAGCATTGGAAGAGACGGCCACATATTCCAAAGCATCCTTTGAATAATCATATCTGTATATTTCATTGAGTTGTGGCGTGTTCTGCTCCATTCCAACCACTTCTGAAACTTCTGTCACTCTACGTATAATCCCTTTTTCCGGATGATATATTCTGTTCTGCATTAAGATAAAATCAATAGAATTTATCATTATTGAAGGAACATTCATGGGAGGGTTGGTTAATCTGGTAATGGTTTCCTGGGTGGAGTTTGCATGTAATGTTCCCATTCCCGAATGTCCGGTATTCAATGCTCCAAACAGGGTTATTGCTTCTTTAGATCTTACTTCACCTACAATTATCCTGTCCGGTCGTTGCCTTAACGAATTTTTCAGTAGGACATCCATACTAATTTCCCCCTTGCCTTCAATATTTGGGGGTCTTATCTCTGTTCTTATCACGTGATCCTGTGGAATCTGCAGTTCCAATATATCTTCTATTGTTATTATACGTTCTTTTAAGGGAATGAATGATGTTAAAGTGTTTAAGGTTGTTGTTTTTCCTGAACCTGTTCCTCCTGATATAATTATGTTTGAAGGTCTGACATCCATTCCATCTATGTTTATCCATAAAAAGGCAGCAAGATGGGCACTGATTGAATTTGATTTAATCAAATCAAGAATTGTCAATTGTTCTTTTTTGAATTTTCTAATTGTTAGAGTTGGTCCATCTGCAGTAATCGGAGGTATTGTTGCATTAACCCTGCTGCCGTCAGGTAATCTTGCATCCAATATTGGGGTTTGTTTATCGATTTTTCTATGAACGTAATTTGCTATTTTATTGATGATTTGACGTATTTCTATTTCACTTAAAGTAATGTCCGTTATCATCATTCCTTTAATTCGATGATAAACATATACAGGTTTGCTGTTTCCAATAATCATTACTTCCTCTAATTCGTCATCTTTTAATAGGCCATCGATTTTTCCATATCCGTTCAGGTCATTTTCTAGCTTGTTGTAGATTTTATCCGAATTTATGGATTTTTGGTTAATGAGTGAGATTATATCCTCTTTTTCTACAGTAATGTTTTCGTCATTGACTTTTCTCTGAATCAATTCTTCTTTGATTTTCCGGTATTCTTCCTGTTCGATGGTTGATAGTTGTTCCATGTTTTTTGTTGTGTATTGTGGTAAATGATTTTTAGATTTCATAATATTTCTACAGTAATATTTATTACATAACTACTATAAAAGTATTACTTTCTTTAAAGATAATTATAAAAATCATCAAATATTAACTTATGAAATGCACATGTAACGAAAGCTGTATAAAAAACAAGGAAGACACTTTACAAGAAATAAATAAAAAGTACTTACCATGTTCTAATTGTAATACAAGGCAACTTAAAAAATCAATGCCCTTAATAAGACAGGTTAAATTATCTGATTTGGATAAAAATTATTTAAGATGTGAATCATGTGGAAAAAGGCATATTGATATTGTCATGGCTCACGTACTAAAAATAATGATTGAATCAAACCAGATATCCTCTTCAACATCGATAAGGAATGTTGGAACACCATTAATATCTCCGGCGATAAGCTTAAGGGCATTGCCTTATTTACCGGAAAAATCATTGGTAATTATCACAACAACTTCCGATAAACAAACTGCAGAAAAAATTATTGAAGAAGTGCCTGAAATAAAAGCAATAATTAAGGGAGATACTCATCAAACAGTAGGAAAAATCAACGAAACTACAGATGCAATAGAATATGAACTGTTGAGTGGCTGTGATATACGCTGCGATATACAATTTACGGATATTGAACCAATATTAATTTACAAACACCAATCAAAGTTACATATAGAATATCCCAAAGAGGAATCGCCTAAAATAAAACAGTTGGATGAAGTTCTAGACAAATATGAAAATCCTACAGTATTGGATGCAATGTGTGGTCCGGGTACACTGGGAATATATGCAATACTTAAAAACGCTAAAAAGGTACTGTTCAATGACATATATGAACAATCATTGGATTGCTTAAAAACAAACCTTAAAATCAATGAAATACCAGATTCATACTATGAAATTACCAATGAAAACATACTTAATCTTACAGAAAAGCTAAACCAGAAGTATGATGTAGGAATTATCGATGCATTTCCAAATGAGGATACCCGAAAATATGCCGAAGTATTGAAACAGGTATGTGACGAAATAGTTATCATCTAAAACAGTCCAAAATATGTTATGATCGATGGAACTATCAGAACACCCATCAAATTACTTTTACTTAAATCTGCAGTATTTGCAATCAGTCCCAACGAAATACTTGTAACGTAACATAAAATAACATACCATAAGCATCCATTTGTCAAAACCGTGAATGATAATAGGATAAAGGTTATCAATCCTATTATTATCATATTCATGGTTTTATATTCTATTTTTTGCATATTGTCTATTAGAAAATCACCTATTTTTATTGAAACAATGCATGCCGTTGATACACAGACCAATGATACAAATAAAAACAGTGTTATATGAGTTAAATTAATGTTTGGCAGGATATTGCCTATGTAAACACTTATTGCACTTCGTGGATTGTTTATCAAGTACAATGCAATCAATGAGAATAATGTATCTGATATGTTTACTCCACTATTTGTAATAAGAAACTCTTCAGGGGTTATGTTTTTGTTTAATGTTATGCTTTGAGCAATTATTGTTCCCTGAGCCGGACCAAGTCCCGGAAGTAATCCAAGTATACAACCGGATATGCTGCCGGCAAATGCAGATTTTTTAAATTTATAATCTATTAATATGCTTTTATCATCACTTTGTGGAGGAATCTTTGATTTTGAGTTAATGCTAAAAATTAAACTGCTCACACTAAATAATCCTGATAATATTGCAAGTAAACCAAGATTATTTCCAACGTTGCTATTTAACACAAATAATCCTAAAATTCCTGATACCAGGAATAATAATATGCTTTTATATCTTTTTTCTTTTTTGTTAAAATAAAATAACAGTACTGTCATTGTAAAAAGCAATAGAAAACCGATATAATCTTTTAACAAACTGTATATTACAGGCAACAGTAATAACAGTAAAGGCATAATCAAAATCAAAATTATTATTGAAAGGAAGCCTCCGAAACTGGTTAACCGTATTGCCTGTCTTCCTTTTCCTTTAAACAACAGTCTATGTCCTGGCTGTATGCTAAGTATTGTGTCTTCATCGGGAATTCCCATCAACAGGGATGGAATAAATTCTATCATTGCATGACATAAAGCAATGCTTACAAAGAAACAGCATAATGTTATTGGGGTGGTATGGTTGAGTATCTTTTCAGATATTGAAAAAATAATTATTCCGACAGTGTTCACGTGTAATCCTGGTGTAATTCCAGTAATTGTTCCTAAAACAATTCCTATAATAATTGCTAATATAATTTCTATCATAATATTTTTAATACTATATTATGAATTAGTAATACTTATACTTTATTACAAAATATTAAAAAAAGTAATAACTTAAAAAATAATCAAACAAAAAAAAGATGTTAATTGTAAATATAAGTATATTTACATTAATCTGGTCATATGAGTAACTTCAACAGTTGCTACATCATCAAGAGCTGCAATTGCTTCTTCAGCAGGTTCACTTCCACCTTCACCATCATCAACAACAATGGTAACATTTAAAGCAACCAATCCAAAACCAATAGGTTCTTCTTCAATTCTTTCAAACTCTTTTTCGTCAACTGCACTTTTAATTGCTTCTTTTAATCCTTCTAATTCTACTTCAGGACTTTCAGGCATAACTTTTAGGGTAACTGCTACTTCTCCCATAATCAAATCTCCTTATAATTATTAAAATAAAAAAATCTATGGTCCTTTGAAACCACATTCACAAGTATATTCATGTCCAAAAGTTCTGCATTTAGGACATCTGAAAATTTCTGCATCACATTCCGGACAATGGAATTTTACATAATCATCTATTGGTGAAATTTCTTGTTTACATGATGTACAGTTCATTTTTTCTGCCATATTATTCT
>MVAA01000107.1:13404-16712 GCA_003266105.1 Methanosphaera sp. rholeuAM6
TTTCTTTAAAAAATAATAGTTTTTCTGCACTAATGCTTTTAATAAGTTTTTTATTATTTGAAGAAATGTTACCTCTATATATACCATCTACATTTGTTAATATTAATAGTTTGGCATTTATTTTATATGCAATCCAACAGGCAATAGAATCACTGGTAATATCCCAACTATGTTCCAGGGGATCTTCCCTTTTTAATAAATCATAAGTAAGAACTAACGGAATCTTATTATTGTTATGAACACTATCAATATCATCAAGAGAATAAACGACCTCCACATTATCAGATTTATCGGCAATACAATTTCCGACAATATCCATACATTTAATGGCATTCCAATGACTGACATCATCAGAAAAACCGTAATCTCTATCAATATCACGGAGAGTATTAGCTAACAGACCGCCACCATTAACCAAAACAATTTTTTCATCTGATTGGATAAAACATTCACATAATTTCTCAGTATAATCTGGAAATAAACTGCCACCAATCTTAACAACAGTAACCATAATAAAAACCTATAATAACTTCAAATGACTTGTTAACTTATCAATTTCTGAACTGATAGCAGGACCAATGCCGATACAAGTTTTAGTACTTGGTTCAATCTGGGTATGTCCGGCATCAGTAATTAAAGCACAAGGAAAACCATTTTCTTTAATAATATGATACAATTCCAGCAATTCTTGCTCAGAAGACACTTTCAGAACAACTTTTTTCTGACCAAAAGCTTCCCATTGTCTAATAGCTCTTTTACTTGCCTTTTTATAACTACTAAGACTTGCATGACAAGCTTGAGCAGCAATTTTACCTTTACCCATTTTCAAATCGGCTCTCATAACAATAACCTGTTTCATTAAATTCCTCCCATTCAATTAATCAACAATATATTTATCCGGTATCAAACGTTTACCAACTCTGGATGAATCCACACTATACACTTCCATGCCCGGAATGATGGTGCGAACAACAGGAATACCAATACTTCTGGTTAAATCAACATAATAAGCGTCATCCACTCCAGAAACTTTAAGCATATCCATACTTGTTTCAATGTTTTCCTTAAACGTATTGCGAGAATAATCGGTCATATCATTCAAATCAATACAATCCTCAGAATCTCTAAACCAATGTCTGTTAAGTCGTTTCATACGTTCATAACCCGTTTCCCTAAGTAGATTTGCACGAGTGGTATCTTCACGAGTACCATGAATCTGTGTAGCTCTACTCTGGGCAACTTCACTAATTGCACGGATGGCAGCAACTTCAGGATCCAAATGAGTACCAATACCAAGAGTTAACAAAGCAGGATCCTTAAATGTCAAATCCTCTGAAACGGCACCAATTGTAGGTATCTCATTATCACTGCTTAAGTCAATCAGCTTAATGGAAACATTAGCCGCACTGAATTTTCTAATCAAATCCTGAATATACTCATTATTGGAATTATCACAATTAATTTCTCTTTTATTATCTTTAAACGATTCAAACAGACTCCATGAATCCCTTTCAACTACTTCCATCATCCCATGAAATATTGCTTCCTCCAGACAGTTACCTGAAGCAAGACCATTAGTATTAGATAAAAAAATATGTTTAATATTATCGGAATTATAAGGATGGAAAACGGCATTGGATGGAATATAAATTTCTTCACCCGTAATCACAGAATAACCTTTACTCCATTCAAGTTCTTCATTGTCATAACCGTTACGTGGCAATATTAAACTTTCAGGATTAATGCAGTCCTCTTCATCATAACATTTAACAATTGTTACATCATTTTCCTGCATTTCAGCAGAATACCTTTCAATAGCTTCCATTATTGAAGAAACTTTTGCATGTATTTCGGTAGGACCTTTGCCTGCATAGATACTGACAGCACCCTCTTGTGCTAACGGACGCACAGAAGTAAATACGGGAATTTTTATCCTGTCAAGATGTGTGATGTTGGATGTTCTTGTCAACCCTATATCTAACGTAATTTCAGAAATTTTCTCTAATGTTTCTTCAGGACTCATTGTTCTATGAGTAGACCTTTTATAAGTTACAGGTGATTCATTTAGCATATTAATAGTCTCTTAAAATATTGAGTTATATCTCTAGTATTATCTTTGTTTTTTCATTTTCATATGTTTTGTTTAAAAAATATAATTAACTTAAAATAAATTATTAACTATCTTGAAATGAAGGAAAGGACTATTTATGAAAAATGAAGAAATTCTAAATCAGCTTAATGATGAAAATATAGATTCAATGTTTGTTTATTCCCCAGAAAACATAAAATACTTGTCCGGTTTTTATCCATCAAGTTTTGCATATTTAATTATTGATGAAGAACCAGTATTATATGTTAACAGTATAGACAAGGAATCTGCAGAAGAAAAATCAGAAATTGAAACAAGGGATGTAGTAAAATTATCTGAAGTAAAGGATTTGCTTAAGGGCAATATTGCAGTGGAAAGTTCATTGGAGTTTGGATTAGTACAGTATTTGTCGGATGATATTTCTGCAATCAAGACATCCAAGGTATTTGCAGATAAAAGAAAAACTAAAACGAAAGAGGAAATAACCAATATTAAAAATTCCATTGGAATTGCAGAAAATGCAATTATGGAAATTGACTTTTCAAGTACTGAAAAATTTGCAGCTGCATCCTTGGAATTTGACATGACAATCAATGGTTCCATTAAACCTGCTTTTGATACTATTGTTGCTTCAGGTAAACGTTCCAGTTCACCACATTCGGAAACATCTATGAATCGTGTTGAAACGCCGATAGTTGTTGACTGGGGTGCAAAATATGATTATTACTGTTCTGACATTACAAGAACATTTATTAACACGGAACGTCAGGAAGAAATATGGAACATTGTTCTTGAAGCACAAAAAGCTGCCATTAACACTATTGCTCCCGGTGTCTCTTATGCTGATGTGGATAATGCTGCTCGTGATGTAATAACTGAATATGGTTATGGTGAATATTTTATTCACAGTACCGGCCACGGTTTTGGTCTGGATATTCATGAAGATCCTGTTATTTCCAACAAGGCTGAAGGTGAATTGGAAAAAAACATGGTTATCACGGCAGAACCGGGTATTTATATTCCAGGAGAGTTTGGAATTAGAATTGAGGATGATGTACTTGTTAAAAACAATAGTGAAGTATTAACAAGTCTTGATAAAAAACTGGACTTCCTTTTATAATCTCCTATTTTTTTCTTTTTTTTGCAAAGTTTTATATATAACTGATTTTATAGACTATTCTTAATGAATAAATTATGTTTAATAAATTACTAAAAATAA
>MVAA01000154.1:0-461 GCA_003266105.1 Methanosphaera sp. rholeuAM6
AAATGGGGTTGGATCGTTTTATTCTTTGCATTCTTTATTGGATTTTTCCTGGCGGTATCTGACAAGATTCATTTTGCATTATTGGGATGTATAGTGTTAATCGTTCCGGTATTGTATTTTTTAAAGTGGGATTACAAGGCAATATTCAGAATGCCGTCCCGCAGGGATATTGTTCTAATAGTGGCTCTTTTTGCAGGATATATGATATATTCATTCGCTATCGATCCAATATTAAGTCTATTTGGAATAGTCAGTAGTGGAACAGTTGATCCTGCATCTATTAGTGTTATGACTTCATTTGAATTTATATTCCATGTATTGGGTGAAGAATTCATCAAATTCATTCCGTTTATGTTTTTATTAAGGGTCATATACAAATACTCGAATAACCGCAAATTATCCATAATCGTATCCGTTGCCTTGATAATGATAATGTTTGCATCCATGCATGCATACGATCC
>MVAA01000154.1:512-774 GCA_003266105.1 Methanosphaera sp. rholeuAM6
AAAAACATTCTCGTTCCGTACCTTTGTCATTTATTGACTGATGAGTTCATCTTATCAATAGCACTTCTTGGACTGGTTTGAACCTCTCCATCTTGTAGAATAGGGAATAGTTCAATAAAAACATGAAAAAAATATTAGACTAATGGATTAGTTGGAGGAAAGATATGTTTTCAACAATAGAAAGTTATGCAGAAAAATCTGAAACAATCAATGAAGCACGTAAAAATGTTCGGGAAATGTCCTTTTTAAAGGAAATTGTAAT
>MVAA01000154.1:840-1574 GCA_003266105.1 Methanosphaera sp. rholeuAM6
GCATTCATTGCTTTGCCAATAATGGTAATTCTATATGCGTCCAAAATAGAAAAGCGAAGTTTGAGAAGTGTTGGTCTTTCTAAAGGAAATGTGATGTCTTCAATATTAAAAGGATTTTGCATTGGTTTTTTATTGATTTTATCCATTTTGATTTTAAATGTTCTGTCAGGACAAATCAGATATCAGGGCATTGATTTTTCAACCTTCATTTATCTTCCCCTATTCCTGATAGGATATGCAATACAATCCTTTGGTGAAGAGATAATCTGCAGAGGATGGGCACTGACTTACTTAGCCAAAAGACATGGCATATTGCTTGCAATAATCATATCCAACATCATATTCGTTTTTCCTCATATGGGAATCGGTGGATTCGACATATTAACGGCAGTAAATATTTTCCTAATTGGAACATTATTTGCCATAATCTTTTTAAAGTATGATAACGTTTGGATCTGTGGTGCTGTCCATGCAACATGGAATTTCCTATTGGGTCCCGTATTCGGATTGGATGTGAGCGGTATCTCTACAATTTCCCTATTTAACGTTAGCAAAATAGGTCCAAATATTCTAAATGGGGGAAGTTATGGACCGGAATCTAGTTTAATTGTCACAATTGTTGTAATTATTGCTATAATTATAGTTACGTATTGTTTTAAAAAATGAAAATAAATACTTTTTAACAATATGCAAGAGGCTGTGCACTATTATTATAGGATGTGAATTATATTTAT